>JAEFAM010000050.1 GCA_016287565.1 Clostridia bacterium
CTTTAAGGCCTCTCAGGATCGATATGGTGTCCTCAACGGTAGGTTCGTCCACCATCACCTGCTGGAACCTGCGCTCCAGGGCGGCGTCTTTTTCGATATATTTGCGGTACTCGTCCAGGGTGGTGGCGCCGATGCAGTGGAGCTCGCCTCTGGCCAGCATGGGCTTTAAAAGGTTGCCCGCGTCCATGGCTCCGTCGGTCTTTCCGGCCCCTACTATGGTGTGGAGCTCGTCTATGAAGAGGATCACCCGGCCTTCGGACCGGCGCACTTCCTCCAGCACGGCCTTCAGCCTCTCTTCGAATTCGCCTCTGAACTTGGCTCCGGCGATCAGGGCGCCCATGTCGAGGCAGATGATGGTCTTGTTCTTTAAGCCTTCGGGCACGTCTCCCGCCACGATACGCTGGGCCAGGCCCTCGGCGATGGCCGTCTTGCCCACGCCGGGTTCGCCGATCAGCACGGGGTTGTTCTTGGTCTTTCTGGAGAGGATCCTGATGACGTTGCGGATCTCCTTGTCACGGCCGATGACCGGGTCGAGCTTCTGGGCCCTCGCCCTTTCCACCAGGTCGGTGCCGTACTTGTTGAGGGCGTCGTAGGTGCTCTCGGGATCGTCGCTGGTGACTCTGCCGCTCTTCACGCTCTCCAGCGCCTTGAGGAAAGAGGCCCGGTCGATGCCGTACTTTTTAAGCAATTGACCCACTTTATCCGAAGGGCGCTCGATGATGCCCAGCATCACGTGCTCCACGGAAACGTACTCGTCCTTCGCCTTTTCGGCGATGGAAGCGGCAAGTGTCAACGCCTTGTCGGTCTGAGGGTCGATATATATCTTGTCCGCTTCTCTTCCGCTGCCGGTGACTCTCGGCAGCGCCCGGATCAGTCCGTCGACCTCCCCCAGCAGCCGGTCGGTGTCAACGTTCATTGCCCTGAGCAGGCTGCCTATAAGGCCTCCGTTCTGGTCGATCAGCGCGTAGAGCAGATGCTCCTGGGTGACCTGCTGATTGTCGTTTTCAACGGCTATACTCTGCGCCGCGCCCAGCGCTTCAAGTGATTTTTTCGTAAATTTTTCAGCATTCATTTTCGATGCCTCCTTTTAGTTATATTCCAAATATCCGGCGGAGCCGTCGGACCCGCGCCGTCGGGCGGTCAAATTACGCCCGTCCCGTCAAAGTATGCCTATACCCTTGTTCAGCGCGTCAACGTATTTCCGCTCTATGTCGTCTGCGTCGTACCCGCCTCCCAGGTATCCCTTTATAAGCTCGTCGAACAGCCTTATATAGGCGGAAATGGTGTCGCCTACCGATTCGTCGCTGTAGTCCCGGTCGGAGCGCAGATGGATCCCGCGGATGAACTTTCCGTCGCCTACTCTGTAATCGCCGGGATCGCCCTGGAAATACTTGGTAAGATAATGCTCTTCCAGGCTCATCCACAGTTCCAGGAACCGGTTCACGGAGCCGATGAGTGCGTCGGACTGGGTCCTGAATATGACGGTCAGTTCGCCGATCGCCCCGCGGGGAATCTTGTACAGTTCCACTTCGTACTTAATAGTGGGACGGTACTTGTATTCCAGGCTGCTCTTCATAAGCATGGTCCTGGCGTTTTCGTCGACGAAAGGCACGATGCCGGAATCCCGGTTCATGACGTTTTCGATATATCTGAAAATATTGCCGATGCGTTTTTCCGGAGTGGTCATGGACAGATATTCTGCCAGTATCTGGTTGACCAGATTGGAGCGGTTGGTGCCTCTTCTGAAGGCAAGCTTGTCCACTTCCCTGACCACGTCGTCCATAAGCATCAGACTGTATAAACTCTTTTCCATAAAAGCATCTCCTTTATAAGCGGCGTAGGGCAGCCGCGGGATCCGGCTCTTTCCATCCGGGGTTTTCCTCTCTTCAGGCTGCGGGATAATTGTATCACACTTCACAAAACTTGTCAATATATTTATATAAATTTTTGCCCGAGTTTTTTGGCAGATCAGGCGGGGTTTTGACTATTCCGTCAACACGTGTACAATTCGAAACGGCAGGAAGGGCTCTCGTAAAGCCAGATCAACCGGGATATGTATGCACAGGAGGTACCAATGATAAAGATCATATATATTCCGAATCGAGTATCGGATTCTACTTTTTCTCGAGAACTGATCAAGCGAGAGATAGAACGTAAAGAAGGATTTAAGGTAACAGACGTAAACACGGACGTCGGAGAGGCGCTCAGGGCTTCGACCGGAGACTGCCCCGACGTGCTGATAATCGACCCGGCGGAGCAGGATGCCGCGGCCAGGGAACAGATCGAGACGATAGTGAGCTTTCGCAGGGCCCATCCCCGTTCGGGGCCTTCGGACGTGCTCATACTGTCCTGGAGGATCCTGGAATACGCCGCCAGACGCCTCGGCGACGCAGATCTGACGTACCAGTTCCTGAGGCCCTCCGAGCCTTACGAGATCGCCGACAAACTGGAGAGGATGTACGGCCCCGGATGCGGCAGGACGGGCCTGAAAAGCGAACGGCTCCTATTCGTAAACAGGGTCAAGTCGCTGCTTCTCGCCATGGAGATCTACCCTTCCTATAAAGGTTTCAACTATCTGGTGGACGCGGCGGTCCTGGAGCGGTATTCCCCGGAACGGATGACTCTTTCGAAGGAGATCTATCCGTTGCTCGGGGAAAAATACGGCAGGAGCCCGGGCTCGGTGGAGCGGGCGATACGTCTTCTGACTTTTATCGTCCGGGACAACGAAATATGGAGGGCCCGTTTTCCGTTTTTCAGAAAACGCCCCTCCAATTCGGAACTGATCGCCATGCTGGCGGAGCTCCCGGCGGACGGCGAAGATCTGCGGCAGCCCGGCTGACCGGGGCCTGCCTCTTAAGCGTCCCGCCCGGGCCGCTTCGTTTCAGACCGTCAATTAAAAATGACACGACTTAACGTCCGGAGATACGTGGTTTTCATTGAGCCCCACTGCCCGAAAAGATCAGGCATCACGATCCCGGAACTCAGTCATTTTCACAGAGCCACACGGCAACGTGGGAAGCGAATCCGTGGTTGCAGCTGGCCACGTCCTGCATGAGCTCCCAGAGAGTACCGGTCCTCTCGGCCATCGAATAGAAATAGCCCTCTATATTATCAAGGACTTTGTCCTTTCTGCCGGTACGCATGAGCCAGTCGAGCCTCAGGTAGTTGCCGATGAAGGCGTTGGCGGGAGCGACTTCGGGATAGGCGCCTCTGGCCTGGCGGTCCGGGCCGAATTCGTTGACCATTATATCGAACAGCTCGGGATGGGTCTGTTCGTCCGCGGCTCCGAAATAGAAAGCGTAATACTGGCAGCATTCGGTGCATTCGCCGCTGAGCACCAGGCGGTCGCCCCGGCGGTACGCGTTGTCGCAGAAGAATCTGCCGGTGAATGACATGGCGGCCGCGGTCCTGAGCATCTGCTCTCCACGGGCGATGAGGCCGTTGTCGGAGTACAGCTTTCCGGCGTCGATCAGCATGCGGGAGTATACGAAATTCTGGGGGAAGTTCACGTCCTGCACCAGCTGGTTTGCCCTGGACCATTCCACGAACACCCAGGATTCCAGCTTTTCCAGGAGGCCGAACTCGTTTATGAACCGCTCGAAGTAGTCGATGAGGCCGTACACTTTAGGCCTGGCGAAGGCCACCAGTTCCGCGTCACCGGTGCGGTCGAAATACTCTTTAAGTTCCAGAACGTAGAACATTGCCCAGCTGGGTATGAACATATGGTCGTTATGGTCCGAAGGGTAGCACATGGGCAGCATTCCCTCGGGCAGGAAATCGAAGCGGTCCGGCAGCAGGAAGTTCTCCAGGAAGTTGCGCTCCACCAGCGATTCTCCGGTGAGGCATTTTTCCGTGCGGGATGTGAAATAGCTGTCGCAGAGCCACCCTGCCCGTTCTCTCGAGGGACAATCCATATAGATGTCAACTGCGTTCTGGCGGAACGTTTCCACCGCGGCGTCGTATATGCGCTTCAGTTTCGGGGACAATCTCTCCGGCGCGGCTTTTTCGATCTTCTTAAACGAATATCTGCGCACGTAGAACTCCCGGACGTCAACTGCCCCGCCGAAAACGACGATCTTAGCGTATCTGAAAGAATAAGGCTCGAAAGACAGCAGCGAATGAGCGCCTGCGGGCACTGTCCACTTGACAAGATCCACGTCCCCCAGCCTGTGGAAATCCACTCCGTCGGGCATACCGCCGGTGAGGAGCTCCGATTCCATGACGTATATCTCCGCCTCCGCCTCCGCGTCGATCTCCAGGCCGATCATTCCGGTGTATTCCGCGCCCATGTCGATCACGGCAAACTCTCCTCCGCCTATGACCGCCGGCCCGAAGGGCACCTGGTCAACGCTCACGGGTTCCGTAGTTATGCCCTGTGCTTCCCAGGCAGTGCACGCTTCCAGCTCCGACAACGGATAGCATTTGAAAGTGTCTCTGGGATCGCAGATGTAGCGGTTGACGATCCGCTCTTCCGGCTTTATCGTCCTGCGCTCTGCCCTGCCGCGGCACAGGACGGATACGGGCCGCTCGATGCTGTGGTCCGCCGCGGGCACTCCCCTTTCCAGGAACACGCCAGCTTCCGCCACGGCCAGCTTCACGTTTCCGGCATCCTTCGCGCCTCTCCTGAGATCATACGCCTCCGAAAAGGCTCTCTGGAAGGAATATCTCTGTATCTTCTGTATCCGCTCCACGTACACCCGGGCGGAAAAAGGCGCGGTTTTCGATCCTCCCGAGGCGCAGCAGCAAGCCCGGCTTTCAGGGGCCGTGGCGGCGATCACGCTGCCGTCTTCCGTGAGCTCGGCGCACAGGAACGCAGGCATGTCCAGGTAGGCGAAGGAATTGACGTTGTACCCCGCGACGACGATCTCGATCTCTTTATAGACGGGGCCGTTCCCGCCTTCTGCGTTTCCGAAGGGATCCGGTTCCAGACGGTCAACGCGGTAGAACCCGTGGCCACAGCGCGCGGGACCCATCGACAGGAATCTTCCGTCGATGAACGCCATATATACCGAAGAGGCGGTGAGCGCCAGTTCGTACTTTTTACCCGGCTTGAATTCCGCTTTTACGGAAAAGACCAGGCTGAGATTCATTTCGAGGCTTCTGCCTTCAGCCCAGACCGGCACCGCCTCCAGAAACTTTTCACGTTTGCTAAGCATAACAATATTGACCTCCCGCGGGTATCGTTGACGGAATTGTACATTATCCCGGCCCGATTTACAAGTGTAAACGGCGCTTAAAAGGCGTGTAAACGGCGCTCTCAAAGCACTTAAAGGGCACTTAAAAGGCGTCCGTGCGGTTGCCCCGCCGTCCCTTCCGCGCCCCCGGAACGCTCCTTTCCCGGTATGTTTCACTTGTAATCCGGACCTGTCAGGAGTATACTTTCAGGAAGACCACCGATCCGCCGGGGGACGGCAAGGAGATGTCTCGCATGAAGAAAGAATTATTTTTCAAATGTCTCGAAGATACAGACCTTAAAACGTTTATAGACGACTGCCTCGGCGAAGACGCGGCCAACCAGACCGCGGCCCAGATGTACCTCGAATTCGAGGAAAGCGCCCTCGCTTCCAGGAGCGGCGACGCGGAGTTCAACGCCAGGCTTGGAGAGATCAGGCTGCTGGTGTCCGGAGTCTGCGACCCGGAGCTCAACGGCTATTTCAACGACATCTTCAAAAAACTTTACGCCCTCGGAAGGACTTTAAAGACCTGCTCCAGGCTGAGAGGCTCCCAGGAAAAGACTCTTGCCATGCTGAAGCTGGCGAAGGAGCTGCTGGAAGCCTGCGACACGATACAGTCCAGGCAGGTGGACAGGAATCCGGGCGCCATGGCCGCCGAGATCAGAGCGCTTCTGGACTTCCCCCAGAGATACGCGAAAGAGCTTTCCGACATACGCACCAGGATATCCTACATCCGCCGGGAACTTGCGGCGCTGCCGCTCATTAAGCTCCGCTTTACGTGCCGGGACGGAGAGCTCACCGACTGCGAACTTGAACTTACGGGAAAGATACCTCAGCGCAGGGCAGGCACCCACTCCGGCGTGGCCGAACTGCCGGACGCGTTGTCCGACCAGCTGAAATCGCTGCGGCCGGAACTGTTCTCCTCCGTAAACGCTTTCTGCGAGAAGCAGGAGAATACGCTGCTCACGTTGTCCTCCTCCGTATCCGCCTTCGGGCCTCATCTGGAATACCTGCTGAACCTGTCCAAAATATACGGCATTCTTAAGAAGAACAGCATCCCCCTCTGCAACCCCAGGCCCAGCCGCCGCACCACCGACCTCATCAACCTGTGCGACATTTCACTTCTGCTGCTCCGCAGGAACAACCTCGGCCGCACCGTGGTCATGAACAACCTGACGCTTCACAGGAAAGACGCCATGTCTCTTATGGCGGGACCCATCGGCAGCGGCAAGACTTCCTTCCTCAAGGCCATCGCCATCGCCCACATCTTCTTTATGCTGGGAATGCCGGTGCCCGCGGCAATGGGATCGATGATGCCCGTGTCCGGCATATACCTCTGCTCCCACGGCTACGACCCCGAACTCCTTCCCCCGGATAATGAATTGCGCGACTCTCTCCTGCTGGTGCTCTGGCCCGACTCGGAAGAAAGCAACATAAAAGAGCTCAACGACTGCGTAGAGAAACTGTCCGAATTCTCCGCCAGAGGGGCTCACGGCATCTGCGCGGTTCGGACCTTCAACACCAGGGGCAGCAACGACACCATATCCGACATAGTCCCCGAAAACGTGCCGCTGCTCGACGCCATCACCTCTAAAGACGGCAAGCGCACTTTCAGATTCAAGACGGTGCACCGGGGCGACGACTCCAGGGCCACCGACATAATAACCAGATACGGGCTGGACAAGAGCGACCTGCTGCTGCGCTTCAGGAACAACCGCAAATTCTGAGGGGAGGCAAGATCATGTCTACTATCAATCTTTTAGAACTCAGACCTGACGAACATATAAAGATCATAGGCGCCGAAGACCTCAGGCTCGACGCGCTGCCCGAACTCATCTACCCCGACGAAAAGGACGGAGATAAGCTGATCTATGCCAGGTCTGTGCTCCGTTCTCCCCTTTCCGACCCCGAGAACATCGTTCACCGCCGGGAGATCGCCAGGGATTTCCTTTCTTCCGAAGGGCTCCTTAAGAAACTGGAAGAAGTCTCCGCGGACGCCCACGATTACAGAAAACAGTGGCAGGACGAAAGAAAACAGCTGATCGCGAAAAGGCACCAGGACGACGGCGCTACTGCGGCCGCGGCCGGCGCGGCGGGAGAACCTGCCGCCAAGATGGAAATGATCCGACTGAACCTTAAAAAGTTCCTGGAACTGTCCGGACGCCTTAAGGAACTTATCGACATACTGGCCTCCAGCACGCTCTACGCCGAGGGGCTTCTGGAGTTCAAGGAGACGTGCATCAGGATGTACGCTTCCTTCGCATTTTCGGACGTGCCCAGAGCTAAAAAGATACTTGACGCGGACGCCGGCGATTACACGGTGGAACTGCTTCTGGGGCTCAACGAGAACCTTTCGGTGGAATCTGTAGATCTCAATATGCTCTACACCCAGACCGAGGCCGAAAAAGCCTCTTTCTCCTCTGCCAGCGCCGCTCCCGGCAGCGGCCCGGACCTCTCTTCCACGGTGACTGCCGAAGAGATAATGCCAATGCTCACCTACGCCCTTGACGCGCTGGATGACAGGACCGTGGAGTCCTGCGAGCAGCTGCTGGGCCTCTTCGGAGAACTTTCTTCGGAACTCCGCTTCTATCGTTTCTGCGCGGATCTCTGCGCCGCTTTCGGGAAGGCCGGAGCCCATTATATGTTCCCCCAGGTCACGGAGGCGGAATCGGCGGTAACGTCGGTGCTCGCCCTGTTCGACCCCTATGAAGTGCTGTCGGGCAAGGATTTCGGAGTGCCCCACGACATATTGTTGACGCCGGAACGCAGCGGCATCGTGGTGACCGGACCGGGAGGCGTGGGCAAGACGGCCCTGCTCCGCGCCGTGTGCACCGCCCAGATACTTGCCCAGTGCGGCCTGCCCGTCATATGCAAAGACGCCACGTTGTCCGTGAGGAGCGGCATATTCGTATGCTTTACTGACGTTTCGGACCCGAACAGGGACCTTCTGAAGAGGTTCGAATCCGAGGCCCAGTCCATCGCCAAGATAATAGACAGCCTGACGCCCTACGCCCTGGTGGCGCTGAACGAACTGTTCGAGACCGTGAACTTCGCAGACGCTTCCGACGCGCTGTACAACATCTTTTCCGTAATGACCCAGCACAACATCGCCTTCTTTGCCACCACTCACATGCCCAGGCTGGCGGAACGCTTCATAGAAGTCGACCGTATCACCGCCATGTCCATGACGGAAGAGTCCAGGCTGGAGACCATGAACAACCGCTGACAGGTTTTTTAAGCCGATATCCATATGCCGAACTTCCCGGTACGGAGGTCCAAATGAACGACATTTTACTGATCATCGTCCTTAATGTATCATCGTGTTCGCTGATCGCCGCCGTTGCCGCGCTGATCGTTTCTGCCTGCAAGGCAAAAGCGCTGGGCCGCGCCCAGGAAAAGCTGCTGGACGATCAGGAAAAACTGCTTGACGACCAGGAAAAAATAAAAGAAAAAGCGGCGCTGCTGCCGGCAATGTTCCAGCGGTTCGATTCCATGTCCGAGGAGCAGCGCAACAGCGAGCAGCGCAGTTCCGAGCGTTTCGGAGAGTTTTCAAGAGAGAGCCTCAAGACCCAGCTGGAGTCCCAGCGCAGCATATCCAAACAGCTCCAGGAACTGCTGGAGAAGAATTCGGACAACAGCCGCAGGAACGCGGAGATATTGCGGGTGGAGCTGGACAAGATCCGGGGCACGGTGGACGAAAAGCTGAGCGAAACGCTTACCAAACGGCTTGACGCCTCCTTCCTGACGGTCTCCCAGCAGCTGGAAAACGTGTACCGCTCCCTGGGCGAGATGAAAGAATTGTCCGTCAGCGTCACGGACAACGTCAGCGGGCTTAACAGGATATTGTCCAACGTCAAGGCCAGAGGCACCTGGGGCGAGACCCAGCTTAAGAGCATACTCGACGATATAGTCCCCACGCTTTACGAGACCAACGTGGCCACCAATCCGGACTCCCAGAAGAGAGTGGAGTTCGCTGTCAGGATGCACACCGCGTCCAACACGGTGGTGTACCTGCCCATCGACTCCAAGTTCCCCATCGAAGATTACGCCAGGCTGTGCAAGGCCATGGACGAGGGAGATATGGCGTCGATGCAGGAGGCCCGGAAGGCGCTGAAGGCGCGGCTGGTGACCGAGGCCCGGGACGTTTCCGAATATATCCACGAGCCCGAAACGGCGCCCTTCGCGGTACTGTATCTTGCCACCGAAGGGCTGTACGCCGAAATGACTTCCGACGAGAATTTGACGGCCAAGATCCGTTCCGAGAGCCGCGTGCTGCTGTGCGGTCCCAGCACCGTGGCGGCGCTGCTGAATTCTCTGGCAATGGGCATGAGGACGGTAGAGATCAACCGCAAGGCGGAGGAGATCCGGAGCCTGCTGGCGGAAGTGCGGGATCAATACGGCAAATTCTCCGACCAGCTTAAGAAGGTCAGAAAGAAGCTCAACGAGGCCGAGAACGCGCTGGACGACGCGGAGAAGCGGAACAGGGTGATCAACAAGAGGCTGGGCAGAGCGGAGCTGGGAGAGAATAACGGCAGCAACGCGCTGGGCCTGGAGGATATTGACGGCGCGGCGGGCGCGGAGGTGTTCGATGACGCTTCCGGATCGGAGTACGGCGACGGCGAGTGAAGCGCGAGGCAGAGGAGAAAAGCAATTGTCCGTAAACGTTACCTTCCTGAAAGGAGTCAGCAAGAAACGGGCCCTGCAGCTGAAAGAGCTGGGGGTCGAGACCGTTGACGACCTGGTGAGGCTGCTGCCGCGTTATTACGAGGACCGCACGAACGTCCTCCGGGCGGCGGAGCTCAGGGAAGGCATGTCGGGCACTCTCAGGGCCAGGATAATGCGCGCTTCATTCAGGCAGATCGACCGTAAGAGATCGGCGCTGAACCTGGTGGTGGAAGACGGTTCCGGCAGGGCCTGCGTCACTTTTTACAATCAGCAATACAACAGGGGCAAATTTGAGAAGGGCGCGGAGGCGATGTTTTTCGGCCGGGTCACCCGTGGCTACCGGGGGCCGGAACTGGTCAATCCCGAATTCACGATCCTGGCCGGCGAAGGCGAGGGAGACGGTTTCGGCTACGACGGCAGTTACGGCAGTGGCAGCGGCGGCAATGAAAACGTACTGTCCGAAGCGGAACGGCGGGCCGAAGAATTCAGCGGCATATATCCCGTATATCCCCTGACCAGAGGTATCAATCAGAAGCTCCTTCGCAAATTGATAAAAGAAGCCCTGGCGCTGCTGCCACCTTTTAAGGAGACGCTGCCCCGGGAAATAATAGACGGCATCGGGCTTCCCGGCAAGGACGAGGCGATGCGCGGGATACATTGCCCGGCAACGCTCGGGGACGGCGAACGGTTCCGGAGGAGGCTGGCTTTCGACGAGCTCTTAGAGACCAGGCTGAAACTGATCCTTATGAAGAGCGGCTATTCCAACAACTCTCAAGGCATCCGGTTCAATCCCTCCGAACTGACGTACAAACTCGAACAGTCCCTCCCCTTCGAACTCACCTCTTCGCAGCAGTCCGTATGGCGCGAGGTAATGGCGGATATGGCTTCTGCGCGCCCCATGAACAGGCTGGTGATGGGAGACGTGGGTTCCGGAAAGACGGTGCTGGCAATGCTGGCAATGCTGATGGCTGCGGGCAACGGCGTGCAGTCCGCGCTGATGGCGCCCACGGAAGTGCTGGCAGAACAGCATTACGCCAATATTGCCCCCGTATTCGGCAAGCTGGGAGTGTCCTGCGCGCTGCTCACCGGCGCGGTCACAGGCAAGAAAAAAGAGGCTATATTGTCTCGGGTGGCGGACGGCACCGCATTGTGCGTGATCGGCACCCACGCCCTGATCCAGAGCGGCGTCAGATGGCACAAACTGGGCCTGGCGGTCACGGACGAGCAGCATCGGTTCGGAGTGCGCCAGAGAGGTTCATTCCTTGACGGCGACGGCAATTCATACACTCCCGACGTGATGGTCATGACGGCCACTCCCATCCCCCGTACGCTGGCAATGATACTTTACGGCGACCTTGACATTTCCCGGCTGGACACGCTTCCCACCGGCAGAAAGCCCATAATAACCTACCTCGACGACGGCCGCAGGCGGGACCGGATATATAACTGGGCCGCCAGCCTGGCCCGGGAGGGGCAGCAGGTATATATAGTGCATCCCGCCATCGGAGATACGGAAGAAGAAGCGGACGACGAGGACGGCCAAGGTGAGGGCTCCGGGAATTACGGAAACTTCGGAAACCCAGGCGGAGGAGGAAGCGGTCTGGATCTGCTGAGCGCCGTCGACAATTTCAAAAAGGCGGGAGCTAAATATTTTTCCGGCATATCCTGCGCGCTGCTCCACGGCAGGATGCCTGACAAAGAAAAGAACGACGTCATGCGTCGCTTCGCCGCCGGAGAGATCAGCGTGCTGTTCTCCACCACCGTCATAGAAGTGGGTGTTGACGTAGCCAACGCCACCCTGATGATCATAGAAAATTCCGAGCGGTTCGGCCTGTCCCAGCTCCACCAGTTAAGGGGCCGCGTTGGCCGGGGCGCCCTGCAATCCTACTGCGTGCTTATGACGGACCACCACATAAACCCGAACCCTCCCGCCGACGATCTCATCTCCCGAAGGCTCATCACCATCCGGGACTGTCTTTCAGGCGACAAGATCGCAGACGAAGACCTGAAACTTCGGGGCCCCGGGGACTTTTTCGGCGTTGACCAGCACGGACTCCCCGCCTTCCACGCCGCGAATCTATACACCGACAACGACCTGCTGGAATTGTCCGAACAGACCGCCCAACGCGTGCTGGAAGCCGCCCGGGACAATAAAAGCGACCTTCCGGAGAAGGCCGCACTGCGTCAATATCTCGATTCGGTCCGGGCGCAGATGCCGAAGAATACGGTTTTATAACATCGTCCAGTATCCGGCCTTGTTAGAACCGATGCGCTTGATAAGGCCCTTGTCCGTCAGTTTTCTGATAATTCGCTGAATCGTAGCGGTGGATTTACCCGTTTTTTTAGCGAGATCGCTCTTGGAATATCTCTGATCTCTGCCCAGCAGTTTCAGGACCGAAGACTCATTGTCCGTGAGACCGCCACCTGTCGGATCGTTTATCGAATCATTTATCGGATCATTTATTGACTCTTTTGATCTGATAAATTCAAATGTGAATCCGAACTGATTGTTCCTGTAGCGGTATGAATCTTTTCCGCAAAGGCGAAACACCCGCTCGAATCCTGTGCCGAATGCATCAATCGTCTTGTTATAGTACAGCACAGTCGCTATAAGTGGATTGCGGATCATTGAGCCCTGGGTCCCATTGGAAAAAAGTTCAGGATCAGTACCCGGCACCAGTGAACCGGGATTATAAATGTGCACCCGCGTGGGAGTGATATATATCTCGTTATAGGAAGAAAGATTGACCTTCATATGGGCAAAGCTGTTGACGATTATCTCCCGAAAGGCCGCCACAGGAATTTCGGGCGTCTCCACCCGCTCCATTCCACGGATCTCCGCACGCCAGCGGATGTTGTTCGTCACATATTTGACCGCTTCGTCAATGCATTCGAAAATATTGCCCCGGAACTGCCTCAAATCGCTGAAACTGACCCGCTCGTCTGTGGGATACGTCGCCAGCTTCAGGAGCAGGGGCTTCCTGTTGGAAAACAGATAATAACCGGCATTGTTCAGCCTGTCACTATTCAAAAGCTCAAGTTTAGAAAGCGTTGTCCTGACGTCCCTGTATAAAAACCCGATCCTTCCGCATTCGTACCCCTGATTAACGTAACGGATCAGCAGCTCCTCGTCGACGTCGTCGATGCCGTAATCGGTGGTCTCCTTCTCCCATTTGGAATAATCGTAACTTTTCCCGGTGAAGAATGATTCCAGCTGAGCGTTAGTCATTATAAGATCTTCGTCGTCGGAGCGGACGTAATACCTGCCGTAGGCGGAATAAGGCGTGTCCTCCCCCTGCGCTCTTACCGCAACTATCTGCTTTTCGTTTTCGGTCAATAATTCTATCGTCGGGACAACGGACGGCTTCAGGTGATCTTTTATCGCCCGGGCAATATCGGACGTGGTATGCTGTCCTATCTCCAGCCCGTAAACGCTGCCGTCATTCTTTATACCGAAATACACCGTTCCGGTTCCCGACTTGTTCAGCATAGAAGCCAGTGAAATAACTCCCTCTTTCAGTTCGTTTGTTGTCTTTTTGAATTCAACTGTTTCGCTCTCGCGTTTTTCCATTTTTCTCACCTCCGTTTTACGGGTTCATTGTATCATTTATCGAATCATTTGTCAAATCATTTATAGAATCACTTATCGAGTCATTTGCCGAATTAACTATATAGTTGGACGCCGGAACATATGCCGGATATGCTGGAGAAACTTCATGGCACACTCCTTTATTGACAGCTGGGATTCTGTACGGTAAAATAAAAGCGTGATAACATTTACACAATGTTTTTATTTCTTAGGGAGAGTAAAAATGAACGCTTTTCTGATGAAATTCAAAAAGCTGTTGCCGATCATTATTGTTGTACTCATTGTCGCCGTTGGTGCCGTTTGCACTGTATTGGCAATTTTAAAAAAGAAGAATTCCGCGGTGTCCGAAGAAAAGGAATTGTCCGTGTCGGGAGAAATTATCGATTCGTTTAACGCCAGTGCCGCTGAGAGCAGTCAACTAACAGCTAAGATCGATACAGTTCTCGCGCTTGATTCTTCAGAAAAACGTATAGAATTAATAAAAGAGTTAAGCCTCTCTGAAGGTCTTGAGATAGCACCGTACTTAGGCGAAGACGTCAAAGAATATTACCGCTGCATTTTTGAAATGTACAGCGTCAGATCGATTAAAAAGATGCTTAACGAGAGCGATAACGAAAAAATTGACAGCTTCTTCGACAGGTTCATATTCGAGGGAAAAGCCGGCAACTTCTTGCCGCATCAATATGATAGCTGCCCGGGATTATTGACAAAATTGTTCGGGTTGCAGCCGGAAGATCAGCATTTACTTACACTTGAAGAAGTTATTGACCTGATGAAAGAGGTCCGAGACGAATTAGAAAGCTACACTGAAGGCGATGCGACGTTTTATTTTGATTACGCTGCTCTCGCAAAAAAAATCTCTGAAAAGTATAATATAAAGGCGGATATGATTGGCGGCTCCGGGATGGGGTTCATAACATACTTCCTTGACAATGAATATTCCGAGCTTTTGCTGATCAGCGGCACTGTGGCCGTGTTAAAATACGACTATGAAAGCGGTACCGTCCGTGTTCACGACTGGTGGGATAACGGAATCGGGATCACTCCTGAAACAGCTTTCCCTTACGCGGATACGTCAGAATGCACTGTGTTAACGTTAGATTGATTCTAAAACTGTAAATCGAGCTGAAGTTGCAGAATCCGCCGCGGAGAAGCCCGAATAAGCCAGAAGAAACGCCAGAAGAAACGTTCAAAAAAGTCCTTGCGCCAGGCCACAAAATATGGTACTATACCGCGAGGGTCGAACCACTATGTTGTGCGTTCGCCGCAGACATAACAATCTGACCCCGGCGTTGAAAGGCGAAAAATCAAACATGGTCAGACTCAGTGAGCGCAAAACAGTAAAGTTGCCCGGTTTCGTTGACGTGCATGTGCACTTCAGGGAACCGGGTTTTTCTTATAAAGAAACGATATTGACCGGCGCCGAAGCGGCGAAACGCGGCGGGTACTGCGCAGTCTGCACTATGCCCAACCTGAACCCGGTGCCCGATTCGCCCGAAAAGCTGGAACCGCAGCTCAGATTGATCCGGGAAGCGGAAGCAAAGCTGGCCGCCGAAGCCGCAGGAGCCGCAGAAGTCACAGGAACCGCCGGGATTGCCGAAATTGCCGAAGCCGCAAATGCCGCAGGGATCGCCGGATCAGCGTCGAACGCAGAAACGCGCTCCCCCGTCAGAATATATCCTTACGGCGCCCTCACCGTTGACGAAAAAGGAGAAAAACTCTCCGACCTGGAAGGCCTGGCGCCATATGTCATCGCCTTCTCCGACGACGGCAAAGGCGTGCAGTCCGATTCAATGATGCGGGAAGCCATGAGGCGCGCCAGAGACCTGAATAAGCTCATCGCCGCTCATTGCGAGGTCAATTCCCTCCTCCGGGGCGGTTATATCCACGACGGCGCATATGCTAAAGCTCACGGCCACAGGGGCATCTGCTCAGA
>JAEFAM010000130.1 GCA_016287565.1 Clostridia bacterium
TGACGCCGTTCGGGGAGGCGTTGTTCTCGTACGAGTAGGTGACGGTGTAGGTCCAGAGTACCACCTTGGTTGGGGCATAGAGCACGCGCCATTCGCTGCCTGCGTTCCAGAAACCGTACAAATGTATGGTGGTGCCGTCTTCGTGTGTGAAAACGGCATCGATATCCACGTCTCTGTAAGGATTGGAATATTTTTTTTCGCTGACCAGTACGATATCCGTGCGCTTCCAGACGCTTACGTTCTCGGTCTTGTCGTCGCCTCCTTCGGCGCTGACTTCAGCCGATCTTGCCGTAAGGAACGGCATCATAAAACCTATTCCGAACAGGAAAAACAGGATCCTTCTCAGTTTCTTTCCCATAGCATTCGCACTTCCTCTCTGCGGCAGTTATCCGGGTTTTATACTGTTTGGAATTATACCCGACGCGCGCTTGCGCGTCAATTCTTCGGGAGGCATCGGATCGCCGGGTGCGCATATAATTCCTGCGGCCATACGCGACGATTTCCCGGGAGCTTGCGTGCGGATGATTCCGGCAACTTCACGCGCCATCCTGACCGTTATTGCGAACCCTTGCGCGGCCTTTAGTCGTAATGTATAATTGTACCTGATCGTGAGAAACGTGGCGCGACCGGCGCCGCTCGCGGCTTTTTTGGGACGACGAACGAGGCAGTACGCTCGCTGCTATCGTTTCCGGGCCTGGCCAGGAGAACAAAGGCTACGTTTCTTGCGCCGCTTTCGCCTCCGGGCATTGCCCGGAACTGTCAATGAACGGAACAGGGAGGTTGCTTATATGGACCGTAAGGACTGCAAAGACTACAAAGGCAAATATTTTTCCGTGGTGGGAGATTCCATCAGCACACTGAACGGGTACATACCCGACGGATACGCCCTTTATTATACCGAAGAAACGATGCAAAACGCGGGCATTGCGGGGCAGGAGGATACCTGGTGGGGCCAGATCATCTCCAGGCTGGGGGGCAAACTCCTCAAGAACAATTCCTGGTCCGGCAGTACCGTCAGCTACCACGAAGAATTCACTCCGGGCAGTTTCGCCTACCTGGATTCCAGAATGTCGCTGCTGGGCGACGGCAGCGTCAAGCCCGACGTAGTGCTGATCTATATGGGCGTCAACGACTGGGCTTCCGGCACTCCCATCGAGGCGGGAGAGGGAATTGAAGCAAGATGCTCCTTCGCAGGATCCTACAGGATCATGCTGGACCTCATCAAGGCCCATTATCCCGACGCCGAGATCTGGTGCATCTCCCCGGCGGTGTCAACGCTTCGCGGCGATCCCAATTTCGAATTTCCTTACTTCCTGGGCGGCAGGCACATCCGCGAGTACGCCGATGCCATCGGCAAAGTGGCCGCCGAGAAAGGCTGCGTCTTCGTGGACGCCAACCGCAACCGTACTCTCGTCGACGCCCTCGACGGCATCCATCCGGACAAGAACGGCATGAAGACTCTGGCGGACGAGATCCTGAGGGCAAGAGGGATCGAGTAGGAGAGGCTTGAGTATAAAAGGTCAAAAAAACGGTATAGCAGCCTTAAGTGAAAAAGGTCAAATAACTGTATAGCAGACTTGAGTATAAAAGGTCAAAAAAACGGCAGAACGGCGCCCGCTGTCCGCCGTTTTTTTGTTGGATCGAAAGGCTCTGGGAAACAAAAAACGGGGGACAGACCCCGGTTTCCAGAGGAAAGAGACCGGGGTGAAACGGGGGACAGACCCTCGTTTTTGCGAGACTCCAGAAGGCTTTTTGGCCGCAAAAACGAGGAAGGAAACGGGGGTGTGTCCACCGTTGCCTTGGGGATGCCCGGCCCGTTTCCTCGCCCGGTTTCCGTCCTTTTAGGGTCTTAGGCGGCACGGAAACCGGGGTCTGTCCCCTGTTGCGGGCGCTGTTTCAGATTGCCGCTTTGTTAACTGAATAAAACATATTTATTGAAATTGACACAAAATTACTGTAAAATGCCAGGTGAATTGACTCTCGGAAATGGCGGGTATTAATAAGAAAATAATCGAAATAAAACGTAAACAGGAGGAAAACATGAAAAAAGTCAACAAAATCTTTGCAGTCGTATTGACACTGCTCGCTCTGGCAATCGTCCTCAGCGCCTGCGGCGCCGGAGGGAGCGGCTCCGGCAAATACGACGTGCTCACCCACATCGGAACCTGGAAAGAATATGACACCCTTAAGATCACCGGCAATGCGTTTACTCTTGCCCAGTCGGACGAGGATTCCGACGGCGGCATCAATTTCACGCTCTCATCGGAGTACAAGGGCACCGTCACTCAGGACGGCGACACTCTTACCCTCAAGATCGTCACTGCCAGCGTGAAGTATGAATTTGATTCCGAAGACGACAGAAAAGCCATGCTCGCCGAACTCGAAATGTACAAAGATTATATCGGCGAAGACTATTATAATCAGATGCTGAAAGCTCTGGGCGACGGGTTCACGATGACAGCCGAAGAAGCCGCGACAGCCGGACAAGCCGGTGAAGGATACATCACCGAGATCGTGAAGACGGTCAACAAGACCGACAAGACCGCGCTGGTAATCAGCGAAACCGAGATCGACGGAAGCAAGACCGAGTATGAGTATTTCAGCGATGCGGGCGCCGTCAAGATCGAGAAGTTCACCGACAATGAAGGCGACGTTGAAACGTACGAGTATGACGAGAACGGAAATGACGTTATGTGATCATGTGATCTAACAGTGGTTGAACGGTCCCGAGGGCGCGAGCTTCGGAGGACCGGGAAATGAAAACAGGGCCGCGTCTGTGAAAAAAAGCAGACGCGGCCCTGTTTTTATCCCGGCCATTTTACTTAAGGAACGGCAGG
>JAEFAM010000051.1 GCA_016287565.1 Clostridia bacterium
AGGAAGTAGCGCGGCAGCGGCACGGAGTTGAACGCTTTCACATAGTTCTCCAGCGTCGGGGACAACGTCACGAACTGCGGCGTCGTTTCCGCGTTGTACGCGCTGTAGCTCTTTATCGAGGTCAATATCATCCAGTAGAACGGGAACAATACGATAATTGCCCATACGCCGAGCATCACGTATTTGACCGCGTTGCCTATCCTGCGGCGGACGGTGATGCCGGACGTTCTGCTTTTGGTGCTGTTATTGTTGTCCACTGCATCCACCTCCTCAATAGACCACTTTTTTGCGGCTGATGATCAGGTTCACGCACGTGATGGTAAACACAATCGCAAACAGGATCAATGCCGCTGCGCTGGCGTAGGACGGGTACCCGCCTCGGGCGCCGTACAGCATGTCGTACACGTAGCCCACCAGCGTGTTCATGCCCTGTGCGTTGAGGTCAACGCCGAACAGCGCCACACTGTCGCTGTACGCCTTGAACGCGCCGATGAAGCCGGTGATCACCAGATAAAAGATCATGGGGGAGATCATGGGCAGGGTGATCTTCGTGAAAACACGCCACTTCGGGGTCCCGTCCACCTTCGCCGCCTTGTAATACATGGGATTGACGCTGGCCAGGGCGCTGGTAAGGATCAGGATCTTGAAAGGCATTACCACCCAGATGATGTAAAAGCAGAAAACGAACATCTTCGCCCAGTAAGGGCCCTCGATGAAGTCCACGGACCGTCCGCCGAAAAACATGATCAGCCGGTTCACCATACCGTCGGAGTAAGGCGTCTTCCGGAACAGGATCATGAAGACCAGGCCCACCGCAAGAGTGTTGGTCACATAAGGCAGGAAGTAGATGGTCTGGAACAGGTTCTGCAGGGGCTTGATGGAGCTGAGGGCCAGGGGGATCAGCAGGGACAGCCCCGTGGAAATGGGCACCGTGATGATCACCATCAGGAAGGTGTTCTTCAGCGCCTGCAGAAAGAAAGGATCCCGCAGCACGTAGGAGAAATTGTACAGGCCCACGCCGTAGGATGCCTGGGACGTGGAATTGTAGCCTTCCTCCATAGAGTAGATCAAAACGTCCACCAGCGGATAGACCATAAATACCGCCAGGAATATGAGTGCCGGCAATAGATACAGCCACGCTTTAAAACCGTTCTTTTTCATGTCCGCCTCCGTATCATCTTATTCTTCAGCGGCGCCGCCGTCTTCCTGAGGATCCGCGTCAACGGCATACTCGAACCGGATGCGCTCTTTCGTCTCGGCGTCGAATAGGAAGACCTTGTAGGGCCTCAGCCTGAAGCTCACGGTCTCGGAGGAGGTGTCGATCCTGCTCTCCGCGCTGATGATGGACCTCACCACCGGATTTTCGGCTTCGGGATGTTCCGAGACCACCGTGATGTCGCGGCCCATTACCTCGATGCCCGTCAGTTTGCTCTTGAAGGGGCCGTTCCTGTCCGGGATGAAGCCTTCGGGCCTGATGCCGACGAACACGTCGCCGTCGCGGGCGCCTTTGACCTCCAGCACCGGCTCGCCGCCTATGTAAAGCTGCTCCCCTGCCACGTTGCCCTTGAAGACGTTGATGGCGGGAGTGCCCAGGAACTTGGCTACGAAGAGATTGACCGGGTCGGAATATACTTCCTGAGGCGCTCCGATCTGCTGCATAACGCCTTTCTCCATCACCACTATGAGGTCGGAGATGCTCATTGCCTCTTCCTGGTCGTGGGTGACGAATATGGTTGTGACGCCGGTGTCCTTCTGGATCTTTCGGATCTCTTCCCTGGTCTGGAGCCTCAGCCTGGCGTCGAGGTTAGAAAGGGGCTCGTCCAGCAGGAGCACTCTGGGAGTTTTTACCAGGGCCCGGGCAATGGCCACTCTCTGCTGCTGGCCGCCGGACATCTGCCCCGGCTTCCTTTCCATCAGCTCTTCTATCTGTACGATACGGGCAACGCGTTCCGCCCGCTCGTTCATCTGCTCTTTCGTAAGCTTGTCC
Source organism: Clostridia bacterium (assembly GCA_016287565.1). Lineage (GTDB taxonomy): Bacteria > Bacillota > Clostridia > UBA1212 > UBA1255 > UBA1255. The sequence continues at coordinate 1,988 of JAEFAM010000051.1, forward strand.
GCGCCCTTCAGGTTGGTGAGGGGGAATATGATGTTCTGGCGCACGGTCATATGGGGGTACAGGGCGTAATTCTGGAACACCATTCCCACGCCTCTGCGCTCCGGAGGATAATCCGTCACGTCCTCGTCTCCGAAAAAGACTCTGCCTTCCGTGGGTGTCTCAAGGCCGCATATCATATTCAGCGCCGTGCTCTTGCCGCAGCCGGAGGGACCCAGCAGGCCTATCAGTTTGCCGTCAGGGATCTCGAAATCGAAATCGCTGACAGCCACCACTTCCGTCTTGATTTTCTTGTTGCGGTTGGGGAACCGCTTCGTAAGATGTTTGAGAACTACTTTCATTTCATTTCCTCCACCGTTGTCAATTCTCCGCCTCGTCGGAGTGTTTCGCGTCGCCCGAAAGCTCCCGTTTTACAAAATAATGTCTCGCCAGCGATCTGGACAATCCGTCCAGGCCGGGATAAAGTATGCGCTCGTTTATGTTGAGCTGGTCCAGAAGATCCCTGACGTCCCAGCGGATCTCCTTTTTTATGATAAATTTCGTGGTGTCCGAAGTGTGCTTTTCCAGGAACCCTTCTATGTCCGTCATCCCGTTGGGAATGATGGAGAAGAAGGAATACTGGTTGATTATGCGCTGGTCGACGGAGGGCGGCTCGATGCTGGCAAACGCGCTGTCGCCCATGTCCCGGTCGTAGGATCCCAGATCGTCCACCAGCTCCGAGAGCGTGTCAACGGAGAACACGAACGCGTTGTGCTTTCTCAGCGCATCAGAGTATTTCGAAGGGAGGTTGGCGTTGACGTCCCGCATGTCGATGCGCCAGACCACGCTGTCCCGCATATCTATCTTGTCGAAATTGTTCTCCGTGCTGGCGAAATGCAGCGCCGTCAGAGGCGACCTCGTCAGGTCCATCAGCCTGGTGGGAAGCCCGTGATGCTGCCCCACTATCATCTGGCGCCACACTGAATCGTTCAGCGCAGGATCTTCTATGCTGGCGTACTTGGTGAACGCTCTCAGCACCGCGGGTTCCAGCTCCCTGTAGAGGTGCTTGCAGTTCATGCGGAGGCTGGTGGTGAGGCGGTATCCGGCGTCGGGAAGGCCCCGGTAAAAAAACGGAGACCTCATGCGGTGGATCTCTTCGTTGTACTTCTGGTCCCGAATGAGATCCATAACGCCGCTGATGCTGTCGATTATAACTTTCTTGATCATTGTCCCCCTCCCTTCGGGCGAGCGGTCATTTTATGCCGTATTTTCTGATGAAATATGTGGGAGTGCAGCTCCAGGCGTGGCAGAAGCTGTTGATCCTCTTGTCGCCGTAGGGCGAAAGGTCGGGCTGATCGGGAACGTACACTTCCCAGAAGCAGTCTGCGCCTTTTTCGGCCATCCCGCCCCAATAATCCATGATCAGTTTTTCGGCCTCCTTCCGGAAGCCTCCCTTTAGCAGCGCGTCAACGTAGTAGTGCTTGGCGTATGGGGTGACGGTATCCACGAGGCCGTCTGCCGCGGTAAGTTTTCCCAGCGCCGTCAACGTATCTTTCACTTCGGTTTCGTCAAGCACTCCCGCCAGTATGCCCCACATCTGGGACTGTACGGATATCTGGCCGCCGGGGGCAGCGAACAGTTTTCTTTCCCGGTCGTAAAGCGACATCAGCGCCCCGGAAAGCCTTTCTATCTGCGCCTCCAGATACGCCTGCGCTTTCGCGTCTCCGGCAACTTTCGCCAGGAACAGCGTGTCCTTCAGCATTGCCACGGCAATGCCCTGGGCCGCCGCCGTTTTGTCCAGAGGCGCGCACCAGTCGACGAAATAATAAGCCGGATCCACCAGACCTTTTTCATTGACCGCTTCCGACGCGATCTCCGCCTGCCTGAATGCCACGGGCCACAGTTCCCGCACAACTTCCCTGTCTCCTTCGAATTCGTACAGGTCTTTCAGGCAGCCTGCGAAGAACAGCGCGTAATCGTGAAGTATCCAGGACTGGTTCATCAAGATAGGCTCCTGGAAGATGGCGGAGCTCAGGCAGCCGTTTTCGTGGGGGATCCCGGCGAACAGGTAAAGGCAGCGCTTCACCAGATCCGTGTTTTTAAACGTAAGATAATTGGCCTTGGCCTGAAGGTAAAGGTCTCCCAGCCACAGGCGGCGGTCGCGCTTGGGACCGTCTTCGAACACGGACTGCATGCAGTTTTTAAGGGTCCGGATCGCGATCTCGTCTATCTTTCTGACCGCTTCGGAAGTGCCTTCGGGCAGCGGCGCCACGGCGCTCATATCGGCGGAGGTCACTGCCCTGGCTTCGCAGGAAACGTATCTTACCTGATAGGCGGTATTGGCCGGGAATGTTATGCGAAGATATCTGAAAGCGTACCTTCTGGGAAGCGACAGGGGCTCGAGGGCGTTGTCGGAAAAGACGGTCTCCCGCTGTATCCAGGAGGATGACAATCCTCCTTTGTAAGGCGCGGGATCGAATTCGCACCTGTCTTCGGCAAACTCGAATACCGCCTGCAAGGGCGAGTCCGGGGCGTGGTCGCAGGCAACTTTCAGCGTTACGTAACCTACCAGATGGGTGCCGAAATCCAGCGTAAAACTGGACCCGCACCGCATCCACAGTTCCTTGTCAGGCTCCGTTTCCGGCAGCGGACGACATACGGTCTCATGGAATTCGGGATATAGTTTTTTGCCTTTTTCTAAGAAATATCCGCTGTCCCAGTTCATTTCTTTTCCTTCTTCTCTTTCTTGCCCTTTTTCAGGACGACTGCAGCGGCGATACCGGCTGCAGCGGCTGCGGCCGCGGCAACTCCCGCCGCGATCCATACGCCTGCATTGCCGCTCTTTTTCTTCTGGTCCGCCTGGCGTTTGGGAACGTTCCCCACGGCGAACTGGTATTTGTACCTGCCCTCCGGGGCAACGTCGCCGTTGACGTAGAAGTCCAGCACGTCCCCGTCCACCTGCATATTGTCGGACCACTTGAAATTGACCACGAAGCTGTCTGCGCCGGAAAGGCCCAGCAGCGCTCTGGGCACGGCCACCGTGAGCCGGTTGCCGTTGATTCCGAAGCGGGCGTCTCCGGCCTTTTCCCAGTTCCAGCCGCCGGTGGATTTTTCCACTGCCATATTGACGCCGTCGGGAGACGTCTCGCGGCCCACGATGAACTGGAAGCTCTCCCAGCTGTCCGCAGCCGTTTCATTGCCGTCGACGGACTCCACTTCTATCAGGAGCCGCATCCAGGCGGGATCGGTATAGGGCGTCAGGGCGGAAGCCGTTTCGGCCATAAAATAGATATTGTCATCGTCGAAAGAGGCCTTGGACAGCATTATGTCGTTGCGGCCCGTGGTGTTGGTATAAACGAAATTCTTGCCCGTCTCGTTGTTGATGTAGCCTTTGGCGTTACGGTCGTCGACGTCGCCGGCGTAAGATCCGTAAACCGCCGAAACGTTGTCCCAGCCTTCTCCCGTGTCAATATCCACCGTCACCGGTTCGCTGACGACGGAGGCTGCGGAAGTGCCTTTATAGCGGCGAATGAACGATACCAGCTGGTAGTAGTAATGGTCTTTCAGATCTCCCCTGGAAGGTTCGATGTCCCGGCTGTACTCGTCGCTGAAATTGTCCGGGAAAGCGTTGGAAACGCCCCAGAAATCCTGGAACCGTCCTGCCACCCATTCGTTCCAGCCGGTGACCCATATAAATTCCGGATCCACGTCAAGGGCGTACTCCCACTGGGCGCTGAAATACGCGCCGTACAGCTTTGCGTTCTCTCTGGTGTCAACGGTTCCTTTCACCGGGTCGTAATGGCGGCCGAACACCTGATATTTCGGGTTGTTCATGGCGGTCAGATGAGTCTCCGCGCACCAGTTATGGGCGATGGCGACCGCCACCTGTTCCGGAGTGCCGTCGGGGTTTCTGTTGATCAGCTGCGGGTAGACGGAGATCCAGTTCCAGAGCTGGCAGCTGTCGGTGACTTCTTTCTGGATGGCGCCGTAGACCAGCGGATTGCCGTCGTCGTCCTGCACCTGGATATTGTCCGCGGACTGGGAATGGTTGATGACGCGGAAGTTGAAAAATTCGAGTATCTCTTTGTCCTTTGGATCGGAGGCGTTCAGCCTGCCGGGGTAACCCACCACCAGGGGTTTGCCTTTCCAGTAGAACCAAAGTTCCTGATAAAGTCCCGCGCCGTATAGCTTGGTGTAGATCTCCCGGAGCTGCACCGCCACGTCATTGTAGTCGAACATGGGAAGCATAAAGGAGATCTTGGGAGTGTTGACGCCTTCGGCCCGGGCTTTCGACCAGACTTTGCACAGTACCAGCACGTCGTCTATAAAGGTGGCGGTGCCGTTGGTATTGTCGAAGAACACGGCGTCAACGCCGGCGTCTGCCAGCAGTTCCGCCTGCCTCCTCAGCACCCATTCGTCGTCGGAGCGGTAATAGCCCCAGATGGGCTCGTTCCAGAAATATGCGCCTGCGCTGCCCCAGAGCTTGCTGGTGTAGTCGTTCTGTATCTCGGGATGTTCTTTAAGGATCGAAGTGATGTTCCTGGTGCCCAGCGTGCTGTTGCTGGTGTGCCACGTGTGGAAGAACAGGCCCACCGTTTTGTTTTCGCGCCTGGTGTCCGTATAACTGTTTTCGACTTTTCTGCCCAGGCCGTCGGTGGCCACCCATGTGTCGGAGGAGACCATCCGCGCCGTCTCTTCGGAGATCTTGTTAAGGGACCCTTCGCTTTCCCAAACCACGTTCACGCCCAGGGACTTTCCGGAGAGGCAGGAGGCGTTGTAGTAAACTTTCGAAAGTTCTTCCGCGCCGGGGGCCGTCGGCGTCAATCCCACGTGCACGTTGCCCTTCGCCCCGTCCAGGAACAGTACGTATTCACCGGCGGGAGCAGAGCTCCCGGACACCGCGGCAATATCCAGCGTTGCCCATTCTCCGCTTTTTATCCCTTCGAAGGAGGCGGCGGCAACGGCTTCGCCTCTCAGGGAGGAAGCGTAATTTCCGTCGAACCTGTACAGCGCGGCCTTAAACACGCCCTTGCTTCCGGAGCCGGTGGCCTTGGGGATGAATATCTCCAGCGCTTTCACAGGCGCGAAGACCGAGAACCGGACGGCCACTTCATTGTTCATCAGCTTCAGCTGCTGAAAGTCCTTTCTCTCCACCGTCTCGTCGTACAAAGCGGCCTTTCCGGTTCCGCCGTTGTCAACGTTCGCGTTTTCAGCCATAACGGTATAACCTCCTGCGGTAAACATAATGCCGGATAATACGGAAACGCATATAAGCAGCGCGGCGATGCAGCGTAATCGTTTTTTCATTTTATCACCGTTCCATATATTGTCGAAGGCCCCGGGAGTCTGCTCGCCGTAAGGCCCTCAGTGGTCAGATGCCGGGATCCGAAAGCGGACCGTATTTGACATTGGGCGTATTTGCGTAATAAATGGTCGTCCTTATAACGTGGTCGTACCACACGTCGTCGTCCAGATAAGAGATTATGTCTTCGCGCTCCTGATCCGGGAAAAACCAGACGCCGCCGTTGTGCATCGTTTCACTCGAATGGTACATGGCCAGCAGCACGTATTCTCCCGAGGGCATGGGCTCTTCGAAAGTGATGGGCACGCATATGCCGTCCTGCCAGTTTTCGAAAATCGCGGTAGCCACCGGCTCGTTATCCACGGTGGTTTCATAGTCGGAATCCCAAACGTACAGCTCGTAATCCACCGAATAGCCGTCCTTGGCCGTCCAGGTAGGAGAATGGAATCCCACTCCCGTAAAATCCGTGGTGGCGTAGAACTGGACCGCCAGCCTGTGGCCCGTGCCGCAATAGGCATCCGTGGCGCCGCCGCCCCAGAAATTGTACGTACAGCGTTTGCCTTCGGTGATCCCGCCGGAGTAGTCCGGCTTTTCGGTAGGTTCGGGGACTTCCGTAGGCGCCTCCGTGGGCGCGGAGGTGGGAGCCTCCGTAGGTCTCTCCGCAGGCGCCGTCGTGATAACTGTGACTTCCGTGGCCGGGACGCCGGTGACCTGTTCCGGGCCGCTCTCTTTAACGGAGCATCCTGCCAGAACGCTCGCGGAAAGGATCAGCGCCAATAAGGCGGCGACAATTTTTCGTGCTTTCATTTCCCGTTCTCCTCCGTGTGAGCCTTCCGGGCTTCCATGCGCCGCCGCGTCTCGCCGGGCACCATTCCCCGCTCGATAGCCAGGTCGACCAGTTTTTCTATTTCGTCCCACTTCCCCGGCATGCCGGTCTTCGCGGGCAATATCCTCTTGATCAGGTCTTCGCGCCCCACGTCCGCCTGGTGCCAGGTGTGTCCGTCGGTATTAAAATTCAATATAAACGGCTGCAGGCGGTCAACGGCCGCTGCGAACCAGCCCTCCGGCGTCGACGGATCGTCAAACTCCTCCCAGAGCGCCCTGAATTCCCTGCCCTGCTCCTCCGGAAGCTGCGAAAACAGTTTGTCCGCGGCAAGCTTCTCCCGCTCCGCCTTGTCCTTGTTCCCCTCCACGTCGTAGCAGAAAGTGTCCCCGGCGTATATCTCCACCAGGTCGTGGACAAGGCACATTTTAAGCACCGTCAACAGATCGGTGCCTTCCGGGGCGTACTCGTAAAGTACGCAGGCAAACATGGCCATATGCCACGAATGCGCCGCGTCGTCCTCCTGCCTGGACTTGTCGATGACGATGCTCCTTCTGTATATGGTCTTCATGCGGTCGATCTCGGTCAGAAAGCTCAACTGCATCTGAAATCTGTCCATTATCCGCACCTCCGTTTCTGCCGGTATTATCTCACAATGCAGGGGAAAAAATCAACCGGATGGAAGGGCAATTTGGGATGTGGAAAGCGAAATTCGCCCCAAAGAAGGAGTGATATTCATCCTTCGGATGAGTGATCTTCCGCTGCGCGGAGTGAGACTTTTGTCTTTGCGTGAGTGATATTCGCCTGCGGCGAGCTAAATTCGCGCTGACGCGCGGGTGATATTCGCCTGGCGGCGAGTGAGACTTTTGTCTTTTGGTGAGTGATATTCGTGCTGTCGCACGAGTGATATTGCGCAAAGCGCAGTGATATTCATCCTTCGGGTGAGTAATAATCTGCTGCGTTCGCGCCAGGGCCTTGCTCTGTCTCAAAGAGAGAGAGGAACGCAAAACGCCCTGATTTTGCCTCTTAACACTGATTTCTGGGCGTTTGAAAGACGGATGTGCTGTCTCGAAGCCTAAAACGAACACGAAACGCCCTGATTTTGCCTCTTAACCCTGATTTCTGGGCGTTTGAAAGACGGATGCGCTGTCTCGAAGCCTAAAACGAACACGAAACGCCCTGATTTTACCTCTTAACCCGGATTTCTGGGCGTTTGAAAGAAGGACGCGCCGCCTCGAGTCTTAAAATGAGCGAGAAACGCCCTGATTTTACCTCTTAACCCTGATTTTTGGGCGTTTGAAAGAAGGACGCGCCGCATCGAGTCTTAAAATGAGCGAGAGACGCCCTGATTTTACCTCTTACCCCGGATTACTGGGTGTTTTCGTAAAGGATGCTCTGCCTCGAGACTTAAAATGAGCGCGAAATAAAAAAATCTTCCTCCGCTCGGCGCAGCCGAAGGTAGCTGCTCGCCCTGCGAGCAATTTAGCTCGCGCGTAAAGGCGAATTTAGCTGAACACTGACTAATTTTCTTATCATTCAGTGTTCAATTTAGCTGCCGCAACGCGGCAATATCACTCGCCGCAGGCGAATATCACTCGTGCGTCAGCACGAATATCACTGCGCGCCAGCGCAATATCACTCGCCGCAGGCGAACATCACTCGTGCGTAAGCGCGAATTCAGTTCGCTCTTCTCTTCTTTATCACAATGCGCACGACGACGTTGACGGCGATGGCGAAGCAGGCGGCGGCGCTGAGGACGGCGCCGGGCAGCAGGCCTTTGGGCACGTACCTTATCTCCACCGAGACGGTTCCGGCGGGGATATCGGCCAGGAGGAGACCGTCCTTAAGAGACGAGGTCGCGACAGGCTTGCCGTCGGCCTTGACGGTCCAGCCCGAATCGTAAGGGACCTGGATCAGCATCGAGCCGCCCGAATTGTCCGGGGGGAGCGTGCCTTTTATGAGCCCGGTCGAGAATTTCGTGATGGAAATGGCCCGGGAATTGACGGCGGCGGAATGTTCCGCCAGGGCGTCCGTATCGAGGACGTAGAAGATATTGTCCTTTGTATAGAGCGATGACCATCTGCCTATGGTGAACGTGAAGGTGGCGACTTCGCCGGGGGCGTAGGTGCCGATGCGCTGGATGCAGTTGGTCTCGCCTCTGTAGACGGAGAGCTGCTCGGAGCTGTCGCCTATCCGCAATTTGGTCTCGTCGTTGCGGTTCTTGCCGAAATAGGCGTAAAGCGTGCCTCCTTCGGGCATAGAAATGCTGTACGTTACCTTGCCGCCGTTCATGGAATAGACACCGGGCTCGTCGGCTTTTTCGTATGCGCCGTCGTACAGGGATATCGAGATCAGTTCGGACCGGACCCGGGTGAAAACGTTTTTATCGACGCCGGAGGACAGCTTCAGAAGCAGATTCTGGGACTCGAAACAGTTGCCCTGCCAGCCGAAGGCAGCGGGGTCTCCGCTCATAAGGAAAGGCCCTTTGGCGGCATATTGGTTCTTGTATACGGAGATGTCGAAAGCGCCGCCTGCCGTGCCCAGCAGTTCGTATTCTTCGGGAGGCGCCAGGGACCCGATCTCCACGAGGCCTTCTTTGTCGAAGTCATGGATGCCTGCGCCGTTTAGCATATAAGTCAGGCCGAACAGCGAATCGGTGACCGCGGTCGACCCGAAATTGAGGTTCCAGAGATATGCCTGGGCGTAGCCGAGATTGCCCAGAAATTCGTTGACGTGGCGGTTGAAGGCGGAACTGTAATGGGCAACGCTGCGGTACCCGAAGCTGATGGCTTCATTGTAGCTTCTGGAGAAATTCTGGCCCACGCCTCCGAAGCCGGTGACGCCGTTTTCGTCCCTGTCTCCGTCAATTATCTTCAGCGCACCTGACATAGTCTTTCTGTATTCCGAATATGACGCGGCGGTCTCATAGCTGTGGGCCCGGTCAAGGCCTTCCAGCAGCTTTTTCCAGTGATACTGCTGTTCGGTCACCGTAACGGCTATAAGGAACAGCGCGGTCAATACGGCCAGCAGGCGTGGCAGCGTGATCCTGAACTTTTTCCCTGCGGCGAGGCTGATCCTGGACGGCAGCCGCCTGGCCAGGTCGATCAGCACGAAGGCGAACACCACCGCCAGCGTGTAAATGAACTGTTTGCGCACCGACCCGTCGGAAGGAGCGGTGAAATTGTCCGGCGACAGCGCGGAAGAGGAGGCGGAGGGATCACGGGAAACGGTCAGGCACAGCGCGTACATACCCAGCATTGCCCCGGGGTAGTATCCGGCGCCCAGGCTGCCGGAAGCCGCGACGCCTCTGAAGGCCAGGGAAACGCAGAAGAAAGCCAGCACGAAAGTCCAGCGGTAAGGGAACCAGTTCGGGTGCTGGAAAATGTGCCAGGCGTTGTCCAGGGGCGTCCAGAGGGTGGAGAGCAGCAGGAAGGCAAGTATGGCGCCGGCAAAGATCCTCGACCGGGCCTTGATATTCCTGTTCATAAAGAACATGGGCAGGGCAACGAACACCGCCATGCCTCCGTAGAAGAAGGGCGCTCCCCTGTTGGTAATGGCGTCGTACTCGCCTATGAAGAGTTTGCGGACGAAGGCCCCGAAGTCGTAATTGAACGCGTCGGGATATGTGCTGTTGGCGAAGCCGATCTTACCTTCAATAAGCGAAAACAGCGTGGGCAGCCACAGCCAGGCCGTGAGCGCGGCGGCGGCGGATACGGCAATGACAAACTTAAATATCCTGTTCCTGTAAAACCTGTTCCGGAGCGGTTTTTCCAACTGCTTCTCCGCCCTGCCCCGGCGACGGTCTACAAAGTAGAATGCGAAATATATCACCGAGAATACGCCGCACATATATGCAACGTAATAGTTGGACAGGAATATGTACGCGAAGGACAGGATAAGTCCCGCCATCCTGCCCTCGTCCACCAGTTTTTCGGTAAAATACAATATGAGCGGCAGCATGAACACGCCGTCCAGCCACATTACGCACATGGAATATACGCAATTGTACGAACACAATGCGTACAGTGTCGAGAACAGCAATATGAGCGCCCTGAGCGCAGGGCTCAGCCCTTCCCTGGAGCGCTCGAAAAGCCCGGCAATATGACCCGTTGTCGAGGGGCCGCCGAGGAGGAGGCGGGAGCGGCGGGAATGGCGGAGGCAGAAGCCTCTTAAGAATACGGACATCCCCAGGCCGCAGAGGCCTATCTTAAGGACCGTGAGAAACAGCACCGCTTCGGGCATGCTGCTGTCGGGAAACAGCAAAAGGAGCCAGGACAAGGGGCTGGAGGCGTAATATGCGTATACGCCGGTGTAATTGCCACCTAAAACCTTTCCCCAGCTGAAGAACAGATCTGCGGGAGATCTTACGTTGCGGAGCGCCGTGAGGAATTCCACGTATTGCCCCGACATGTCCATTATAAGCATGGATTCGGTCCCGAAGGGCGCGAAACCGTATGAGCCGAACACGGCAAGGGCGGTGAGGGCCGGGATCAGGAAAGCAGAGGCGAACAGGAAAATGCGCGTGACCAATCTGAGCCGCTTTTCTCCCGGATCTTCGGGCAGCGTCTCGGCTCCGGGCAACACTATCTCGCCTTTCACTTTGAAAGGTGCCTTCTTCATCTTGCGCCTCCGTAAAGGGATGCGACGCTCCGGATTATCTCCGGGAATGCTCCGGCGGTGACGTCCGCTTCGGTGACGTGGCCCGCGGCGGCTTTAAGGGATGGAATCGCGTTGCCGACCGCGTAGCTGTCCTCGGAAACGGAAAACATGGAAAGGTCGCCGTTGCAGTCTCCTACGGTTATGAGCATTGACGCGCCGGTAAGTTCCCGGACTTTTTTTACGCCCCAGGCCTTGTCGATGCCGGGAGCCGTCAGTTCGAAACAGTTTCTGGAGTTGGAAAGCACGTTGGCCCTGCCTTCGCAGATGCGTCTGGCCGCTTCGGGCACCAGGTCGTCGGAGGGCTCCGCCTTATATGCCACCAGTTTGAATACCGGCGTGTCGATCTGCGCCCTGGCCCTGGCGTAATCCTCCGGGTCGTCCGTGTCGAAACCGATCCTGAGCCCTTCAGACACTATGTCCGCGCGCCTTAAAGGCGTGCCGGCAATAAGGTCGTCCAGCAGCTCGGGCCAGTTGTCCGCCATGGGGTTGCGGATCAGTATCTCGTCAAGCTGAAAATCGTATATCATCCCGCCGTTCATGCACGCGGCCGGAGCGTTGGGGACAAAAGGAAGATTGCCGCCGTTCAGCACCCTGCCGTCGCGCCCCGAAGCGAGAGTGAACATTCCGCCGCGGTCGATAAAATACCGGATGGCCTCCGCGTTGGACGGGGCGATCCCGTGATCGTACAGAGTTCCGTCAAAATCGGTGCATATCAAGATCCCGGAAAAATCCGGCTGGATGGTAAATCCTTCGAACAACGTACTTCCCGCCTTCTGCCAAAAAAAGCCATCGCGTACAACGATGGCTATTAACTGGGATGGCAAGATTCGGACTTGCGAATGCCAGAGTCAAAGTCTGGTGCCTTACCGCTTGGCTACACCCCAACGGATGGGCGGATTATATAATACTTTCCTCCGGTATGTCAATAATCCGCGCCTTCCGCGGCTCCGCCTGGATGGTCACGTTTCAACGCTGAACTCGCCTTTTTCGTCCAGTCCCAGCCTTATGGTGTCCCCGGCTCCCAGGCCGCCCGAAAGGATGGCTCTGGCGATCACGGTCTCCACTCTGGCCTGCAGGTACCTCTTAAGAGGCCTGGCGCCGTAAAGCGGATCGTACCCTTCCTCGATGATCTTTTCCTTTGCCGCATCGGTGATCTCCAGAGAAAGAGACTTGTCCTTCAGCCTGGCCTTGAGGGAGGCGATGAGCAGCTCGATTATCCTGCCGATGTCCTCCTTCGTAAGAGGCTTGTAGAACACGATCTCGTCGAGCCTGTTCAGGAACTCGGGCCGGAACGTCCTGGTGAGCAGCGAATTGACGCTGTCCCGGGCCTCCTGCGAGATCTCTCCGTCTTCCCCGATGCCTTCCAGCAGGTAGTCGGAACCCAGGTTGCTGGTCATGATTATTATGGTGTTCTTGAAGTCCACGGTCCTGCCCTGGGAATCGGTGATTCGTCCGTCGTCAAGCACCTGGAGCAGTATGTTGAACACGTCTGGATGGGCTTTTTCTATCTCATCGAAGAGCACAACGGAGTACGGTTTGCGCCGCACCGCTTCGGTGAGCTGGCCGCCTTCGTCGTAGCCCACGTATCCGGGAGGGGCTCCGCAGAGCCTCGACACGCTGAACTTCTCCATATATTCGCTCATATCGATACGGACCATATTGCGTTCGTCGTCGAACAGCGCCTCCGCCAGCGCTTTCGCCAGTTCCGTCTTGCCCACGCCGGTGGGTCCCAGGAACAGGAACGAACCGATGGGCCTGTTGGGATCCGCGATACCGGCCCTTGACCTTAAGATGGCCTCGCTGACCTTGGAGACCGCCTCGTCCTGGCCTATGACTCTCTTATGGAGAATCTCGTCGAGATGGAGCACTTTCTCCCTCTCGCCTTCCATCAGCTTTGCCACCGGGATGCCGGTCCAGCGGGCAACTATCCCTGCGATCTCGTCTGCGGTGACCGTGTTCCGGACAAGCCTGGCTCCTTCGCTGCTCAGCTGCTCGGATCGCTTTTCGGCCTCCGCCAATTTTGCGTTCAGTTCGGGCAGTTTGCCGTATCTGAGCTTGGCCGCAACTTCGTATTCGTAATTCCGGGAAGCCGTCTCGATCTCGCCGTTGACCCGGTCGATCTCCTCTTTTATGTTCTTGACGCTGTCGATATCCTGCTTCTCCGCCTCCCAGTCCGCCTTCATGGCGTTGAACCTGTCCTTGTTCTCCGCGATCTCGGCCCTGAGGGCTTCCAGCCTCTCCACGGACAGCCTGTCGGTCTCTTTCTTAAGAGCGGCCTCTTCTATCTCGAGCTGCATTATCTTGCGCCTGAGGTCGTCCAGCTCCTGGGGCATCGAATCGATCTCGGTCCTGATCATGGCGCAGGCCTCGTCCACCAGGTCGATGGCCTTGTCCGGCAGGAACCGGTCGGTTATATATCTGTGGGAAAGCGTGGCCGCGGCCACCAGCGCTCCGTCGTGGATCTTGACGCCGTGGAATATCTCGTATTTCTCTTTAAGGCCTCTCAGGATCGATATGGTGTCCTCAACGGTAGGTTC
>JAEFAM010000052.1 GCA_016287565.1 Clostridia bacterium
TGCCACCGCAAACGACAGCCTTTCCGACTGGATCGGGCGGTCAACGCTCTTTGCCCGTTCTCTTATCATTTCGATGAACGCTTCCTGGGTCATCGTCGGAGGGCAGTTGCCGTCAATGCTTCTGCCGCGCGGGTCGTCGCCCATATATTCCTGGTTGCAGTTCGGCGTGATCAGCGCGTTTATGCTGAAGGCATTGCCGCAGCTGACGTAATGCAGATGGTTCAGAGGCAGATGCACTTCCTCGCCGCATAAGATCTGCATATCCGTGATCGGGCTCTCGTCGTTTTTGCCGATCTTGAATTTTGCCCTTGCCTCAAGCGAAGGATAAAATCTGTGATGGTCGGACATTATCGTGAAGTCGTATCCGGTCTCGCGGTAGTTGCTGACCACAAGGAACGGATCCTCGTTGCCGTCGGAGCGGCAGCTGTGCATATGGAAATCGCCGCGGTACGGATACAGCCCCTTCATATCTTCTCCCAGGGCGTACACGCGGAATTCTCCGAGGAATCCCTCTCCTTCACGGTAATATACGTGTATCTGATACATTCCCTCACGCTCGAACACTGAGCTTATGCGGAGGACGTGGTCGTCATCCGCCGTGGATCTCAGGGCGCGGGTGCAGTCGCTGCCGCTGAACCTGCTTTCTTCCGCACGGCTGGATTCCAGTATGAGCACGCTGTATTCATGCCCCGCCTCGAGCGTAAAGCGCTCGTTGACGGCGCGCAGCGATAAAGTCACCTGCCGCCCCGTCAAAAAGACTGCAGGCGTGATCTCGTATTCGTACAATTCGTTTCTCATCATTGTTGTCCGTTCTCCTTCGCATCCGAAGCGGGCGCCTGTCACGGGCGCGCCGCCGGTATTTTGCCGTTGTCCTGTACGGTGTTATAGTACTACAGACCGTCTCGCTTTTTCAATATCGGAAGCCGGGATCGAGAACCTTTTAGATGTTTCGCGCTGTGCAGGGGAGACCGGTATAAAAATACCGCAGGGATCACCCTCTGCGGTAAATAACTGTTGTCATTGAGCTTTATCGAGCCTTACGCTTTGTTGAACTTCTCCTTAGGCTGTCTGCAGCGGGGGCATCTCCAGTCGTCCGGCAGGTCTTCGAATGCCACACCGTCGTGTTCGGCGGGATCGTAAACGTAACCGCAGACCGAGCAGACGTATTTGCCGCTGGCTTTCGTTTCGGAGAAATCGACTTCGGCAGGCACCGTGGGTACGGGATGATCCAGATCCATCACGCGTTTTGCTTCGAGGTTTTCATACCCTTGAGGCGTATGCGTTCCGCAATAGACTGTCTGATCGTTCCGGACAAATTCGCGGACGCGGTCGAGGGTCTCACGGGCGGCGGCGAGATCTTCATAAACCACCGACAGTTTGTTCTCATACAGCGCCTCGTCGACGTAGGTGATGTCGCCGTGAAGCATATAGAACAACCCGTCGCTTTCAACTATCACGATGCTGTTGCCGCTGGTGTGGCCCTTGGCTTTGATCAGGTAAACGCCCTCCGCGATCTTCTGGCTCTCCGGGAAGTTGTGGTACGCGCCGTCGGTGAAGTTGACGGGGACGATATTGTCAAGCCCCTGCAGTTCTGCCGCTGACGTTTCGTCTGCGTTCACGTAGATCTTCGCGTTCGGGAAGGATTTCAATTCGCCGGAATGGTCTGCGTGTTTGTGCGTGAGCAGGATCTTAGTGACCTGTTCCGGCCTGTAGCCCAGCGCGGCGAAAGCGCCCATATAGCTGCAGATATCCTTTCCGGTAAAAAGCGGACTTTTTTCGTCCGGCACTTCTTCCGGCGTTCCCGCAGGGAGCCCGGTATCGACAAGGATCACTTCTTCTCCTATGTCGATCAGGTAGTTCTGCAGACTGCCGCGGTAGCGCACGGCCGGGTCGAACCTGTCAACGCCTTCTTCGCCGCCGAAAACAAAAGGCTGGGTATAAAATCCGTCTTTTCTGAATTTGACTGCTTTGATTATCATCAATTGTTCCTCCGTTTGGATCACTTTGCCGCAGGTTCCCACTTGCAGCGAACGGGAGATACGATGGAGCCGGCTTTCTTCATGTCAGCCATAACCTTGTCGACGACTTTTCTGTCGAGCCCGGTCAGTTCGGCGATCTTGCCCGCGTTCAGCGGCTCTCCGGCTTTCTTCATTGCCTCCAGAATGATTTCTTTTTCGTTCATGATATTTTCCTCCTTTTTCTGTCAATCTGCTATATCTACGTCCGGTACGATCAGAACGTCGTACTCCGGATAAAGAGTTTTGATCTCACCGTACAGCGTCTCCAGCGCTTCCTTGCGGTCAACGTCGAAGCTGACTACCACGTCGAAACGTACGGTCTTGTTCTCGGTATCTGCGTAAAAACCGTGCATCTGAAGCGCCCAGTCGTGCGCCATGACCGTCTTCTGCACCGCGTTACGCATATGCGACGCTTTGTCATCGGAGGTGTTGAAAGAATAGACGCCGATGCCGGTAAGAATTACGCCGGTCTTGCGGAAGACGTCGGTCTGTATCTTTCTTGTGATCCTGTCAACGTCATCTACGCTCAAATTGTCCGGCAGTTCGACGTGTACCGAGCCATAGTTTTTGTTCGGGCCGTAGTTGAAAAGCGTCAGGTCGTAAGCGCCGAGCACCGCATCTTCAGCGCAGATGATCTCTTTCAGTTCCTTCATCGTTTCCGCGTCTTCGCGCTTGCCTATGATGTCGTTCAGCGTTTCGATCATCATTTCGATACCTGCTTTGATGATGAAGCCCGCGATGATCACGCCAACGTACGCTTCAAGAGAAACGTGCCAGATCAGGTAAATTATCGCAGAAGCGAGAACGGAAGAGGAAAGTATCGCGTCGAACAGGGCGTCAGAACCGGATGCGACCAGCGCCCCGGAATTGACTTTCTTTCCCTGCTTTTTAACGTACAGCCCGAGCAGCAGCTTTACGACGATCGCAACGGATATGATAATGATCGAGACGGTGCTGTAATCCGCCGCCTCGGGATGGATGATCTTCTTGATGGATTCTACCAGGGACGTTATGCCTGCGTACAGCACCAGCGCGGCGACGATCATGGAACTCAGATATTCGATCCTGCCGTAACCGAGCGGATGCTTTTTGTCCGGCTGCTTTGCTCCGAGCTTAGCGCCGATGATCGTCACGACGGACGAAAGCGCGTCGGACAGGTTGTTGACCGCGTCAAGGATGACGGCGATCGAGTTCGATACCAGCCCTACGAACGCCTTGAATCCCACGAGCAGGATGTTGGTAACGATACCGACAATACTCGTTTTTACTATCGCTTTTTCTCTGTGAGCCGCCAGGACGGCAATGTCGTTGTCCTGTTTTTCCATATCGTTTCACTCCAATATACGCTCGACGGCCGCTCGGACTTCCTTCATATCGACGGTCGGCTCAAAGCGGGCAACGACGCTGCCTTCGCGGTCAATAAGGAATTTGGTAAAATTCCAGCCGATGTAGGTCTTGTCGCCGAATTTCTTGTTGTTCATTTTGGCAAACTTGTTCAGCATTGCGTTTTTGACGCCTTTTCCGAAGCCTTCGAACGGTTTTTCGCTTGCAAGGAAAGCAAACAGCGGGTCGGCGGTATCGCCGTTGACGTCTATCTTTGCAAACTGCGGGAACTCCGTTCCGAATTTCAGCGTGCAGAATTCGTGGATCTCATCGTCGCTGCCCGGTGCCTGCCCCGCGAACTGATTGGACGGGAAATCGAGGATTTCAAACCCCTTATCCCGCAGATCCTTATACATTGCCTCCAACGGTTCATAGTGCGGCGTGAATCCGCAGCCCGTCGCTGTGTTGACGATCAGCAAAACCTTTCCCTTATAATCCGAAAGGCTGATGTCATTTCCTTTTCTGTCCTTTACTGTGAAATCGTATACCGTTTTCATTTTTCCTGCTCCTCCCTTTTGTTCTGTTTATCCAGCAGTTCGTAAAGTAATTCATGTAGTTCTTGCGTTTTTTCCGGCTTCAGATCGATACAGCTGCCAACCTTGCGCGGAATATCTTTTGCCCGTATCTGAAGCTCCTCTCCAGCCTCTGTCAACGAGATCACAACGACCCTGTCATCTTTTTCGCTTCTGCTCCGGTCGATATAACCGGCCTCCTGTATCTTCTTAAGCAGGGGAGTAAGGGTCCCGTTGTCGAGCATCAGCGTATCGCACAATTCGCCTACGGTCACGGTCTTTTTCTCCCACAATACAAGAAATACAATATATTGCGTGTACGTCAGTCCAAGGGGTTTCAGGTATGGAGTGTAGAGATTTATGACCCCTCTCGCGGCGGCATAAAGCGGGAAACAAAGCTGATTCGAAAGCTTCATGGCCTCAAGATAGTTGTAGTCCATTGGCGCGCCTCCTAAAACGCATTTGATGATATTATATTTTATCAAATGCTTTTCAATTTGTCAAGATGACGCCATAAAGTCGAACGGAAAGCCTTCGCGAACGTGATCATACTAAACTGATATGGCAGTAAATCTTGCAAGAACTGCGGCAAAAAGCGGCTGCAAACCTTGAAAAATGAGGTGATCTGTAGTATAAAAAGAATTGCCGTATGCGCTCAAAATGCGTCGGACAGAAAGGTCAGGAGGCAGATACTATGAAAACAAAGAGGATAACGGGACTTGTACTGGCGATATGCCTTTTGTTCACTATGACTCCGCTGACCTTTACCAAGGCGGCCGAAACTCTCGACGGAGGTCCGGTCAAAGAAGTATCTACGCGCGACGCACTGCAGGAGGCGCTTGACGCGGGCGAAACGGCAAAACTTGCGCAGGATATCGAGGGCAGCGTGACGGTAACGACGGGAGCGGTCCTTGACCTAAACGGCTTTGTCCTCCGCGGCGGGATCACGGTCAACGGGAACGGCAGTCTGAGGCTTATCGACAGCGATCCGTCTTCGGGCCACGAGTCAATCACGTATACGGATCAGATCGACGGAACGGTATATGACGTTTACGGCGGCGTGATAACCGGAGGAGCAGTAAAGGTCAATACCGGCGGTCAGTTTTATATGGAAGCCGGCACGTTGACCGGCAAAAGCGGCATCTGGGTCGACAGAGGCACTGCCGTTATGAGCGGCGGCATGATCGCCGGGAACTTCGGCGGCAGATTTTACTATCCTCTCGAAGCCGAATATCTTGAGGCGGAAGCTGTTCTGGTCGAGGGAGAAGGCGGCAGCTTTACAATGAAGGGCGGCAGTATCGTCTGCAACGCGGGTAGTGACTACATTTACGATATAGCGAGATACGGGCACGATCTGGAATACTATCTGAGAAACGATTTTACCCGCGTTTGCGTAGCTGTATGTGGCGGCGCAGTGTTTAATGTGGAAGGCGGTACGATCGCAAGAAACGTCAACGGCCACGGCGGCGGGGTGTGTATCGCAGATGACGGCATTTTCAACCTGGTCGACGGCAGTATCTCGGGAAATGTGGCAGCTTGCGGCGGAGGAGTGTATATGTACGACGGAACGTTCAATATGTCCGGCGGAAGTCTCGACCATAACGCGGCGATCTGCGAATCCGGCGGCGGCCTGTCCGGCTGGGGAACCCTTAAATGGGATTTTTATACAGATGAAAACGGCGACGGTTTTTTAGTTATACCGATCACACTTACTGTCATTATTACCGGAGGCAGCGTTAGCGGAAACTTCGCGAAGGGGGGCGGCGGCGGGATTGGCCTTCCGTGTGTTTACCGGTTTAAAATGTCCGGCGCCTCAATTACGGACAATACTGCGGGAGCCGAAGGCGGCGGCATAAGTTTGGCGGCGGTTACTTTAACGCTCGACGGAATTAACGTGCTAAGTCATTACGCCGGTGAGCTCGAATTGAAAGACATTATCATCAGCGGAAACACGGCAGGAGGAAAAGGCGGCGGACTGTGGGTCCCCGACCTGACAAATCCGGAGGTCATCTACACTGATCCTGATCCGAGATACGGGTTCAACGGGACCATTCATCTTCAAAAGACGTTATTAAACATGTCCGGCAGTCTGTTGATCACCGGCAACACCAGCGGAAGCGACGACGCAAAAGTCGCGGACAACGTTTATCTGTCCGGAGAGCCCTGCATTACCGTCAACGGCGACCTGACCGGTTCCGCCATCGGCGTGACAACGGAAAAAACTCCGACTGCGGAAGAACCGGTTGTTTTTACAAGCGGACTCTCCGGTAAAGGCATTGCGACGGATTTCTTCAGCGACGATCCGACCTACGGAGTGAAGCTTGACGACGACAAAGAAGCTATGCTCGGGTTCTTTACATACGATGTCAAGGTAGCCGATCCAGAGCACGGCAGTGTTGCCGCCTCTGCAGCAGGAACGTCGTCCCTGTCCGGGCTCGAAGCCGGAACGTTGATCACGCTGGAAGTCAGTGCGGATCAAGGGTATGATTTTGATACACTTACGGTTAAGATGGGGGATAAAGACGTTGCCGTCGATCCGCTAGGCAACGGCAGATACACGTTTGAAATGCCTGCCGCCGACGTTGCCGTTTCGGCGACGTTTAAACTGCAGCTGTTCCAGATCGATTTCGTTGACGAAGACAACACACCGCTTCAGAGCGGCAGCGTAGCTTACGGCGAAACGCCTTCTTACGCGGGTGAAACTCCGACCAAAAGCGCAGACGCGCAATATACCTACACCTTTGCGGGCTGGACCGACGGGACAAACACATACGGCAAAAACGATACGCTTCCCGTAGTTTCCGGAGCAGTTACCTACACTGCGGTTTATACCAAAACGAAGAACAGCTACACGGTCATCTGGCGGCAGGATGACGGAACGGAGATCGACAGGTCCACTGTCGAATACGGCCAGACTCCGACCCACGCCGATCCTTCAAAAGAAGCAGACCCCGAGTTCACCTACACGTTCGCCGGCTGGTCTCCTGCGATCGTTCCTGTGACCGGCGACGCGACCTACAAAGCCACGTACTCAAACAGCACGAACAGCTACACGATAATCTGGCAGCAGGATGACGGAACGGAGATCGACAGGACCACTGTCGAATACGGCCAGACTCCGACTCACGCCGATCCCACAAAAGAAGCAGACGCCGAGTTCACCTACACTTTCGCGGGTTGGGATCCTTCGATCTCGTCCGTAACGGGCGACGCGACTTATAAGGCAACCTACAGCTCGACCGTCAACGAATACATCGTAACGTTCAAGAGCGAAGACGGAACGGTGCTTCAGACCGTAACTGTTGCCTACGGTGAAACTCCCGAATATACCGGCGAGACTCCGGTCAAAGCGGAAGACGCGGAAAACATATATACTTTCGCAGGATGGGATCAGGAGATCTCCGCGGTAACGGGTGAGACGGAATACACCGCGACGTTCACTGCGACGCAAAAGACTCTTCCTCCCGCGACCGGCGACAACGGTCTTGAGGTCTGGGCGATAGTGATCATCGCAAGCCTTGCATATCTCGCAACGATACCGGTTCACAGAAGGAAGCGCGCGAAAGCGAAGTGATCCGAGCGTTTGCAGCCGGACGCCCGGCCAACCGCTCCAGCCCTGCCAATCTTGACAAAACGCGCCATTTGCGTACAATATCGAAGCATAAACGACATTCCGGCGCGACCCTGCAAGGAGGTTTCTATGAAAATCGTTTTTGACTATTCCGTGAAATTGGGGAAGTACGACGGCAACGATGACGTTTTCCAGTGGGAGATCGATTCTTCCGACGAGGCCGTAGAAAAAGCATATACGAGAGCGATCATGGTGGGAACTGACCTGGAGGACGTTCCGGAACTTCAGCCGCTTCGCGAACAGGCGTACAGAGAGATCGAGCAGGAGCAGATCGAGAAGCTTCGCCGGGAGGGAGACGACGCGCTTGCCATCCAATGCTTTAAAGAGTCCAAAAGCCCCTTCGACTGCGGATATACCATAACCGTGTCCTTCGCCGATATCGAGGACGTTCCCGACAACGAACAGATAGAAGAGTGGGTGAGAGAGGCTCTTGCCGCGGGAGATGCTGACCTGGCCGGAGCGATCATTTTGGAACACTTTTTGAACTATTCCGGCGATCTGCTCGAAAGAGCGCTGGAGATCGCGTCCGAAGAAGGTTGCCAGGAGTTCATTGACAAAAACAAACGATAAAACGATCTAAACGAAAGGGAAAGTTTTTATAAACGAAAGGGAATATTTTTATGAAAAAGTTCTTATCAATTTTACTTGCGTGTGTGCTGATGGTATCCTGCCTCACTGCATTGACGTCCTTTGCAAGCGGATCGCTGCCCTTCGAACTTGTCGCTCCGGGCAACGTGACTGCTGTATGGCTTGAAGGAGGCGATTCGCCTACGACCACCAAGTTGACCTACAGCTTAAGCAACGATATGACCACGTTTTTCAAAAATATGGAAAACGCGAATTTAAACGATACCATCGAGCAGTTTATGAAGAACATAGGCTGCGACGATATCTGGATGACGATCCAGGTCGACTGGGCCGTTGACGACGTCAACGACAGCGTTTCCGGCTGGCATTATTCGAAATATTGGGACGGAGACGAATATTTCGGCCTCGGCCGCGACAGCGAAGGCAACGCTCGCTGGAGCGAATGGGACGTCATTGACGGCGGCCTCAACAACGCGACCGAGACCGTGCAGGACATCTGGGTCACCCGCGGCTTGCCGAACGACGACCGCTGGAACGGCAATCCCGAGACCCATACTCCGGGCGTAAAAGACCAGCTGAAGCCGGAACAGTATACGTATAACGAAGAAGCGGAAGAACTGCGTATCGACTATACCAAGCATACCGTATATTTCCGCGCGCGCTTCGTTGTTACCGTAAGGATAGAAGATAAACCGGACAAGTATTATTTGTCCGAATGGTCGAATATTACGAGCGTAGGCAAGGATTCGGAAAAATTCGAACAGCTTACAAAAGCCGATCTTGACGCGCCGGTTATCACCGGTCTTCGTATGACCGACAAGGAGTTCAACTACAACCCGATCGTCGCGTTTACGCTCACGGTCCCCGATAAACTTGCGGAGAACGCCACAAAAGTCGAGGCCAACGGCGGTTCCATAACCATTGAAGTATGGGCACGCGTCAAAGGCGACAAAGAGTTCGTTGAGCTTCAGGGCGACTGGCTCATTAAAGCAGGCGAGATGGAATCCGCGCTGTTCAACCTGGCAAACGAAGAGCGGCCGAACGTTGCCAAGGACAGCATCATCGAGCTTCGGTGCCGCTACAGATACGATCATCCCAAGTATTTTGACGGCAGCATTTATTCTGACTGGTCCAAGACGATCTCCTTCGGTACCGACGACATCAACTACAATACCAACCCCGGTACGGACAATCCCTATGACGACGGCAACCCGAGCGGTGTCGGAAGCAAGTGCCCGATCTGCCACTTTTGTTCGCAGCCTCTGGGCCTGTGCATCTTCATCTGGCTTCTCATCATTCTTGTGGTGATCATCGTGATCGTGATCATTATCGTTATTGCCAGGAAGAAGAAAAAGGACAAGAAATGATGACGCGCGCGTCATTTGCCCGTCAGGGCAGGCATCATGTGCGAAGCACGCATCATTGACAAATGAAAAAAAGCAGGCTGACGTTTTTTCCATCAGCCTGTTTTTTTATGCCTGATTTGCGTAAGCCCGGATGGCGTCCAGAAGCTGGATGTCCGCCGGGAGCCAGTTGACGGTTTCCAGCTCGTCCGCTGCGAGCCACCTGGCGGCTTCGTGCTCCTTAAGGCGCAGCTCGCCTGCCTTGACCGACGCTGAATAGCAGCTCATACTGAGGTGAAATTCCGGATAGTCGTACTCGATCTGATCCAGCAGGCTGCCGACTTCGATCTCGGTGTCGAGCTCCTCCCGGATCTCTCTTTTAAGAGCGGCTTCCGGAGTCTCGCCGGCCTCGATCTTGCCACCGGGGAATTCCCAGAAATCTTTATATTTACCGTAACCGCGCTGGGTGGCGAAGATCTTTCCGCCCTCGCGTATAACCGCGGCAACGACTTTAACGACTTTCATACTGTTGTCCTCATTGTGAACGCTCCAGGGCCTCTTAAAACGGCCTTGGAGCGCCTTTTCCGCCTGTGCGGCGGTCATTACCCTTGCCGGGGCGGCATTGCCTTAAAATGGCTTCTGGACGCGTCAGAACGGATCTCGTCCCGCCCGGCATCAGCGCCTCGTTACTGCCCGAGAAAGAACCCGATCACTTCGGGCACGTACCGCTCCATTGTTGCGTCGCTGCCCATAAATATCTCGTGCCTGGATTCCGGAAATTCTTCGTAGCGGCAGTCCGGCACCCGCTCGGCAAATTCTTTCTGAGGCGGGTTCGACACCATATTGTCCTTCCCGGCGGCCAGAAGCAGCACTTTGGTCTTTATGCCTTCCGGGAGGCCTTTTTTCAATATCTTCTTGCCGACTTTCAATGACTCGAATGTCCAGCGGTAGGAAGGGGAGCAGTTCTGGTAGTCGGGATGCTCCCGGCGGAAGTTGGCGTACCTTGCGAATCGGGCTTCGGACCCGGCGCAGGAGTCTTTGAAAGTCTCTTCGCCTGTGTATCCGCTCGAGAGGAACAGCCGCTTTTTAGATTGGCCCAGGCCGATCATGGTGCCGCATACGGCTTTGGCCACGAAAGGCGGAAAACTGCCGGTGGAGGGAGCGATCATAGGGGAGGAAAGCACAGCTTTCTCGAAAAGGTCCGGATGGGCTTCCATAAACATTGCCGCCACCGCGCCGCCCATAGAGTGGGCAAACAGATACAGAGGCAGGTCTTTTGGCACTACGTCTTTCACGAAGCATTCCAGATCCTGTACGTACTCTTCGAATCTGTCGATATGGGTGATGGTCTTGTCTTCAACTTTCCTGTAGCTGCAAGCGTGGCCCCGCTGATCGTAAACGTATACGGAGAGGCCTGACCGGATGAAATACAGGCACATCTCTTCGTATTTGACGTGTGATTCCGTGAATCCGTGCACGATCACCAGGTTCCCCGACGGCTTTTCCGCCCGGAACACATGGTAGCAAAGGGGCTTTCCGTCGTATCCGGCGAACGTCAGGTCCTGCCTTGCCGCAGCCAGCGCCGGTACCGCGGTCTCTTTCATTACTGTCTCGTATTCGTTCTCGTGTATGATGCGGATATCCATCGGCGATCCTCCGATCTGTAGATAAGGCCGGCATTGCGGCCGCCATTTATTTTGCGTCTCTTACCGGTCAATTATATTCCGGCGTGAGGAGGCCGTCAATATGGCCGGGGCGGGGACGGGACCGCTCGCGGCAAAACGCAATTGACCTCGCCGGGGTCAAAGTGCCATAATATGGGCGGGAGTGATGCGCATGCTGCTTTATTTTATCAGACACGGAGATCCGGATTACGCTAACGATTCATTGACGCCCCGGGGCGCGCGCCAGGCGGAGGCGGTGGCCAAAAGGCTGGCGGTGTACGGGCTGGACGAGGTGTATACTTCGAGCCTGAACAGAGCCGTATTGACCGCGAAACCAACCTGCGAACTGCTGGGACTGACGCCTCAGCTGTGCGACTGGGCGAGAGAAGACTATCCATGGAGGGAATTGACCGTGCCGAGGGACGGCGGCGGTGTCACCTGGCCTTTCTTTACGGCCAAATATTCCAGGCTGTTCAACTCTCCCGAAGTGATCGCGCTTGGCAGGCACTGGGCGGATTCGCCTCTGTTTGCGGATACCACGTTCAAGCAGGGATACGAACGCACTCAGAAAGCGGCAGACGATTTTCTCCTGTCGCTGGGATACCGCCACGACTGCGAGAACGGGCTTTACACTCCCGAGAAGCACAACGATAAAAGGGTGGCGCTGTTCGCCCATCAGGGATTCGGAATGATATTCCTGAGCTGCGTGCTCGACGTGCCTTACCCGCTTATGTGCACCCATTTCGACCTGAGCCACAGCAGCATGACCGTGATAGAGTTCAGTCCCAATACGGAAGGGTACGTGATACCCAAGGCGCTTCAGCTGTCCAACGACAGCCACCTTTACAAAGAAGGGCTTCCTACCTGGTATCAGAACGTGATAAAGATCTGATGCTTCAGGATCAGATACGGCTTCAGGATCATTAACGAAAGGAAATCGTTCCGAGATATGGCAGATTACAGATTCGGAGTTATGGATAAAGGGCCAAGAAACCTCATCACCGACGTGCCCGGGGTGCTGGTGGGCCACTGCACGCTGGCTGAAGGCGATATACAGACGGGAGTCACCGCTGTGCTGCCTCACGGAGGCGACGTCTATCACGAAAAATGTCCCGCGGCTTCTCACGTGGTCAACGGCTACGGCAAGAGCATGGGCCTGGTGCAGATAAACGAGCTGGGGAGCATCGAGACGCCTCTGATTCTGACCAACACGCTCAGCGCGGGAGAGGCTTTCACCGCCTGCGTCAGATATATGACCGCCCGTAACGAGGGCATCGGCAGGGAAGAGGGCACGGTCAATCCCGTGGTCCTGGAGTGCAACGATTCGTTCCTGAACGACATCCGAGGGCTCCACGTTAAAGAAGAACACGTGTTCCGGGCGATCGAAGCGGCGGGCAATGAGTTCGAACTTGGCGCCGTGGGAGCCGGGCGCGGCATGACCTGCTACGGGCTAAAAGGCGGCATCGGTTCCGCCTCCAGGGTGTTCGACGTTGACGGCGAGGTCTACACCGCAGGAGCGCTCGTATTGACCAATTTCGGCCACCTCAGCGACCTGGTAATATGCGGAGACCGGGTGGGGGAGAGGCTCTCGGGAGAACCGGGGGAGACGAAAGGCTCATGCATAATGATACTCGCCACCGACGCGCCATTGTCCTCCAGGCAGCTTCAGCGGGCGTGCAGAAGGGCCCAGAGCGGCCTTGCCAGGACCGGAGCCATAACCGGGGGAGGCAGCGGCGAGATAGTGGTGGCATTCAGTACCGCAAACAAAATGAGGACCGGGGACCACATCTGGCGCCCGGCCCTGCTGAACGACGATCTTTTGTATCCGCTTTTCCGCGCCGTCACCGAGACCGTGGAGGAAGCGATCGTCCGGTCGATGCTGGAAGCCGAGTCCGTTACGGGGATCGGCGGCAATACCAGGCAGTCCCTGGCGGAATTAATTTAACGGTCAGGGGCCGTGCCTGCGGCCGGACACGGCTTCGCGCCGCAGGTCAATTTATCTCCCAAACCACCGTCACCGTGTCCGACACGCTGATGTCGTCCGGCTCCAGATCCATGCTGTAGCACTCGTCCTCGCAGCCGGCGGCGGCCATTTTATTCACGGCCATCATCCTGCCCATGGGCCGTACTTCCATGCTCATATCTCCGAAGGAATAGTCGACTGTCTGGATGGATCCAAGCGCGAGACCCGCCGCTTCCGCAAGGACGGCGGCTTTTTCTTTAGCGTCCGCAACTGCCTTGCCCAGCAGCACGTTCTTGGCGGCTTCCTGATCTTTTACGGTGTAGCTGATGCTGAATTCCGGGCGGAGCTTGCTGTTGGCCAGGGCGTAAAGTATACGGCCCAGACGGTCGTTGTCGGAGCCGAATTCCACCTTCATATTGTGGCGGTAGCGGTAGCCCTTGAGCCGCTGCTTGTACTCGTCTTTTTCCCTGTAGCTTTCGTATTCCGCGTCAACGTTGAATCCGAGCGTCTTCAGGTCTTTGTGCTCGAACCCGAATCCTGCCAGCAGCTCTTTAAGCTTTTCAGTGTCTTCCGATGAGCGCTTCAGCGCTTCTGCGTATTCTTTGTACACTTCGGAAAGCGTTATGGTGATCCTGGTGAGATCGGGATGCAGCTTTAAGGTTCCTTTTCCGGTGACTCTTATAGTTCTCATAACTTTCCGGCTCCTTTCCGGTCAAACCGATTCTTTCCGGTCGGACGTAACCTCTCCGCCAACGTTTTAATTGCCGTCGAATATGCCGCCTTCACGGAAAATTTTTATATATTCCTTCGTCATATTCCAGTACATATCTGCCGGATCGTCTCCGTACAGATCCGTTTTGGCGGTGAATACTCCGGTGTTCTCGGCGTACTCGTTGAAGGAGTTGATAACGATGATCTTAGGCTTCGTTTTGGCGGTGAAGACCTGCTTCCAGGAATCCTTATACCACCGTCCGTTATCCCGGGGAACGGGAGTGTGGCCCTTGCGGTTGTCCCAGCCCGGCATGACCACCATGACTTCGCCGTCCTGTTTGGTGCCCTTGTCGTAGGCCCAGCCGTAATAGCCTGGAGTGCTTTGATTGTCCGCCCAGCGAAGCGTGAACTGGTCGGTATATTTGGTCCTTCCGCCTTCGGCCAGGTAATCGGCCCAGAGCTGCTCGCCTCCGTCGCCGTAAATGATGAGCAGAGGCTTGCCGTCAAGCATATAGTAGGCGTCTCCGAAGTCTTTCTTCAGGTAGCGGTTGTACAGCGTCACGGCCTCGTCTTCGATGGCTTTACCGTTGTGATCCCACTGTATCTTTCCTATGGCGGAGCAGTATTTTATGGGCCTGTTGCCCTCGTCGTTCCACTTCTTGATGCACTGGGCCATCTTGAGGGCCCGGTCGTTGATAAAGCCCCCTTCGGTGTCGATGATGTTGGTCTGGTCCATTATTATGAAATCCACTCCGGCTTCGCTGAGCTCTTTCAGGTGGAAGTATATGACTTCTTCGTCCAGGGAATCGTAATAGCCGAAGGATCCGTCGGGGAGCAGAGGCTCGTACTGGATGTCCCAGTTCAGCCAGATGTTGGATTTGATGTTGTTGCGGTAGTCGTCGTTGTACGTGTACCATACGCTGTACCAGATGCCTATATCGGCTTCCGCCGGTTCCACTTTGATCTGTCCCACTTTAAGTCCGTCTCCCTTCTGATCCCCGGTTTCGTTGACGTTGCCGTCGTCCGTTACAGCCTTTCCGCAGGCTGCCGCCGTCAACAGCAATGCCAGGCACATAACGCCGCACAATACCAGGCTCAATATCCTGGCAGCCGTTCTTCCGCTCCGGTCAACACCGCGTTCGCTTTTTCTACATGTTTTAATGACGTTCATATATCGCACCGCCGTTTTCTTTGATCTTGCCGTAATTATATTGCTTCCCGGGCCCGAGGGCAAGTGCAAATTGCCCCTGCCTGTCCGCCGCGCATTCCGCAAGCATAAAAAAATAAACTTCCGCCAGTATTGTCTCCGCCCGGCGTAAATGGTACAATGTACGTGATCACACAGATCCGACGTGGGTCCGGCTTCCGGATCATCCGGTATCGACACCGAAGGAGGAACGATAAAATGAAAAAAACTGTTCTTTTGATTTGCGC
>JAEFAM010000131.1 GCA_016287565.1 Clostridia bacterium
GTCTCGGGTCTCGCTTCCGCTACCTCTGCTCGCAGCGGTACTAAGCTCTGTCTTCGCCTTGCGGCTCGCCAATCGCTAAGTACCGGCGGCATTCACATGGCCCTCGACCCGCATATGGAATGCCAGCTGCTCGATTGAATAATTGAAAAGGGTTATAATTTCAATGGTTTCGAAGATATCCGGCCGGGAGAAAACGGTCGGATTTTTTTATAATTTTTTGAAAATAATGCTTGCAAAAGAACATATGTTCTGCTATTATAGGGGTGCGAACAAATGTTTCTTTTGAAAAGAGGGAACGCAAAATGACGAAACATAAGAAGTACAGAGTAGCCAATAAAGCAAGATTCACAGCCTTCGTCGCGATCATGATCATCGCGCTGGCATTCATCGTTACGACAGCGCTCGGATTTAATACGGCATCCGGCGCCAGCACGCAGCAGTACGTTCAGATCGAAGTCCAGTCCGGCGATACGCTTTGGACGCTCGCCCAGGAATACGGTCCGTCCGATATGGACGTGCGCAACGTCATCTACGAGATCTGCCGTCTCAACGGGATCACGGCAGCCGACCTCAAAGCGGGTCAGTACATCACGATCCCGACAGAACTGTAGACTTCCTGCAGAAGTCAGTTGTATGCATATCCTTTCGGAAAGCGGCAGATAATTCTGCTGCTTTCCGTTTTTCAGGGACAGAATTGGATTATAATATCTTTATAAGGCTATCATGCCGGGGAGGATATTATGAGAGTATTTATCAGCGCAGATATCGAAGGAACCGCTTTTACGACCATCTGGCCGGAAACAGATCACGGCGAGGAAGAATATCCGGCAGCGGCGCGGCAGATGACCATGGAAGTCAAGGCCGCCTGTGAAGGCGCCATCGCGGCTGGTGCGGACTATATCGTGGTCAAGGACGCGCATGACGGAGGACGCAACATCGACCTCAACGAGATGCCCAAGTGTGTGGAAGTCATCCGCGCCAGCAACGGCAGCCCCAGAACGATGGTGGAAGGCATCGAGGCCGGTTTCGACGCGGCGATGTTTATCGGCTATCATTCCGCGGCGGGCAAGATCGGCAATCCCTTGTCCCATACGTTCACCACGAAGACGACGCGCGTTCTGCTGAACGGCGAAGACTGCTCCGAGTTCATGATCTACAGCTGGTGCGCCGCGTATTACGGCGTGCCCACCGTGTTCCTGTCGGGCGACAAAATGTTGACGGAAGACAGCGCGCATCTGCATCCCATGCTGAAGACGGTCTGGGCAAAAGACGGTTACGGCGGATATACGAGATGCCGTCAGCCGCAGCTCGTCTGCGACCTGATCCGGCAGGGGACGGAAGAGGCCCTGAAGCAGGACCTGAGCAAGGCTATGTGCGAACTGCCCAAGCACTTCGATCTGCAGATCTCCTATAAGGAACACAGAGACGCGGCGAGATACGTCAATTACCCCGGATTCGAAATGGTGGATTCCCACACGATCCGCATGCAGACGGACGATTATTACGAATTCCTGCGCTGCGTGCCGTTCGTGTTCTAAAAGAAGGGTTTGCCCTGCTGTTCTATGGCAGGAACATTTGTTCGCAATAGAAGAACAGGCGTATTCGAAGGAACGCAGGAAAGCGTTTTATCAGTGTCCGGGAGGTCTTTCTCTGCAGATGCGATTCTGCAGGCTTTGCTTTGTGACCCTGGATCACCGGGGACACGGAGTGTGCGTGACACAATTTGCAAAACAGATCTATGGGTCACGGATCGGGAACGAATTCTGTGACCCATAGCCATTTATATCATGATATGTCACGGTCATACCGTGACACGGCATGCATGGGGTCACGGATATGGCTGCGCAGGAATCCCGGTCGAACATATTCCTGTAAAATGGACCGCCTATCAGGCTTTCTATGGCAAACGGCTGAAATGGAAACAGTTTTAAAGGTATAAGATATCGATGAATCAAAAAAAATCGCTTAAATCGGCGATTTTTGGCTTCGTGTCTGTAAAGCGTTGAAATTTCAACGTTTACAGACATTGCGACTATAAGGGATAAGGATTGGAGGGTCAACATGGCCAAATATGAGGCTCATGTGAGCGGGGACTTCGGACAGATCGTGGAATTCATCCACAAAGAGCTATGGGAGCAAAGCACGTCGATCAGTCTGGAGGAACAGTTCCGCAAAACAGTCGACGGCAAACAGGTCGAGATGCGCGTGTACGAACGGTACAGTTATATGGGCGGGAACCGCGCAAGCCTGAGCGTGCTGTTTATAGAAAACGGGGACGGTGTCGACATCTGCGGCGCGGCAACAGGAGGAAGCAATGCGGTATTCTGGAAGATCAATACGTTCGGAGAGTCCGCATTCCTGGAAACGCTTGAAATTGCTGTATCTGCGTGGAACCGGCAAAAACCGTGAGAGCCCCCGGGGGACCTGTTTTGCAGTATTATCTATTCCCAAAACTGTGATTTTAGGAATAGTTATGATTATCCAATAACACTCCCCTGCAACAAAACGCCAGCCCGGATTTTCCGGACCGGCGTTTTGTTTTTCTGCCAGATCAATCTTCCGTGATCATCACTTTTACGACTTCTCCGTGATACAGCGTATGTACGCCATCCCGTGCGTACCATCCGGCGACGCCTTCGTCGACGCTGGCTGGGTCAAAGTCGTTTCTGCCCATGACCCTGCAGATCACGACAAGTTTGCTTTCCGCAAAATACGGCGCAAGATCGTCTTTCACCGTGGTCAGACCGCATTTCTCCATTTTGTTTTCATCTCTGCCGGACACGCTGCCGAAATAGCCGAGTATCTCTTTGTTCTCCGG
>JAEFAM010000132.1 GCA_016287565.1 Clostridia bacterium
TGAGGGATTCCTACGGGCCGGAGAACGCGTGACCTTGATTGATGAGAGCTTTGAAAAGGAAATGGAAACTCTACTGGACGTGTAATTTCCAATTTATCGGCATAAACAAGCTCCGGCAGCATCGTATTTGTTACCGGAGCTTTATTGAGTTTTCATGGGGAATGCGTAAATTGCGTTCGATAAATCGGAATTTAGTGGGATGAATAAACTCGGACTGTTCTGGGCCAAGAACACGACACATATTCTGGGCCTTTATTTCCTGGGCTGGGCCATCTGGGCTTGCCTTCATTGGGCGTCACTCTGCCTGGTGCAGAAACTGGTGATGGGCCTTTTCTTCCTCTTGGTCGCGCACGAATACGAAGAGGCGTACAAGGAACGATTCATTCGGGTGATGGGCCAGGCTATCGGGATCACGCCTGAAGAACTGCCTGTTCCAGGGCTCATTCACGTAGCGGCAGACACATTTATTGCCGTGATGTTTTCGCTGGCCCTTTTGTTCCCGAATCAGATGTGGCTTGTTTTCCCTGTGTTTATCCTGGGCATATTCGAGATGTTTGTCCACAACTGGGGTATCGTGATGTTCCGCCTGAAGGGCGTAAGCCCGGGTTGGTACACGGCTATGCTTCAGGGCATATACAGCATCTGTGCGCTTGTACTGATCAACCGGAGTGTAGTATACGATGGCATTCAGTGGCTGTGGGCGGCACTGCTCTTTATCGGAGGCTTTGCCATTATGGAGGTCTTCACCCTGCGCAGTACCGGTAAGCCGATTCCCGAAATCGTCGGCAATGCAAAAGCCTTTGCCAAGAAACGGTTCGGTAAAAGATAGCGGTTCAAGTAAGGTCTGTACGCGAATTCTTAGAACACGACCTTATACACCACCGCTTCCCGAGAGGGAACGACCGTGGGTTTGTTGATGAGAAGGTGGTCTTTGGACTGGATCCAGACAACCTTCTCGTCGCTGCCCAGTAGGGAGACGGACTTGATTCTGCGCGTGTTCTGCGCGGTTTTGGAGCCCAGGGCCTTGACGAGGACGTCGGCTTCGGGAACTCCCAACAGGGTCACATATAAGACTTTATCGCCTTTTTTTGCGAAACGGATGTCAGCGGCGGAGTATTTCAGGCGGCCTTCGTTGAAACCTTGGGCGTTGACAGGATTGGCCGATTCGGCGGTGGGGCCTTCGCCGTAGACGACCCAGGGACGGGTACCGTAGATGCTTTCGCTGTTGATTTTCATCCACTGGCCGATTTCTTTCACGATGCGGATCTCGGTAGGGTCGGGCGTGCCGTCACCGCGGAGCGGGACGCTCAGGAGGAGGTTGCCGTTCTTGGATACGACGTCCACGAGCATCGAGACGACCGCCGCGGCGGATTTGTATTGGTCCCGATAGTAGACGTGCTTGTCATAATGCCAACTGCCGATGCAGGTGCAGGTCTGCCAAGGCAGTTCCTGGATGGCGTCGGGGGCACCGCGCTCCACATCCCACAGCAGCGTTTTCTTCTGCCAGTCGGTCAGGACTTTTCCCGTGAAGACGATCTGGGTTTTCCCGCCGTTCTTTGCCGCGCTGTGATTGTATCCATGGGCGAGGATTTTCAGTCCGGCGTCGGAGACCGGCCAGAGCGGGAGGTAGGTGTCGTCGAAATAGACGATGTCGGGATCGTAGTCGTTGATCAGTTGGACCGTACGATTGTAGATCTTGTCGCAGAACGCCTGGTCGGGTGGAGTGACATGGCCTTCCTGCCAGTCCCAGTTGCGGTTGTCCGGACTTAACGGATGCCGCTGCTCATAGAGTTCCTGCGGGTCAAGCCCTTCCCACCAGGTGCCTGTCCCATCCTCTTTGGTCAGCCATCCGTCGTACGGAACACCGGCTAGCGGACCTTTCGTGTCAGCGCCGCGGGACGTTTCATACCAGCACCAGGAGTGGGCTGCATGGACGCTTACGCCCAGCCGGAGGCCGTATTTGCGGGCCGCCGCCGCCCATTCGCCCACGATGTCCCTCTTGGGGCCCAGGGCGACGGAATTCCAGCTCTGGTATTTGCTGTCATACAGGTCGAAGTTGTCATGATGGTTCGCCAGCGTGAAGAAGTAGCGGGCGCCGGCGTCGGCATATAGTTTGACCAGGGCTTCCGGATCCCAGTTCTCCGCTTTCCACTCGTGGATCCAGTCCTTGAACCCGAAGCGGGATGGATGGTCCTTTGCATCGATGTTATATTGGTACTGGCCCGATCCCTCGATGTACATGTTCCGGGCGTACCAGTCTCCGTCTTCGGGCTCGCATTGCGGTCCCCAGTGGGCCCAGATGCCGAATTTGAGGTCGCGGAACCACACCGGGCACTCCCAGTCGGAGAGGCTTTCCACCGTCGGGGCCCAGGGGCCGGGGGCGATGGGCTCGGTCCTGGTGTCCACGAAAACCTTGAACGCGGGATTCGGGTCGGCGGTGTTGCTTTGTGCGAAGGAAAGGACGGCGACGGCCGCCAGTAACAGGGAGGCGAGGATCTTTTTCATCGGCGTGGTCAGTTTATGGATATAAAGATATATAAAATACTGTCTTTCCCTGAAAAAAGTTACCGGTCGAGAAGTACAATCCAAAGGCCTCCTTTATCCGGGCCGTTTCTCTTAATATAACCTTCTGCTTTTAACTTTGCCAGATGCTTTTCGATAGCTTTGGGTGTGACCCCTATGATTTCAGCGAGTTTCCGCGCAGAATAGTCGGGATGTTCCTTGAGGATCTGGATAATCCTCTCCCTCCTTTTCTGCTTTTTCTCCCTACTTTTTATGGTTTTTCTTACTCCTTTCTTT
>JAEFAM010000133.1 GCA_016287565.1 Clostridia bacterium
ACGTATGCGTTGTATGCGGCGGTGCAGCAGAATATCTCGGTGTCGCCGGTCCAGCCCAGCCTCTCGTCGCGCTGAGGGCAGTCGGTGGGGACGCTCAGATAGTTGCCTCTCTGGCCCCACAGGATGTTGGAGATCAGTTTGTTCAGGTCTTTGGAGGAAGTCTCCAGCTTTCCGGTCTCGGGGGTATCGGATCCCACCACGTCTGCCTTTAAGGCCTTTATCTCCACGTCTCCGTCGGCGGTGAGCTCGATATATCTGAAGCCGTAGAAAGTGAACATGGGATGGTAGCTCTCGTCCCCGGCGCCTCTTAAGATATATTTGCCTCTGGCTTTTGCGGAGCGGTAGTTCGCCGTGTACAAAGAACCTTCGGGACCGTCGTTGCCCCTGTCTTTGCGGCCGGAGTCGTTGAGCATCTCGGCGTATCTGGAGGTGATCGCGGTGCCCTTCTTTCCGGACACGGTGAAATTGACCCAGCCTACCATATTCTGGCCCATATCGTATATGAACGTCTCGCCTTTTTTAAGGACAACGGCCTTAGGCTTTTTGACTACTTCTTTAACCACGATCCTGCCGAAATCGGTGCCTTCCGCTTCTTCGATCTCGCTGTATCTGGTAAGCGTGACCGGCTTCATATTGATACGCCTTACGCGAACGGGAGGCGCCACGTTCCTGGTGATCACTCCGTTGAAGTCCTCGAAGACTGCGGCTTTGGTCCAGCCTGCGGTCCTTCTTTCGGGTTCGGACAATTCTTCGAAGGTGGTCCTGGTGGCGTCGTACACTTCTCCGTCCCAGATCTCTGCGGCCAGTATGGGTCCGGCAATTTTGGCGTCCCAGTCGGGCCCCGTCTTTATAGTCTCCTTCTTTCCGTCGGCGTATTCCACGTCAATGACGGCGTTGAACGCCAGCTTGTGAGTTCCGTAGGTGTTGAAGGCGATCCTGCCCTGGTACCAGCCTCCGGACAAGGGCACCACCAGGCAGTTTTTGCCCTCGGCGTTTAAGAAAGGAGTCAGGTTGTAGCTGTAATACAATACTCTCTTGTTGTAATCGGTCCAGCCGGGCTTTAGCTCGT
This sequence comes from Clostridia bacterium, assembly GCA_016287565.1. GTDB lineage: Bacteria > Bacillota > Clostridia > UBA1212 > UBA1255 > UBA1255. The sequence continues at coordinate 1,070 of JAEFAM010000133.1, forward strand.
CGTACGCGACGGAATTGCCGCGCTTCTTTCCTACTCTTTTTCCGTTGAAGAAGAGTTCGAAGTTTCCGAGAGCCGTGGCGTGGATAGTGCATTTGACCGCCGGGTTTTCTTTGGCGCCGAAACGGGTGCGGAAGACCGGAAGGCCTTCTTTAGTTTCAATCTCGCTGTAGCGGTCCCAGCCGCCGTTGTTGCCCCATCCTTTTTTAGGCTTCGAATCCTGGTACTGTTCGCTGAGAACGTCGTTCAGCGCGATCCAGGTGCTGCCTGTAAACTTCTTGTCGGATCGCTCTTTCAAAATAAGTCACTCCTGTCTGTTTTTATTGTATTTACGTCGTTTAATGCCTGTCTTGATATCAGTTCGCGCCTGCGCTTCTTGTCCCTTATTTTCGCGTCTTCCGGTGAGAACACGGGCACCATTATGCCGAAATTCGCTCCCATAGGCTGGAAGTCTTCTCCCGAATAGCCGGAAGCGTAGGCGGCCAGCGCTCCCGTCTGGGTCGTCTGAGGCAGTACGAAAGGTTCGAGCCCCTTTACGGCGCAGCAGGCGTTTATACCGGCTACAAGGCCCGAAGAACATGATTCGATATACCCTTCCACGCCTGTGATCTGCCCCGCGAAAAACACGCTGACGTTCCGTGAACCGCCGATCTCCTTTTTTACCACTTTATAAGTGCCGTCAAGTATCTTGGGAGAATCTATATAGGTATTCTTGTGCATCACGCCGTTCCTGGCGAATTCGGCGTGTTCGAGCCCCGGAATAAGCCCGAATACCCGCTTCTGTTCTCCGAATTTCAGCCTGGTCTGGAACCCCACCATATTGTAGAGCGTGTCGTTCCTGTCGTCCCTTCTGAGCTGCACCACGGCGTAATATCTGGCGCCGGTCTTCGGGTCGGTGATCCCCACGGGTTTCAGAGGCCCGAATCTGAGCGTGTTGTAACCTCTCTGCGCCATCACTTCCACAGGCATGCAGCCTTCGTAAACGCATTCGTCGTCGAAATCTTTTACCTGGGCGTACTGGGCCGAAAGGAGCGCTTTGTAAAACGTTACGTACTCCGTATCGTTCATAGGGCAGTTGATATAGTCGGAATCGCCCTTTCCGTACCTTGAAGCGTAGAACGCCTTGTCGAAATCTATGCTGTCCTTGTAGATCAGCGGAGCCGCGGCGTCAAAGAAACTGAGAGTCCCTTCTCCCAGACGGCGGATAATGTCCTCCGAAAGTTTTTCGTCGGTCAACGGCCCGGTGGCAATTATCAGCGCCTCCGCGTCCGGCAGCGACGCGATCTCCTCTATGGATACGACGGTGCGCGACAATATCTGTACGTTCTCCATCGATCTTAACGTTTCCGTAACGTACCCCGCGAACAGATCCCTGTCCACCGCCAGCGCTCCTCCCGCAGGCACGGAGCAGTTATCCGCCGCCTTCATGACAACGGACCCCAGCTGCCTCAGTTCTTCTTTAAGAAGCCCGGAGGCGGTATTCACGTCTGAAGATTTAAAAGAATTGCTGCAGACAAGTTCGCAAAAAAGGCTGCTCTTATGGGCCGGAGTAAACTTTTCAGGCTTCATGTCAACGAGTTTTACTAAAACTCCCCTGAGAGCCAGCTGATAAGCTGCCTCACAACCCGCGAATCCGGCTCCGATAA
>JAEFAM010000007.1 GCA_016287565.1 Clostridia bacterium
TATCACTCGACGAAGTCGAATATCACTCACCCACAGGATGAACATCACTCGCATGCCAGTGCGAACATCACTCGTCCGTCAGGACGAATATCACTGCGCTCCGCGCAATATCACTCGACGAAGTCGAATATCACTCACCCAAAGGATGAACATCACTCGCACGCCAGTGCGAATATCACTGCGCGCAGCGCAACATCACTCGTCCGCCAGCACGAATATCACTCTCTTGCCAGCCTGCCAGAAGCGCGCTCCGGCCTTCCTTTTCACTTGCAACTTGCCGCCGAACTTGGTATAATCGAGAGGATCGCGGGGATGCGCGCGGGCAGCGACACCGGCGGCATTTTCTCGGGCCACAACGACGAGCGCGGGCAGCGGCGCAGGCGGCAGTTTTTCCGGACGTGGTGATGCGCGCGGGCATTGGCGCAGGCGACAGTTTTTCCGGACGTGAGGATGCCCGCAGGCAGCGACGCCACGACGTTTTCCCGGGCCGCAGCGACGAGCGCAGACGGCGGCGCCAACGATATTTTCACCGGACGCAAGGTGTTTCATGAACGCTTTTTTCAAACGAATCATATACGGAAAAGAAGGACCCGACATCACTAAAGACGAGCCCGAAAAGAGGCCGTTCTTCAAATTCTGGGAGATATTCTGGAACAAACGGTTCAAGCTCGTAGGGATCAACCTCATCTACTTCGCGTGCAATCTGTTGTCCACCGCCATCACCGCGGCCGGGTATATGCTGGCGGTGTCGTTCTACTTTACGTTGTCCAAGGGCATATCGGTGTGGGACGTGATTGCCCAGAGCGAGCACCCGGACCAGGCGCAGGTGATGTACTATATGGGCCTGGCCTTCGTCACCATCTTCTTCAACCTGATACCCGTATTCTCCGCCGGACCGTTCCGCGCGGGATTGACCTTCATAACCCAGTCGTTCGTGAAGCGGGAGCCCGTGTTCCTGTGGCACGACTACATCACCAAGACCCGCAGCAACCTCAAACTCAGCATTAAAGTGATGCTGATCAACGGCGCCCTTGGCCTCTGGGACATGATGCTCTTTGCGTTCTATATGGCAAGCTCCGCGAAAGGCTCCAACATGGAAGGCGTCATGCCCAACTGGCTGCTGTTCATCTCCGCGGCGGTGGCGATCTTCACCACGGTAATATTGATGGCAATGAACCTCTATATATACCCCATGATCGTTACGTTCAGGATCACGCTGAAGCAGCTCTATAAGAACGCCATAATACTTGCCCTTATAAAGTGGCTGCCCAACCTGGGGATACTGTTGCTGACGGCGGCCATGGTGCTCCTGCCTCTGCTGCTCATCAACGGCTACTTCGCCTTTATAGTGTCGTTCCTGCTGTACGCGCTGCTGGGGCTCTCGTTCACCTCGTATCTGCACACGTTCTATGTGTATCCCACCATAAAGAAATATATGATCGACAATCCCAACGCCGACAAGTCGAAGGACGGACAAGGCGGAGAAAACGTTGACGGAGCGAACGGCGAAGGCGTTGACGGAAACGGCGAAAGCGGTGACGGCGTCAACGAAAACGGCGGCAGCGTTGACGGAGAAAACGACGGCGAAAACGGCGGCAAATGGGTGTACCCCGGCCTGTAAAACAATTGCCCGATCCACTGAAAGACCTCACAGGAGGGAAGCGAAATGCATTACGACTCAGAAAGAAAAAAGAAGCACGGCGTCAACATCATCGCCGTTGTCATAGTTGCCGCGGTCATCATCGTGATCGGCCTGGCCGTGTTTTTCAACTGGGATAAAATAAGCTACTACTTCAAGAACGGCGAGATGCCCGGAGAAGAGACGGTGCTGGATCCCACGGAAGCCCCCGAGATCACGCCCCTTCCGGCCACGCCCGAACCGGTGGAACCCATCAATTTCGCCGGCAGCACCATAGGCACCAGATTCAATCCTCCCGCAGGCTACGAGCGCGTGGCGGTGGAATCCGGCTCCTTCGCGGAATATCTCAGGAACTTCCAGCTTAAAAGCTACGGCACCGTGGCCAAGCTGGCCGACGGCACCGACAACCTCACCGCTCCCACCGAGGCGGTCCTTGAACTGGACGTCAGAAAGAACGGCCTCCAGCAGTGCGCAGACTCCATAATAAGGCTCTACGCCGAATACCGGTATGCCAGAGGCGAATACGAATACGTCTCCTTCGACTGCTACACCAACCCCGTGTTCACGATGAACTTCAGCTTCTGGACCCAGGGCAACCGCGTCCGTGCCAACGGCAACAAGCTCGAATGGTACCAGCCGGACAACGCCACTCCCGGCGACACTTCCTACAGCACCTTTAGATACTACCTGGACAACGTGTTCAACTACGCCAACACATACTCCCTTAAGAACCAGATGATGCAGATAGACTCCGCCGATCTTCAGGTAGGCGACTGCCTGATCATCACCGCAGACCAGACCGGCGGCACTGACGGCCACGCCATGATCGTGGTAGACGTGGCGGTAGAAAAGAGCACCGGTAAAAAGGTGTTCATGATCGCCGAGGGCAACACTCCGGCCACCGAAATGTACGTTATAAAAGACTACGCCAACGACACCGTGTGGTTCTCGCTGAACGAGGACGGGACCTTCACGAAACAGACCGCAGACGGCCGGACGGTGACCTATCCGCTGGACGCTTTCAGGCGGTTCAAGAGATGACCGGAGGCCGGGCTATGAAAGAAGACGGCAGATTTCTCGGATTCGAAGGCGATGCGGCTAAGAAGGCGCGAAAGGCGCTGATCATATCGCTTAGCTTTATTGCCGCGGCCGTGGTGATTTATTTTGCTGCCGTGCTTATTTACCGGGGAAATTTGAAAAAGCAATATCCGGCCTCAGCGATCGAATACGGCGGCGAGACCGTTTGCGAAAGGTTCAGATTGCCGGAAGGGTTCGAAAGACTGAGCTTCGAAGAGGGCAGCGACGAATATGCGGTGCAGCATTTGTCCCTCAAGAAGTTCGGCCTGGGATCCTATTTTTACGACAGCGGGAAACGCAATTTCGACGCAGGACTGTGGGGCGTCGTTGACGGAGATAAAGTGAAGGAGTTTCCGGTGGCGGTAGTCCTGCCGGCGGTGGAATCGTCCACCCCGGCGGTTGCGGCTTCGATGCTGGAGAACGCGGGTTACGTAAAAGTCGAGAAAACGTCGGAGATATTGCCCGGTATGACGGTTGTATATTCCGACCTGCCCGGAGGAGTCCATATTCCCGTGGGAATGGTGGCGGACGTGTGCGTGAACGAAGAAGGGCGCGTGCTTTTCCTGCTGCTGGCCACGGCCGGATCCTGCGAGCCGTTCATATATTGCGGGTACGACGGAACGCTTTTGTGCTGGAAGGAAGTCGACCTTTCCTCCGTCGCGTACGTTTTTTATTATAAAAAGTGAGGCTCCGGCCGGGACAGGCAAAAAATGGAGTGGACAAGAGAGCAAAAAGAAGCCGTTGAATCTGAGGGCACGGACATACTTGTATCGGCAGGCGCCGGATCGGGCAAGACCGCGGTGCTGACCGCCCGCATCGTCCGGGCAGTGCTTGACCGTGAAAATCCCTGCAACGTGGACGAGATCGTTGTGGTGACCTTCACTAAAAAGGCGGCCAACGAGATGCGCACCAGGATCTCCAAACAGCTTGACGCCCGGCTCTCCGCCACCGAAGATCCCGTCCTCATTAGGCGCATCAGCGACCAGCAGGTCAGGCTGAGCCGCGCCTGGATATCCACCATCGACAGTTTCTGCAAAAGGATCCTTTTAGAAAACGTGCGTGAAAGCGGCATCGACGCCTCATTCTCCGTGTGCGACGACGCAGAAAGAGACAAGATGCTGAGCGACGCCGTGAGCGCAGCGGCAGAGGAACTGAGCGCCTCCGAACCCGACAGATACGCCGCGCTGGTTGACGTTTACGGCGACTACAAGACGGACAGAGATCTGCTGGAAAAGATCGTGCGCGCCGTCAATTTTTCATTGTCCTTTCCCGATCCCGAAAAGTGGCTGAGAGACTGCATAGGATTCTTCAGGGAGCCGTTTCCCGACGGCGATTTTGCCCGGACCGCATACGGCCGGTGGCTCATTTCGCGGCTGAGGATCAACTTCGAAGCGCAGCTCAGCGAACTTCGCAGGCTGGCGGAAGTGGCCGACAGTTACGGCCTGGGAGGATACAGGAGCACGCTGGAAGAAGACGCGGCGATGCTGGAGCATATCCCCGGGCAGCTAGCGCGGGAAGATATTACGTGGCAGGAGGTTTTCGACGCCTGTGGTCATATAAGTTTTGGAAAGCTTAAACAGAATTCAAAGCAGGAAAAAGAAGGGCTCCGGCCGGAGAACGTGGGCGTTCCGGAACAGATCAAGGACAAACGGAACAACGTCAAATCCAAAGTGGCCGCCGCTATGAATATGCTCTTTATGTCCGGCGCGGACGATCCCGAGACCGACCGGCAGAGGGCAGCGGATGAGATGGAAACGTTCATCGGCCTGTGCCTTTCTGCACTGGAACTGTTCCGCCAGGAAAAGACCAGAAGACGCGTGTACGACTATGGCGATATGGAGCACCGCTGCCTGGAGGTATTGACGGCGGAAGAGGGGCGAGTGGCGCTGTCGTACAGGCGCAAATTCGCGGAGATATTCGTTGACGAGTACCAGGATACGAATATGCTGCAGGAGCTGATCCTGAAGTCCATTTCCGGCAGCGCGGAAGGGGAGACGCCGCACCTATTTATGGTGGGCGATATGAAGCAGGGGATTTACGCTTTCCGCGACGCCTGCCCCGAACTTTTCGTGGAAAAATATGACGCGTTTACGGATCTGCTGGAGGCGGAGAACCGGGCTGCGGAAGAGGCCGCGGCGATCGAAGCCGTGAGGACGACGGAAACGGCAGGAGCAAACTGCGCAAACGGCGCGGACAACGCAGACAACGCAGTTCCTGCGGACGAGGACGCCTCCATTGAAGGCGAACTTATCCGCCTGAATGCCAATTTCCGCAGCCGCCGGGAAGTCATCGACTCCGTCAACGCCATCTTCTCGTCTCTTATCGACCCGATCACCTGCGGCATGCCCTACGGGCCTGAAGAATATCTGAATTTCGGCGCCACGGATTATCCCGAGATCGACGAAAACGGCGAGATCGCTGACGGCGCGAACGATACGGAAGACACGGACGGCGGCGTTGACGGCGCGAATGACGCGGAAGGCGGCGTTGACGGCGAAGGCCGCAGGAGCCCATACAAGACCGAGATCGTGGTGGTAAAGGGCAAGGGCATGGACCCCGAATTCCACGAGATCACCTGCCGTATCAAAGAAATGATCGCCTCCCGCATGCCCGTTTACGACAGAGAGGCCAAAGTCACCAGGCCCGTCAGATACGGCGACGTGTGCATCCTCATCCGCTACCTCACCACCCACGGCAGGGAACTGGCAGAGTATCTCAGAAAAGGCGGCGTTCCCGTAAAAGATACCTCCGAAAAGAGCGGCCTGTTCTCGCACCCCGAAGTCAAAGTGGCGACGTCGCTGCTCAAAATAATCGACAACCCGCTGAATGACATTCCGCTGATCGCGGTGCTGAAAAACGTTTACGGCTTCACGGCAGACACGCTGGCCAGGATCAAGATCGCCGCCCCGGAGCGGGAGATCAACTTCTACTCCAGAATGGAGAGATTTGCCGCAGAAACCGGACCGGGAACCGAAGCCGAAGCGGGAGCAGGAGCCGAAACCGAACCCGGAGCCGGAACCGACGGTCCCGACGAAGCCGCGCGCGCTTTGGTAAGAGCGTTTCTCCGGCGCCTTGACTATCTGCGCGACATGGCCTACAGGACCACCGCCACCGAACTGCTCTGGACGTGCCTTAGCGAAAACGGCTTCCTGGAAGCATGCGGAAAATTGCCCGACGGCGGTGTGGCATACGGCAACCTCATGAAGCTTGTCCGGATGGCTATGAATTACGACAACTCCGGCAGAGGCAGTTTCTGCGGTTTTGTCCGGCTGCTGGGCCTCTACGAAAAGAAAAACACCACCGGCCCGGCTTCTCCCGGCAACGCGGATCAGAACGCCGTGACCATCTCCACCATCCACAGCAGCAAGGGTCTGGAATATCCCGTGGTCATCATCGGCAGCGCCGGTTCCGCCCGCAACAAAAACAGCGAAAAGGGAACGCTGCTGATACATCCCAGACTGGGTCTGGGACCCACCTGTCTGGACAGGCGGACAATGACCAAATACCCCTCCGTCATGAAGGAAGCCGTGAAGATGAAACTGGCCGCCGACGCCCGGGCCGAAGAGCTCAGGGTGCTGTACGTGGCAATGACCAGGGCGAAGGAAAAACTGCTCATAATAGGTTCTCTGGGCGGCAGGGGCAAGAAGGACCCCAACGAGTTCATATCCGGATCCCGGTCCAAGCTTGACCTTTCAGGCCGGAAGCCGCTGGACTACTACATCCTGAACGAGGACACTTATCTGGCGCTGCTGGCAATGGCTGCCGTCAGCGAGAACGCCCGGGGCAAGTGCGACATTTCCGAGGGCAGTTTCTATAAAGAAGTCGCCGGCGGACAGGATGGGCAGGATGGCGTTGACGGCGTCGACGGCGCGGAAGGAACGCCTTTCGAGGGCGGAAACGACGGAGACGACGGAGACTGGTGGGACGACGAAATTGCCGGAGCTCCCTGGTTCGGATTGCCCCGTGTGGATCGATGGACCGGCGGCGGAACGGAGGACGGCGATGACAGACCGGCGCGGCCCGTTTGTCCTTCTAAAGTGTCTGTGTCCGAGATCAAGCGGATCTCCAATGGGTATGAGCGGGCAATTGACGACGGCGAGAGCGACGATTCGATCCCGGTACTTTTCGGAAACCGCACCGAACTGAAGACCTTTGACGACCCGGATGACACGCCCGGCAAGTTCGGCGGCAAGTCCGGCGGCGCCCTGGCGGGAACGCTTTTGCACTGCTGCCTGGAACATATGGATTTCGGTGTTGTGCGGGATATATGCGGGGACGTGGAAAAAGCGGCGGAATACGCAGGCAGCCTTATAAGCGAGCTGGCCGAAAAGCGGTTTTTCGACGCCGTTGACGCAGGTAGGATACCGGTCAAGCTGCTGATCGATTTCATCTGTTCGCCTTTCGCGACCGAGATCGCCTCCTCCGACCGCATAATGCGCGAAGTGCCTTTCGCGCTGGACCTTCCTTCCGACGAGCTGTTCTCGGAGCCGTCCTTCAAAGGCAGTGCCACCACTGTGCAGGGAGTTATGGACTGCGTCACTATTAAGGGAGACGTGGTCACGTTGATAGACTATAAGAGCGATTTCGTTCCGGGCGAAGACCTGGCGGCCCATTCGGCGGGTTATGAACTGCAGCTCAGGATCTATTCCGAGGTCTGCCGCCGCATCTTCGGCAAGTACCCGGACAAGACGGCGCTCTACTATTTGAGGTACGGGAAAGAGTATCTGATCTGAGCTGAGTTGAGCCGAACCGAACGGCGCGGCACGTGGAAATTGCGCGGAATTCGCCGGAACGTCGTGCGAAATTTGTTGAAAATCGCGAGGAAATTCGCCGGGCAATTTCGGGGAAGCCGTGCGGGATAACAATGGGAGACAGAGTCAATGGACGAAGTAAGATTGCAAAAATATTTAGCCGAATGCGGCGTGGCGTCGAGGCGCGGCGCCGAGGCAATGATTGCCGAAGGGCGCGTGTCGGTCAACGGCAGGGTCATTACCGAAATGGGCACCAAAGTCGGACCCAAAGACACGGTCAGCGTTGACGGAAAGCCGGTCAAGGTCGAGCGCAACAAGATCTACATAATGATCAACAAACCCGTCGGCGTGTTGTCCTCCGCCTCCGACGACCGTGGCCGCCAGTGCGTCGTTGACCTGGTGGAAGGCGTCTCCGAGCGCCTCTATCCCGTCGGCCGCCTCGACTACGACACCTCCGGCCTGCTGCTCCTTACCAACGACGGCGCCTTCACTCAGAAGATGACGCACCCCTCCTTCGAGATCTGGAAGACGTACGAGGCGGTGGTCAAGGGCGAGCCCAACGAGGGCAATATCAAGCGCTTTTCCGAGGGCCTTGTGCTGGACGACGGCCCCACGCTCCCGGCGCTCCTCACCGTCATCGGCCACAAGGGCAACAACGCCATCGTTGAGGTCCGGATCCGGGAGGGCCGAAACCGTCAAGTGCGTCGCATGCTTGAGGCCATCCGCCACCCTGTGCTCAAGCTTAAAAGGGTGGGCTTCGGGCCCCTGGAGCTGGATCCGGACCTGAAGCCCGGCGCCTGGCGCTACCTCCGTGACAAAGAGATCGAGAAGCTGCTGTAGCGCCAGGCTCGGGGAGCCCGAGCGCTGCTGCGGCTCCGGGCTCGGGAGTGAGGTGGCGCTGCCTGATGGCCCAAAACGAGCGCGAAACGCCCACATTTTACCTGTTAACCCGGATTCCTGGGCGTTTGAAAGAAGGGCGCGCTGCCTCGAAGCCTGCAACGAGCGCGAAACGCCCATATTTTGCCTCTTTTTTCAAATTTCTGGGCGTTTTGAAGGACGCGGTGCTGTCTCGAAGCCGGAAATGAGCGCAAAACGCCCGGATTTTGCCTCTTTTTTCAAATTTCTGGGCGTTTTGAAGGACGCGGCGCTGTCTCGAAGCCGGAAATGAGCGCAAAACGCCCGGATTTTGCCTCTTTTTTCAAATTTCTGGGCGTTTTGAAGGATACGGCGCTGTCTCGAAGCCGGAAATGAACGAGAAACGCCCTGATTTTACCTTTTATCCTTGATTCCTGGGCGTTTTAAAGAAGGATGCGCTGCCTGATGGCCCGAAATGAGCGCGAAATACATAATAATTTCTTCCTCATCTCAAATCTTATGTATTATCAAGAAGGTGGCGCTGCCTGATGGCCTGCAACGAGCGCGAAATACATAAAATCTTACTTTTTTTCCTAGATCTTATGTATTTTCAAGAAGGTGTCGCCGCCTCGAAACCCAAAACGAGCGCGAAATAAAAATAATCCACCTTCACTCGGCGCAGCCGAATTTAGCTGCTCGCCCCGCGAGCAATTTAGCTCGCGTGCAAGCGCGAATTTAGCTGAACACTGACAATTTTGCCCAAACCGTCAGTGTTCAATTTCGCTGCAGCAACGCTGCAATATCACTCCGCGCAGCGGAATATCACTCGCCGTCAGTGCGAATATCACTGCGCGTCATACGCGCAATATCACTCGTGCCTCAGCACGAATCTCACTCGCCGCCAGGCGAATATCACTGCGCTCCGTCGCTCAACATCACTCGTGTGCCAGGCGAATATCACTCCGCGCACCGGAATATCACTCGCCGTCAGGCGAATATCACTGCGCGTCATACGCGCAATATCACTCGTGCCTCAGCACGAATCTCACTCGCCGCCAGGCGAATATCACTCCGCGCAGCGGAATATCACTCGCCGTCAGGCGAAGATCACTGCGCTCCGTCGCTCAACATCACTCGTGTGCCAGGCGAATATCACCCCCCCTTCTTGACTCTCGCCAGTATTTCCCGGGAAATATGCCATCTTTCACTTGACGCGGGTCACGGGGCATTGTAAAATTTTCGTGAAAGATTAAAACGGTCCCGCAGGGGGACAGTCCCGCAGGGAACAGGAGGTTAGAATATGGCTGATAACGGTTTGGATGAGAAGAAGATCGCGGAGAAGAAAAAAGCGCTGGAAAACGCCATGGCGCAGATAGATAAGCAGTTCGGAAAAGGCGCCGTCATGAAACTGGGCGACAACGTTCATATGAACGTGGAGACCATTTCCACGGGATCGCTGGGGCTTGATATTGCCCTGGGCGTCGGAGGGCTTCCGAGAGGCAGGATAGTGGAGATATTCGGGCCTGAATCGTCCGGCAAGACCACGCTGGCGTTGCACGTGATTGCCGAAGCACAGAAGAACGGAGGAGACGCGGCGTTTATTGACGCGGAGCACGCGCTGGATCCGGTGTACGCCAGGAATCTGGGCGTTGACATCGACAACCTTATCGTATCGCAGCCGGACACGGGCGAGCAGGCGCTGGAAATTGCCGAAGCGCTGGTGAGAAGCGGCGCCATCGACGTGATCGTCATCGACTCCGTTGCCGCACTGGTGCCCAAGGCCGAGATCGACGGTGAGATGGGCGATTCACACGTGGGACTGCAGGCGAGACTGATGTCCCAGGCGCTCAGGAAATTGTCCGGAATAATCAACAAATCCAAGACGATCGCCATTTTCATCAACCAGCTGAGAGAGAAAGTTGGAATTATGTTTGGCAATCCCGAGGTCACCACGGGCGGTCGCGCGCTGAAATTCTACTCTTCGGTGAGGCTTGACATCAGAAGGATCGAGGCCATCAAGGCGGACGGAATGGTCGTGGGAAACAGGACCCGCGTGAAGGTCGTTAAGAATAAAGTGGCGCCTCCGTTCAGGGAGACCGAGTTCGACATCATATACGGCGAAGGCATCTCCAGAGCCGGATCCGTGCTGGATATTGCCACGGAAAACGACATAGTGGTCAAGAGCGGTTCCTGGTTTGCGTACAAGGGCGCCAGGATCGGCCAGGGCCGCGAAAACGCCAAGCAGTATCTCAAGGACAATCCCGCCGTTATGGACGAGATCGAGCAACAGATCCGCGACATGGTCAGCGAGAAAAACAAGAAAGCCACCGTGTTCAACGCTTCCGAAGCGGTGCCTTCGGCAGAGGCGCTGGCGTCTTCTCTCGCGACTCCCGCGGACGACGGAAGCACGCCTCCTCCGCCGGTACCTCCGGTGGCCAGAAAATGAGGCCCGGCGCCGGATCCAGGCGATTAAGTAAGCAGATAATATGACGGATATAATAATCGGTTCGGCAGCGAGCGGCGAGCCCGGCGATGCTTCATATACCGTTGATTTCAAGTTCTCGGGGAGCCTGAGTTTCCGCACTGAAGAAGTGTGGGAATTCGGGCTTTACGAAGAGGGCAGGGAAGTCGACGTGGAGGAACTTCTTACGAAGGTCCTGGAGCGGAGAATGAGGGAGTGCGCGCTGCCTTATTGCGTCTATTCGAGACGGACCGAGAAGCAGATCCGGTCAAGGATAGAGGAGCAGTTTTGCGAGAAGAAGGGCTACGGCGGAGCCTGGGCGGAATGCGTCGAGGCTGCGGCGGACAACGTATTGGAGTTTCTTAAAAGCGAAGGCTACGCGGGAGACGAGGCCTATTGCGACTCATATTTCAGGAGCCGCTTTGACAAGGACGTTTCTTCCAACCAGATCGTGTACGAGCTGGTACGGCGGGGGATCCCGGCGGAGCTGGCGGAAGCGGCCGCGTCAAGGAGTAGCAGAGACGACGAAGAGTCTTGCCGGAGGGCGCTGGAGAAGAAGCTGCGGGTGCGTTTCGGAGACGGGAAGCGCAGGAGCGTTTCTGACGTTAAGGAAAAGGCTGCGCTCGTACGGTTTTTGATATCGAGAGGTTTCGACACCGGCCTGGCGGCGCGCACGGTGGAGAAGTACGCTGCGTCGCCGGACGAGGACTAAACAGACAGAAAAGCAGGTTTGCAGGCAGATGAAAGAAGCAGAAAACAAAGCAGCAATCAAAGTGGGGATCGTGTCACTGGGATGCGCGAAAAATCTGGTTGACTCGGAACTGATGCTGGGGCGGCTGGCGCAGGAAGGATTCTCCATCGTCAACGACGAGCAGGAGGCGGATATCATCATCGTAAACACCTGCGCCTTCATCGAGGAGGCCAGGGAAGAGGCGATCAATACCATTCTGGAGATGGCCGAATACAAGAAGCAGAACTGCAGGGCACTGGTGGTAGCCGGATGCCTTGCCCAGCGCTACCCGGAAGAGATAAAAAAAGAATTGCCGGAAGTCGATGCCATCGTGGGCATCAACAGCGTGGAAGAGATAGCGGAAATTGCCCGGAAGGTGGCGGCGGATAACAGCGAAAGGCCGGAAGTCGCATTGTCGGAAAACTATTCGGCGGACTACATAAACGGGCCCAGGATATTGTCCACGCCGGAGGGCAGCGCGTACCTGAAGATCGCCGAGGGATGCGACAACCGCTGTTCTTTCTGCGCTATTCCGTACATCCGCGGAAGGCTCAGGTCCAGGCGGATCGAAGACGTGGTGGCGGAGGCGGAAAATCTTGCCGCGGAAGGCGTGAAGGAGCTTGATCTGATCGCCCAGGACTCCACCAGATACGGGCTGGATCTGTACGGGAAGAAGTCGCTCCCGGAGCTGCTCCGGAGGCTGGAAGCGGTCGACGGCATCGAGCTGATCAGGATACTTTACCTGTACCCGGACGAGATCGACGAAGAGCTGATCGACGTGCTTGCCCGGTCGAAAAAGATCGCCAGATATATTGACCTGCCGCTTCAGCATATAAGCGACAGGCTGCTTAAAAAGATGAACCGCCGGGGCACCGCCTCAGATATAAAAGCCGTGATCGCGCGGCTCAGGGAGACAATTCCGGAATGCATTTTCCGCACCTCGTTCATAGTGGGATTCCCCGGGGAGACGGATGAGGATTTCCAGGAATTGATGCAATTCGTGTCGGACAACTCCTTCGACCGTGTGGGCGTTTTCAAGTATTCGCCTGAGGAAGGCACTCCCGCGGCCCGGATGAAGGATCAGCTCGGCGAAGAGGTCAAGCAGGAGCGGTACGACGCGTTGTATTCGCTGGCCCAGAAGATATCGCTCCGGCAGGGCAGAAAGCGGGTTGGAAAGACCGTAAGGGTATTGACGGAAGGCGTCAGCGACGACGGCATTTTCTATTTCGGACGGTCCTACGCCGAGGCGCCGGATTCGGACGGAAAGATCTATTTCACGTCGGAAAAGGAGCTTGAACCGGGAGATATGGTGAACGTTAAGCTGCTTATCGCGGAGGAGTACGATCTCACGGGAACGGCCGTGGAGGACTCGGCGGAAAACGCGTCGGAAGACGGAGCGGAAGACTGAGGAGCCCTGGCAGAAGACGGAGAATAATTGACATTTTCGCCTCCGTGTGTATAATTTTTCCCAGTTGGTTCGGAGGAGGGATACGATTGAATTTACCGAATAAACTGACTGTTTCGAGGATGATCCTCGTTTTCGTATTTGCGATCTTCGCGTTTCCGCTGTCGCTGTTTCCCGGATGCGGCTGGGTGGCGCTGGCGGTATACGTCATAGCTTCCGCGACCGACGCGCTCGACGGACATCTGGCACGCAAGAATCACCAGGTCACCGACTTCGGAAAGTTCCTGGATCCTTTGGCCGACAAGCTGCTGGTCAATACCGCGCTGATCTCCCTTATCATTTTCACCCAGGTCTGCTACCACGGCTGGGCCGCGCAGATCGTGCTCTGGGCAACGCTGATCAACCTGGCCAGAGAGTTTGCCGTTTCCGGCATCAGGATGCTGGCGGCGGGCACCGGAAAAGTGATCGCGGCGGGCAAGATCGGCAAGCTGAAGATGATCGCCCAGACCGTTGCCCTGGTGGTGCTGCTCACAGGCAGAGCGGCCTTCGAGAGCGGCCTTGGCGTCTTCTCGGACGTATGCATGATAGCGGGCATCGTTTTCCTGGGCATCTCCACGGTGCTGGCGCTGTGGTCCGGGTTCGAGTACATATACGGCAACAGGGAACTGCTTAAAAATATGAAGTGATCCCGCAGAATATCCGCCGAGGTTCCGGAGCGGAACCGGCGAAGGACCGCCGCTGATCCGTGAACTTCCAGAACAGATCCGCGGTATATCCGCGCAACTATTGCGTTTTTCATATCATTTGTGGTATATTATCCTTATCGGGCGGCGGATATCGCCCCCGGGGCTATGGTTTTCTTACAGAAAGGAAGAAAAGAATGTTCGAAAGAGTAAAAAAAATAATTGTGAATCAGCTTGATGTTGACGAGAGTCAGGTTACTCTTGATTCTTCTTTTGTCGACGACCTTGGAGCGGATTCTCTGGATATCGTTGAACTGATCATGGCTTTGGAACAGGAATTCGACATTGAGATCCCCGACGAGGACGCGGAGAAGATCGCTACCGTGAACGACGCGGTGCAGTACGTGACGAATAATATCAAATAACAGAGAAATGACCGGTTTTAAGCGCGTCGAAGAACTGATCGGCTACGGCTTTTCCGATGAGAAACTGCTGAAGAAAGCGTTTACTCACACGTCGTATGCCAACGAACACAGCGCTGACGGACACAGGGACAGCAACCAGATGCTGGAATTTCTCGGAGATTCGGTGCTCGGGCTTGTAGTGAGCACGTATCTGTATGAGAACTTTCCGGCTATGACCGAAGGGATGCTGTCCCGTTTTCGTTCCCGGATAGTATGCGAAGAAACGCTGGGAGAAGTCGCCAGGGAATTCGACCTGGGCGGCTTTATTTTGTTCGGTCACGGCGAAGCTTCCGGCGGCGGCAGCGGCAAGGTCTCGGTGCTGGCGGACTGCGTGGAGGCGCTGATCGCGGCGGTGTACCTGGATTCGGATTTCGCCACCGTGAGCCGTATCGTGCTGGACAATTTCGGCTTCAGACAGAGGATCGAGCTGGCGGCCGGCGACTATTCGAAAGGGGACAACAAATCCGAACTTCAGGAGTATTACAGGGATCCTTCAGTCTCGATCTCTTATGAGATAATCAGCCGCTCGGGCCCGGACCACGATCCGGTGTTCGAGGCGGAGATCAGGGTGGAGGAGCAGGGTCAATTGCTTTTCAAAGAGAGGGGCGTCGGCCGCAGCAAGAAGGCCGCGGAGCAGGCGGCAGCGGGCAAGGTTTTAGAGCTGCTGCGCAACTAATTTTTTTAGGACGCTTTTCGACGTTTTTCGACATCCTTCGACAAATTTTGACACGTTTCGACGAACTTCGACATCCTTCGACAAATTTCGACACGTTTCGACGAACTTCGACATCCTGCGACAGATTTCGACACGTTTCGACGAATTTCGACGTTCTTCGACGTTTTCGAAAATTTACGAATTATTACAAGATATTTCCCGGCTATTTCCCGGGAAATATTTGCGTTAAAGGCCGCTTTCCTGTACCATCCACGGGAGAGGGGAGGCGAGCATTATGCGTTTCAGGATTTTCGGAAGGATCGTACGTGTGCCCAAAGCCGCGCTGATGGCCATAGGCGCGATATTGATCTTAGCGGTGATACTAATAGTCAATTTCACGGAACCGGGCAGCAAAGCGCCTGAGCTCGTCAGGAACGCCGAAGCGACCGGCGAAGACCTTGCTGCCATCGGCCTGACGCCCGAACCCGAGAACCCAAATTCCGCCACGGACAACGCCTCCGGAGAACTCTCTGACGCCGCCACTCCCGCGCCCACCGCGGACACCAGAATGGCGGTCCATATCACCGGCGCCGTTGTCAACGAAGGCGTCTGCCGCCTGGAGCCCGGAGCCATAATCCTTGACGCCGTAGAGCTGTGCGGCGGCCTTCTGCCCGACGCAGACACTTACTCAATAAACCTGGCAATGAAGGTCAACGACGGCATGCGCATCCATATCCCTTTCACCTACAGCGAAAACAAGACCTGGCTCCTGGACGTAGGCTACGCCAGCCCCCAGACCGACAACGGCAGCGGCCCCTCCCAGTCCACCGTCCAGCTGGTCAACATCAACACCGCCTCCGTCAACGAGCTCATGACCCTCAACGGCATCGGCGAGAGCACCGCCCGCGATATCATCTCCTACCGCGAAGAGCACGGCAAATTCCAGTCAATCGAGGACATCATGAACGTGCCCGGCATCAAAGACGCCAAGTTCAATAAGATCAAGAAATATATTACTGTATGATTAGCTAAGGGGGAAAGACACAGCTATTTTGGATTGCTTCTATTGTGCCTCTTTCAATACGCACTCATAACATGATTTCTCGTTTTGGCTTGGAGTAGTGTTAGAGATCTTTCTTACGTTTCATGCATGTTTTTCCCTTATGTTTCCTCTTAGAGCCCTTTGTGTTCTGCTGACTATTTTGAAGTGCCTGTTGTTCGCTAGTGCAATTTTCTTCCAGAATCGCTTTTTCGATTGCGTCGATAACCATCACATCTGCAGGAAGCCAATTAACCTGACGTAAATTATTTAACGGAAGCCATTTTGCAGCCTCATGTTCCAGCAAAGTTAAATGCCCTTCAGTCAGGCTACACCAGAAGCAATCCATGGACAAATGAAACGCAGGATAGTCGTATTCCACTGTGACAAGATATTTATCAACCGATATAGTAGCTGCCAATTCTTCGTGAATTTCCCTAACCAAGGCTTCTTCAGGCGTTTCGCCGTTTTCCGTCTTTCCTCCCGGAAATTCCCACCAGTCCTTATATTCTCCATATCCTCGCTGCGTAGCAAAGACAAGCGGTTCTCCGTCTTTGTCAACCGAGCGTATAATGGCTGCTACGACCTTGATTGATTTCATACTACTTCCTCCAAGAGACTGCTTTCCAGGTATTTTAACAAATCTTCCCTGACACTATGATGCATTCTCATAGTGACTTTTGTAATATCACGAAGTCTCCCGCTATTATCTAATTTTCTATCTCCACGGGTTTCGATAACATCAAAAGTGCCCATGTAATAGAAGCTAGTTTCTGCGTCACTTTTTTTCACCAAAAGATGCTTTCTTTTAGCTCCTATAACTTCTTGCATATAACTGCTGTCAGGGCCTCTTCCGATTTGAGAATCCCAACGGAAAGTCATATTGTCGGAGAATGCATCTGCATAATCTGGCTTTCCTTCAGCATACTGAAGATCTTCGCTTTCCGCCCCGACTTTATGGTATGTAATAAAGATAAAAACGTCGTCGTCAATCCGCTTCATTCCATACATCGTAGAAGACAAATCTCTACCACAGTTCATTAGGAGACTGACATCTCTTCGCGAGTATTTCTCATAAAGTACAAAACGTCCTTCGGCTTTTTGAGCAGGGCCGTATTTATCATGATAGCGAGTCAGACCGACAGAAATAATATCCTCGATCTGCTTTTTAAATTCCTCGTGTTGCAGACGATCAGCGTAGCTTTTCATCCGTTGAACGATTCCGTTCTGCTTGTTCTCTAGAATGCTGATGGCTTTATATTTCTGATATTCATCATCTTTGCTCACAAAACGGCCTTCCAATACTTGGATCGCGTTTTCTAGCGAAGTCAGGTCGAAAGAAGAGAGATAAGCAGTTTTTAATTCTTTGGCAATATCTTCCAACTCGACGTGTTCCGATTTAAGCAACTTACTTAAGATTTCCAATTCATATGGACGGACACCGCTCAAAACAGTTTTGGATAGGTATTCCAGCGTGAGTTTTTCAAGATCATTGATTTTCCCTACGTACAAATCCGGTTCTGCTGCCAGAAGAAAATCTTGGTAAGTTTTATATTCACGAATGATCACCAAAGGATCGATCTCTCCGTTTTCATAAAAATCCATTAGGTAAGGGATCCGTCCCAGCCGGTTTTTAAGGGAAACATAACTATCTCGAATAATGGATTTCATTCCACGTATCTTGTCGATGGAGTGGAAAATCTTCTCACGCGCCACTGCATCGAAATGTACTGTCGAGGCGCCCGGAATAGTGCTGTTACCACTGATTACATATTTCCGAATTGTATCCGGATTATAGGTCCGATCCCCGGACAATGCCACGGGAATCATGAAATTCTTTTCATAGTTTCCTATGAAATCAAGAATAATCACGTATTCCTTGCCATCAGCCTTACGAAGGCCTCTTCCTAGCTGCTGAATAAATACTATGGGAGATTCTGTCGGTCGCAACATGATTACCTGATTTACTTCAATAATATCGACGCCTTCATTCAGGATCTCAACAGAAAAGATATAATCAAGAGGCTGCTGCAACTCAGAAGCGTCTTCTTCATTCATCGCGAGGCGCTCAAATGCCGAGGCGCGTTCTTCTTCTGAAGCGTCTCCGTTCAAGGCGATAGTACGGAACAATTTGCCCGTTTCCGGATTGATAATATGATTGAACTTATCAGATAGTTCCTGCGACTCTTGGATTCTACTGCAGAAAATCAATCCCTTTACCCGATCACCACTATGGCCAAAGTAAGTTGCTTTCTCTACGATATGGTTAACTCGTTCATCACTGACCAAGCGATTAAAATCTTCCGCCGAAAGCTTTCGGCCTGTACTTCTTTCGTCGCCAATCAAGGAAAGATCACTTATGCCAAAATAATGAAAAGGACACAGCAGATTTTCCTCCATGGCCTGCTGCAAACGAATCTCGTAAGCAATCTGATAGTGGAAGATCTCATATATGTTACGACCCTCTATATGATCGTCGCGCTTATCCGGCGTTGCTGTCATTCCAAGCCATAACTGAGGACGGAAGTAATTCATGATACGTTGGTAAGTATCGGCAGCGCTGTGATGCGCTTCGTCGAGAATAATACAGTCGAAATCGTCCGGTTTATAGTGGTGCAGATGTTCTTCCCTCCAGAGTGTATCCCTGGTTGCAAAAATATAATCTGCATCGTATTCGTAATGTCCGGCTCCAACAATTCCTGTACTAACAGAGCGCGAGAACACTCTTTCAAAAGAGCGTTTCGCTTGTCTGGCAAGCTGATTTCTGTGTACTAAAAACAACACTCGCTTAAAACCAAGCTCACGCATTGCAAAGGCCGAAGCAAACGTCTTTCCCGTGCCTGTGGCACTAATAAGTAGTGCGTGTTGTTCCCCAAGATTTATAATTTTCTTAAGATTCGCAATGAATCCCACTTGCATAGAATTTGGCTGCAGACGATATTTTTCTATAGAAACAGGGCTTTCCGCACGGGCAGCTTCTCTCTGATGTTTGACGATCTCATACTGGGTGTTGTATTGCTCAAAAAAGTCTTCAAACTCCAGAGCATATTTTGATCCCCAGAATTGTTTAAATTCTGCAAGGACCTGCTCTGCCATTTCGCCACTCTCGGTAGAAACAATTTTTGTGTTCCATTCTTTGTTACTGGTGAGAGCGGTGCTTGTAATGTTGGAGCTCCCAATAATGATTCGGTAGATCTCATCTTTTTTGAATATATAGCCTTTGGTGTGAAAACCTTCTCCCGCAGCTTCCACATCATACATTTTTATTTGAATATTCTTTCTCTCGTGTAACAGGCGGAGTGCTTTTGGATCGCTGAAAGACAGGTAATTGGTTGTCAGGATTTCTCCAGTGATTCCGTTCTTCTCCAATTCATACAGTGTCTGAAGCAACGGGGCAATGCCACTCATCGTAATAAAGGCAACACTGATCTTAAAGCTGTCACAGGTATGAAGCTCTTCTTCGATGGAAGAAAGGACCTTTTTCCCTTCATGATAATCATTTGATACAAACTGCGGCTGAAATGCAGTGACAGACGAAACAGAACTGTCAATATATGCAGTCTCAAGACCCTGTCGCAGTTCATTAAGTATTTCTTGATTCATTGTCTCTCCTGTTATGACAGTTTATCGACTTTATTCGAACGGTCTTTTGCTTTATCGATAATATCGTAGTTAAAACCCTCGGCAAGTGGTTATAGATATCTCTTAAGGCTATAACTATACGCGCATTATATCACACCAGACTATCGGTAACAATATCGACGTTTTTCGACGTTTTTCGACATTTTTCATCATTCGTTTTCTTTTTCATTGACCTGTAACAAAATTCGATTCTTCCGTTCGCTTTCAGATTGTCCCTTCATCATCCTCCCACCCTTGCATTTCCACCGGGTTTTAGCATAAAATACCGGGTGAGGATTGACGCGGCGCGGCGCTCCGGGAAGGGGCGCGGGCGGCCGGGCGGAAGGAGGCCGGGGCCGGGATGGATGAGGCCGTTTTCAGGAGATATTGCGGGCTGAAGGCGAGGGTCGCGCCTTTCGAGCTTAGGGCGGATGCGGAGACGGTGAAGACGGTCTCGATCGTTGCCGTGCTGCTCGAGAGGGCGCTGAACGTTGCCGCGGGCGCGTCGGCGGACGGGCGGTTCGGGCCCAGTCCGGGGCATACGCTGGAGAATTATTTCGGCAGGGCGGAGAGGTATATCGGCGCGCTGGAGCGCGGGGAGTTTCCGCTTAAAGGGAAGGCCACCGAGCCCGGGCACGCGCTGGTTGACCACAGTTTCGTGGTGAAGGACGGGAAGGTCCATCTGTTTTACAACCGCGATTACGTGGGTTACGAGTGGGACACGATGCCGGTCAATACCGTTGGCCACGCCGTGACGGAGGACCTGGTCAACTGGACCTGGGAGCCGCCGGTGGTCAGCGTTGACCCCAACCAGTTCGAGGATTATCAGGTCTGGTCTCCCGGCGTCGCGGAGAAGGACGGAAAATATTATATGTACTACACGGGCGTCAATTACAACGTTGCCCAGGCCATATGCCTTGCCACGTCCGACGACCTGTACCATTGGGAGCGCTGGAAGGGCGGCCCGAATCCGGTGGTGAAGCCGGGCGAATGGGGCAGCTGGTCCGAAGAACGCTGGTCCGACTGCAGAGACGCGATGACGTTCGTTGACGACGACGGCACCGCTTATATGTACTACTGCACCGCCAGGCGGAAAGAAGACGGAGGCATGACCACGGCCGTGGGGATCGCTTCGTCTGAGGACATGCTACACTGGCAGGACCGGGGCGCGTACTCCTTCGACATCTGCGACATCACGCTGGAATCGCCCTTCGTGCTGAAGCACGGCGGCAGATATTATATGTTTTATACGAATTGCGGCCACGGCACCGCCTACGCCGTATCCGACGATCCCGTCACCGGCTGGAAGAGCCTGGGGATGCTGATGCCCTGGACCGTGCCGCCGGAGTGTCCCGCCAACGTGCCATCCTGCGCAGAAGTGTTCGAATTCAAGGGGCAATGGTATATTTCCAGCTGCCTGCGGGAACCGGGCTGCGAGCAGTATCTGGAGCTGTTCCGGCTGACGTGGAACGATGACGGCACCGTGTCGGTGGGGGAGAGAGTGGAATGACGGCAACGCGCCGGACGATAGAGGACAGGACGGAATGACGGCAACCCGCCGGAGGACCGGGGAGAGGATCGAATGACAGCTATGGGCAAAAAACGCTTTTTCTTTAGATATATCTGCGTCGCGCTGACGTTCTCTTTAGCGGCTGCGCTGATGCTTTTATGCGCCTGCGGAAAAAGTTCCGGCGGCGGTGACGAAGGGGTCGCGACTCCTTCCGGAGATGCCACCGGTATGATCGTGGAGGCGCCTACGGATCCGCCTTCTGACGCTGCGACGGTTGCTCCCGGCGGCGAGACCACAGGCGCTCCGGCCACGGAGTTTTCTGCTCCCACTGATGTTCCTACAGATGAAACGACGGGCGTTCCTACTGACGTTCCGGCGACAGGAGAAACGGCTCCTACAGAGGCTGCCACCGACGTTCCCACGGACGTTCCCACGGCCACTCCCGCTCCTTCCGCCACGCCTGCGCAGGTCCCCACAGGGACTCCCACTCCCACGCCCGGACCCACCGGCACCGCCACTCCCAAACCTACTGCTACGCCTACGCCCGGACCCACTCCCACAGCCACTCCGACACCGGCTCCCACACCCGTTGACGGCTACTACCTCACCGAAGAAGGCATCCGGTATACCGTATCTGGCCAGCTGGGCTCCGAGGGCAATTCTTTCACCATAAAAGACGGCTTCGTCATCACCTTCGAGAGCGGCGCCATTGCCGGACCCTTCAACAGAATGAGCTTCACCTACTCCTCCGGGGCGCCCCTGAGGATCGACGTGCTGTACGTCCAGTCCGGCACCCAGAAGCTCGACTTTTTCTTCCTGGAAGCAGGTGACAACGTCACGTTCCGGGGCCTGATCGCTTCTTACCTGAACGGCAGTACCGGCACCACGCTGAAGTCGGTCACTATAAAGTCCCTGAAAGGCCAGACGAAATTCTCGTTGACCTCCGCCGGCGTGGAAAAGATCGCCGTGTACAATTCCAAGCAGTATTTCATCGAGAACTCACGCTTTAAAGTAGGCGTGCAGCTTTCCTGGGGCGGCGGCCTCAACTATATACAGGACAAGAATTGCCCCGTCAGCGGCGTCACCAACCTGGTCAACCGCCACGACACCGGGCGCCTCATCCAGCAGTCCTATTACGGCACCGCGGGCAACAGCGAGTACACTCCCGGGGAGTTCAACGGCTCCAGATGGACCTACAATCCCGTGCAGGGCGGCGACAAATACGGCAACGCCAGCAGGCTCATCGACGTGGAAGTGACCGATAATTCCGTGTACATAAAGTCGCAGCCGCAGGACTGGTCCCTGAACGGCCAGATCACCCCCAGCTATATGGAAAACACGTATACGTTGACCGCCGATTACGTGCGGGTGGACAACAGGTTCGTGGACTTTTCCGGCTGGGAGCACAGGTATTCGCACCAGGAACTGCCCGCGTTCTACACCATAAGCTACCTTGACAGATTCACCTGGTACTCCGGGTCCGACGGCTGGACCGGCGGCCAGCTGGCGGTGCGGGATCATTTGAATTTCTGGGGAGACGCCAGGTATGCGGAGGATTGCCGCTTCTACGTGAATAAAACGAACAAGGAGACCTGGTGCGCCTGGGTGTCCTCGAGGGACGATTTCGGGATCGGCCTGTACGTGCCCAATATCGACTTGCTGTATGCCGGGCGGTACAACTACAACGGCTCCAAATCTGCCGAAAACGACGCCACCAACTACGTGGCGCCGCTGATGACTATAAAGATGACCTCCTTCGTGCCCATCGAGTACAGCTACCTGATCACTACGGGTTCCGTGGCTCAGATCCGCGGCACGTTCACCGATAACAAGGATTTCGCGGACAACGCTTCGCTCCACAGGAACTATCAGTCCATGCGCCAGAATTCCAACAACTACCCGCTGTCCGACAACTATCCCACCGTGTTCGAGCCCGAGGCCAACCTCTCCGGTCAGAACAATACAAACGTCGGCTACAGCGCTTCCGAAATGGCGCAGGAGATCAGCGTGGCAACGGCCCACGACCCCTGGGTGATGGTGGATTACGCGGGAGCCGGTACGAATATAAGGGCGGAAAACTACCCGGTGCTGGAGATCACTTATAAGATCCCCGCATCCGCCAGCCAGGCCCAGTACGCCTGCGACCTGTTCCTGTGCACCGGCAGCAAGACCAGTCCCGACGGCTCCGAGCGCACCAGAGTGACGCTCAACAGGACGGGCAAATACGAGACGATACGGATCGATCTCAGCGAGCTGTCCTTCTGGACCGACCGCGTCAATTGCATCCGCTTCGACTATTTCGACGCCTGCGCTGTGGGGGACACCATATACGTGAAAGAATTCAAACTGACGAACGAATGACGGCCGTTCGGCAGCATAGAGACGGACGGACAAAGCGACGGTCGAACCGACGGTCGAACCGACGAACGAACGGCTGTCCGGCAATATCTCGAATGAGAGGTGCGGAAATGAAGTACCGTATTAGAACGATTGCTTTGATACTGGCAGCGGTGATGATGCTTGCCGTGGCAGGCTGCGGCAGGAGCGGCGAGGTGGCCGATCCCACTGACGTGGTGGTCAATGCCGGTACTCCCATGGCGGGAGCGGAAACGCCCGACGGCGGCGCGGGAACCGACGTGCCTTCCACGGAGGTCCCTGCCACTGCGGCGCCGGAGACGGAGCTTCCGGCTACCGATATTCCTGTCACCGAAATTCCCGCCACCGGTGAATTGACGGAGGCCCCGGCAACGGAGCAGACTTCTCCTACGCCCGAGCTCACCGACGCGCCTTCCGAAGGCCCTTCATTGACGCCCGAAACCACCGCGATACCGGCCACCGCGACCGCCACTGCCACGGCCACCGCAACGGCAACGAAGGCTCCCACCGCCACGCCTGCAAAGACGCCTTCACCTACGCCGGCGCCTACAAAAACTCCCACTCCCACTCCGACGCCTACGCAAAAACCCACTCCCACGCCCGAGCCCACGGACCCCAATAAATTGTCCGACGCGGACCAGGCCAGGGCAGAGGCGCTTTTGGCGTCTGTGAAAGATACGCTTCCCGCGTACGAGAACAAGGCATTGACCGCCTCCGCCGAAGACCCGGATATCACGGTGTGGTTCAACCATTCATACGTGAACACTCCGGCGGAAGATACGACTCCCACGGAATTCAAGGCGTACCAGATCAACCTGGCGAAAAACGAGATAGAAGGCTGCCACTTTATGGTGGCGTCAAGGACCGCAAAGAGCGGGATCACGTTGACCGTATCGCCCTTCACCGACGGCAATGGCAACGTGCTTGACCACGAAGTGTGCTACGGCTGGTATTTCGACGACGTTGACGGAAAAACGGTTGTCGACCCCATTCCCGTGCTGGAGCACGAGTTCGACCTCAAGGCCGGAAAGAGCCAGATGTTCATCATTAAAGTCAAGTCAAAAACGAACACGCCTTCGGGCAAATATTCTGCCACGGTCACCTTGAAAGACGCAGGGGGCAGCGAGATCAAGAAAGCGGCGGTGTACGCCTACGTGTGGAATTTCGCGTTGCCCGTGACCTCCAGCTGCAAGACGCTCAGCGACCTTAGCGAATGGGGTGTGATCGTGGGCGCTAACAGAGAAGGCACCACCGTGGACGGCCTGGAAGACGACCTCTACGCGCTCTACTACGAATACCTGCTGGAGAACAAGGTCTGCTGCTACACGCTGCCCTATGCCAAGCGCGGCCAGTTCTGGGACCCCAGAGTGGAACAGTATCTGGACGATCCGCGTATGACCGCGTACACGCTCTGCTGGAAGATCAAGGACGAGGCCACTACGAACGACACTTATCTCCGGGCCTACGTGCAGGCCGCGTACAACGTGGTGTCCAAAAAGCAGGAATGGCTGGACAAGGCGTATTTCTACCCGGACCAGGGTGACGAGCCGCTCAATCAGGGCACGCTGAATACCATCAAGCACTACAACGCCATCTACACCGAGATATTCGGGGCGCACAAGCTCATAATTCCCATGCATTACAACGCCACTGTCGCAGGGGGAGACTACTTCAAATATCTGGAAAACGACGTCAACGTCTGGTGCCCCAAGACATATTTCTTCAACACCGCCGCGGACAAGAACTACGTGCCGAAGCTCTATAACACCTTCTACAACGCGTCAATGGAGAGCCGCTTCGGTGTGTTCAAGGACCGGATGGCGCAGCAGCAGGCAGAAGGCGACGAGGTCTGGTGGTACGTGACCAGATTCCCGCATAACCCGGAGATCACGTTGTCCATCAACGACGAGTCCGTGAAGCACCGCTTGCTGTTCTGGCAGCAGAAGATGTATAATGTTGACGGTTTCCTGTATTACATGGTCAACGAATGGGAGAATGCCAAGGTCTGGACCAAGAAGTACGAGCATGCGGCCGCCGGCACGGTGGTGGATACCTACGGCAACGGCGTGCTGATTTATCCCGGAGGCGCGCTGCAGGAGTACATCGACAAGTACGGCAGCGACGGCTATCCGGGGCCCATCGGGTCTCTCAGGCTGGAGTCCATTCGGGACGGCGTGGAAGATTACGACTATTTCACCCTTCTCGACTCGCTGTACGGCGAGGGGACGTCGACGCTGATCATCAAGCAGATCACCACGTCGCTGGGCGTGTACAGCACGGACGTGGAGCTGTTCGCGGCACTGAGGACCGCGGCGGGAGAGCTGATCGCGAAGAAGGCGTGAAGCGGCGGAGTCGTGGCGCCGGACAGAGCGTGAGCAGGTGCGACGACGGAAGACCGAACGGGTCGAGACGACGGCGAAGAGGCGAGGCAGATGAATGCCGGACGGGTCGCAGCGACGGCGAAGCGGCGAGGCGGTCGAGCGACGGACTGGTCGCGACGATAGCGAAACGCAAAGCGGATAAATGTCGGAAGCGGCGAGGCAGCGAACAACGAACGCCCGGCACGGCGGAATGCCGGAACGGCGAAATATAAACAAACAGCAGAATTTTCAGAACATCGGAGGATCGCCCTATGAAAAAACTGATTAGAAACGTATTGACCGCGGCGGTAGTAATGGCGCTGTTGACCTGCGCCTTTGCCGTACCATCGTTCGCCCATAAAGACGGAGGCTGCCTCGGCGACGTGCCCAGGACGGACGTTGCCGTAGAGATCGACGCCGAACGCGACAAGATCTACGATTACGGCCTCACGGTTGACGTGAAAGAAGAGAAAGACAGGCCCGTGCTTGCCACCGGCACCGTGACGCTGCTTTATTCAGGCGGCGTGATCTACGCCTTCGCGGAAGTCACCGACAGCGACGTGCAGACGCCCAAGTCCGACGCCCGCAGCGAGTCCCCGTGGCTCACCGACTCCTTCGAGATCTTCATCAACCTGCCCAACAACAGCAACGTCAACGACGTCATGCAGTACCGCATCGACTGTGACGGCTATCCCACCGTGTACAACAAGGCCGGGCTCAGGGCATACGGCGAAAAAGCGGCTTCCGAGTATTTCCGCTACGCCGCCAAGCGCACCAGCTACGGCTACTGCGCCGAGTTTGCCATCCCCGCGGACGCTCCCGGGCAGGAGATCGGCGTCAATTTCCAGATCAACGACATCCACGGCGAGGAAGGCGAGCTGACCTGGGCCGTGGTCTATTCTGTGGCAATGGACGGCGGCACCGACAGCTGGTACGTGAACGTGTACCCCTACCTGTCTCTCGGCGCCTATTCTTCCGCCTCCGAATCAGGCCTCACCGTCGAAGCCACACAGGTCCCCACCGAGGTGCCCGTTGAGACGCCGGAGCCGGACGGTGAAAACGGCAACGGCAACGGTAACAGCGACGGCGGCAACAACGGCGGCGAGCAGAGCGGCAACGACAAGGCCGGCCAGCTCAGCGCCGGCGCCATCGCGGCAATCTGCGCCGGCGCGGCGGCCCTGATTGCTGCCTGCGTGATCGTGTGCATCGTGGTCAAAAAGAAGAAGGCCCAGGTCAACGAAAACAGCCAGGTCAGGGAGAAGGAAGAGTAAGGAAGAGTAAGGAAGAGGAAATAAGAGGAATAAAGAGGAATAAAGAGTAAGGTAGAGGAAATAAGAGGAATAAAGAGGAATAAAGAGTAAGGAAGAGGAAATAAGAGGAATAAAGAGGCAGTTTTAGGCTGAGCTGCCGCTCCCCGGGGCGTCCCAAGCGTGCCGGGGAGCGGCTTTTTATGTGTTCGCGCCCATTTTGGGCTTAGAGGCAGCGCGGCCTTCTTTCAAACGCCAAGAAATCCGGGTTAAGAGGCAAAATATGGGCGTTTCTCGCTCATTTCAGGCTTCGAGGCAGCGCCACTTTCTTTCAAACGCCCAGAAATTTGGAAATAGAGGTAAAATATGGGCGTTTCTCGCTCATTTCAGGCTTCGAGACAGCGCCACCTTCTTTCAAACGCCCAGAAATTTGGAAATAGAGGTAAAATATGGGCGTTTTGCGCTCGCTTCAGATTTTGAGACAGCACCGCGCTCTTCAAAACGCCCACAAATTTGGAAAAATAGGTAAAATATGGGCGTTTTGCGCTCGCTTCAGATTTCGAGACAGCGCCGCGCTCTTCAAAGCGCCCACAAATTCGGAAAAAGAGGTAATCTATGGGCGTTTTGCGCTCGTTTCCGACTTCGAGACAGCGCCACCTTCTCTCAAATAAATAAGATTTGGGATGATGAGGAAATTTTTATGTATTTCGCGCTCATTTCGGGCTAACAGGCGGCGCCACCTTCTCTCAAATACATAAGATTTGGGATGAGGAGGAAAATTATATGTATTTCGCGCTCGAATCTCGCTTCAAGGCAGCGCAGCCGCCTCCCGGGCGCCGGGCTCATAGCTCCCGGTCACGTCGTTGCCGCACCGCCCCGTGCCGATTGCCGCGGCCTTGCCGCACGAAACGTTGCCGCAGCTCCCCGCCACGTCGTTGCCGCACCGCCCCGTGCCGATTGCCGCGGCCTTGCTTCACCACTGCCCATTGCCCCTCGCCACCTCCTCCCCCCGTGTTTCACTTGCAATCCGGGGAGGGATGATGTAAAATTTAATGTGGACGAGTGAGTACTTACAGGAGGATAAAGCTTCGTGGCTAACACAAAGAAAAATTCAAAAGAAAAAAATAAAAAGAAGAAAAAAGGACAGGCAGATACAAGAAACAGCGGCGGATCCGGGAAGTACAATGCTTCGGGGAACGGCGCCCAGACCAGGAGCGGCGCTGCGGAAAGCGGCGGCCAGACCAGGAAGAACGGGGCCGGGAAAAAGGACGGGCAGTCAGGCGTAAGCGTGAAAGAGTCCAGGGGCAGCCGCGAGATCACGGCGGTGATATTGGCCGCCATCGGCGTGTTCCTTATATTCTCGTTGTTCGGAAAGACCGGACAGATAGGCAGGATCGTAACTGCCGTGTTGTACGGCCTGATCGGAAAATTCGTCACCATCGTATTGCTGGTGATGTTGTTCGTGTTGGCGTTTACGGTGCTGAGAGGCACTTCGAAGAGCATCTTTTCACTGAAAAACTGCCTGTTGTTCGGGTTTATGCTGCTGATGCTGGCGGCAATGATACACACGTTCGCGTACAGCGTGGAGCGGTACGAGGGCAAGAAATTTTTCGACATCGTGACGACGCTGTGGACCGAGCAGCAGAAGGGCGGCGGAGTCATCGGCGGCCTTATAAGCGTTGGCCTGCAGAAGCTGGTGGCAAGGCCCGGCACCTTAATTATACTGATCCCCGCCACGCTGATCCTGGCAATGGTGCTGTTCTCGTTGTCCCTGGTAAGGGCCGGAAAGACGGTGGCCAATATCGGTGGCAAGTTCGGTAAGTGGGTCTCGGGAGTCGTGGGGCGGTTTAAGAAGTCCGACGAGGAGAAGGAGCTCAAGCGGCTGGAGGCCCAGGAGCGAGCAAGGAAGAAAGAGGAGATCAAGGCCCAGGAAGCGGCCAATGCGGAGAAGAAGGAGAACGCGGAGAGGGCCAGGGCGGAAGCCCGCGAGGCCGAGCGGAACCGGGACGGCAACGGCGAGACCGGCGACAACGGCGAGATCATCGACGATATCGACGGCTATTTCGACGAGCCGGGCGGGGACGTTTCGGATGAACATATAGAACTGGTGAGCGCCAGGGGCAGGAAACGTGAAGTGTTCCTCCGGGATCTGGAGAAGCAGAAGGAGCAACACAGGGCCCAGGAGCGAAAGATCATGTCTCAGGAGGATGACGATTTTGAGGCGGGCGCAGCGGCAGGCGTCGGCGCTGCCACAGGAATTGCAGCCGCATCTGCAGGCGCTTCGGGAGCCTCCGGCGCAGGAGATGGAGACGGAGATTACGATGGCGATTACGAGACGCGCCACGGCTACGATCCCGATATGGCTTTCCCGGACAACGTTCCGGAGATCGACCGCAGGGAGCATCTGCCGGAGACCGACGCCACCATTCCTACCAAGGTGCCTTCCAAGAGCGAAGAGATCAGGGTAGTCACGTGCAACGAAGAGGCGGAATATGAATTGCCGCCCCACGAAATATTGAGAAGCATCGAGGCGGACGATTCCGACGTGCTGGAACAGGAAAAGAACGCCAAATTGACCGCGCGGAAACTGGAAGACGTGATGCGCAGCTTCGGCATAGAAGCCAGGGTCATCAGGATATCCATCGGTTCTACCGTGACCATGTTCGAGCTTCAGCCCCAGTCGGGCGTAAAAGTCAGCAGGATCAAGAACCTGTCCGACGACATTGCCCTTAACCTGGCGGCCTCAGGAGTCAGGATACTGGCGCCCATCCCGGGCAAGGCGGCCATCGGCATCGAGGTGCCCAACGAAGACAGGCGCACGGTCTACCTGAAAGAGCTGGTGGAATCCGATGCGTTCCAGAACCACCGCTCCAAGCTGGCGTTCTGCCTGGGCGAAGACATATCCGGCAATCCCATCATAGCGGACATCGCCCGGATGCCTCACGTGCTCATCGCAGGCACCACCGGCGCCGGCAAGAGCGTCTGCATCAACTGCATTATTATGAGCCTGCTGTACCGCTGCAGCCCCAACGACGTGCGCCTGATCATGATCGACCCGAAAGTGGTGGAACTGCAGGTGTACAACAGCATCCCGCACCTGCTGATACCCGTTGTCACGGAGCCCAGAAAAGCGGCTGCGGCCCTTTCCTGGACGGTCCAGGAGATGGAGAACAGGTACCGCCAGTTCGCCAAATACAACCTGAGAGACATCAACGCGTACAACGATTTCGCGCCGGAGCACGGGCTCCCGCGGATGCCCAGGATAGTCATAATCATCGACGAGCTGGCCGATCTGATGATGGTGGTCAGGGACTCGGTGGAAGAGGCGATCAACAGGATCGCTCAGAAGGCGAGAGCCGCGGGCATGCACCTGATCGTCGCCACGCAGAGGCCTTCCGTTGACGTCATCACAGGCCTTATCAAGGCCAATATTCCTTCCAGGATCGCGTTTACCGTTTCCTCCGTGGTGGATTCCAAGACCATACTGGATTACGGCGGCGCTGAGAAGCTGCTGGGCAGGGGAGACATGCTCTACCATCCCGTTGACTTTATGAAGCCTCTCCGTGTCCAGGGCGGTTTCGTTTCGGACACTGAGATCGAGGAGACGGTGGATTTCTTAAGGACCCAGAAGCAGGATTCCAGGGAAGACGAGCAGATCTCCAGCGACATCAACAACGCCAGGCCCGTGGAGAAACCGGGGCGTTCCGGCAGGCTCGCGGACCCGGATACCGGGGACGGAGATCCCATGCTGGCGGACGCGGTGGACATCGCCATCGAGACCAAGCAGATATCCGCTTCCTTCCTGCAGAGGAAGCTGGGGCTGGGCTACAGCAGGGCGTCGAGGCTCATCGACCAGATGGAAGAAAAGGGCTACATCAGCGCAAGGGACGGCAACAACCCGCGCAAGGTGCTCATCAGCATAAATCCTTTGAGATGACAGCCGGTCCGGCGGCAGGGCGTTTGCCGGGACCGCCGGTACGGACGATCGAATTTTACAGCTATGAAAAATATGGATAATAATATTTGCGGATCCCTTTCGGGAAACTTTTACGGCCCGGGCACCTTCCCGGTGTTCGACGCTCATTGCGACACATTGACCGGTTTCGACACGGAAAAATACGACCTTTATACGGCGCCGACACATTACAACGTGCGCAAGCAGTGCATGTACGGCCGGTACGTCCAGGTAGTCGACATCTGGGTGGACAGCGCCAGGCACGATACGGACGGGCGGGTAGAAAAATACATCGACGAATTTCACAGGCAGTTGACCGCGCTGGAACGGATCGGGAAGGACAATGATTTTGCCCCCGTCCATATCACCACCGCCGGTCAATTGCGGGCGTTTTACGATACGGGCCGCACCGGTATCGACGGCAAGAAGGAAGCTCTCGCGGGGCTGATCCTCGGCATCGAAGGGGGAGAATGCATCGACGGCGACGCGGCTCCTTTCCGTGAGAGGGGAGAATTCCCGAGGCTGAAAGAACTGTTCGGCAAGGGCGTCCGGCTGATCACGCTCACCTGGAACACGCCCAACAATATGAGCGACACCAACTGCGCTGCCAGAGAGCCCGCGGGACTCACGGACTTCGGAAGAGCGGCGGTCAGGGAAATGAACCGGCTGGGCATAGTTGTCGACCTTTCACATATCTCCGACAAGGGATTCTGGGACACGCTTTCCGTGACGGAGAAGCCTGTGGTGGCATCCCATTCGGACTCCAGGGAACTCTGTCCTCATTCCAGGAACCTCACGGACGACATGTTCCGGGCGCTAATAAAGAACGGCGGCGTCACGGGCATCAACTTCTGCACCTCCTTCCTGGGAGGCTCCGCGGACGTGGAAATGATGCTGAAACATATTGACCGGTTCTGCGCCCTGGGAGGCGTGAAAAACGTGGGGATCGGGTCCGATCTCGACGGGATAGAAGTATTGCCCGGAGGCATCGACGGGGCCGAAAGCCTGTATAAAATATTTGACGGACTGCTTAGAATGAATTATACTGAGGACCAGGTCCGGGGCATCGCGTACGGAAACTTCCAGCGCGTCTTCGAAGAGGCCCTTCCGGACCCAGAGGCATCGAAATGACGAAAGATAACGGCCGCGGCAGCGGCGGCGCACGAAACGAAAAAAAGTCTTCCGCAGGCAGAAAAGTGCTTAAGATACTGGGACGCCTGGGGATATGTTTTCTTACCCTCCTGCTGGTGCTGGTGATAGGCATCATAGGCACTTTAATGGTGGTATATTACGGACCTTCCACTTCCGCCAGAGACCGGGTGGTGCTCACGGTCACCGAGACCAGCGCCGGTTACATACTGGCTACCTGGTTCCTTCCCAAATCCACTATAGAGGAGATCCAGCGGAACAATACGGTGGTGGAGTCCGGAGACGTGACCAACACGTCGCTGATCAAGATCCCGGGCAGCAGCACTAAAAAGGGCACCGATCCCGAAGACCCGGAGGCCACCGGCAGCCCCGAGACCGGAGAGAACCCTGACGATCCCGAATACGATATCAACAAAACCGAACTCATAGACATCACGGGCAAGACGTACCGCGGCAAGCTCCTCATAGTCTACAATCCCAAGCGCGTGTTCATAGGCACCCCCGAGGCCTACGGCGAAGATAAAAAAGGCGTCACCACCATCAATATGGTCAGGGAGGCCAACGCCATGTACGGCATCAACGGAGGCGGTTTCTACGACACGGGCAACGGCAACGGCGGCGTTCCCACGGGCAGGGACAATTCTCCCGGCATCGTCATTTCCAGGGGAAAGCTGATGTGGGGATACAAGAGCAGCACCTACGAGATCATCGGCATCAACCGGGACGGCATACTGGTGCTGGGCAAGATGACGGGCCAGCAGGCGCTGGACAGCGGCATCGTGGAAGCGCTGAATTTCGGGCCGTACCTGGTGGTCAACGGCGAGCCCTGCGTCGTCCAGGGGTACACGGAGAGCAGCCTGAATCCCAGATCCGCCATCGGCCAGAGGGCAGACGGGGCAATGCTTCTGCTCACCATTGACGGACGCCAGCCCACCAGCGTGGGAGCCTCCTACGAAGACCTGATCGAAATAATGATGAGGTACGGGGCGGTCAACGCGGCGAACCTTGACGGCGGTTCTTCCACTTATATGGTGCAGAACGCCGAGGACGAAAACGACCCTCAGATAATCACGCAGTGCGCGTCTTTATATAATCCCAGGAAGATGGCCACGTCCATACTCGTGTCACGGGTAGAAGACACTCCGGAGGATTGACGATGGAGCGGAGCGGGACCGGAAACGCGAAAAGCGGCAAGGCAGGCAGGAAGAAGCTCAGCAAGTTCTGGACGGGACTGCTGATATTCGTGCTGGTGTGCTTCGTTGCCATTCTTATATTTTTGATCTGGTTTTTCAACTGGCTGGCCGATTACGAGAACAGCGACCGCCATCACGTGGCGGAACGGATGGTAGCGCTCTGCGACGCCGGGGACTACGGCACTGTGGCGGGCATGACCGACGTGGTGCTGTCGGGGCTGGAGTCTCAGGACGTTTACGCCGAGGAGATCGGCAAGCTGATGCGTGGCAAGACAATCACGTACCAGAAGGCGTTCTCCTACGACAGGTTCGAGAAGCCGATCTACAAGATCCTGGCGGACGGCGAGTACGTGTGCAAGCTGGTACTAAAGAAGGACGGAAAGTCCAAGTACAATTTCGATACCTACGCGCCTGATTATTTCACGGCATTCGATTTCGGCGTGGGCAGTGTGGCGTTCCTGATACCTGATTACTATACGGTGTATTGCAACGGAAAGCTGCTGGACGAGAAATTTATTGTCCAGGAAGGGCTGAATCCGGAGCTCCTGAAGTACGCCCTGGTGGATACGGACGGGCACGCATTGACGAAGTACGAGGTAACGGGACTCACGTCAAGGTGCGAGATCGTTGCCGCGGACAAATACGGAGGCAGCGTGACTCTTACGGAGCACGGAGGCGTTTACTCGGCGGAATTCCGGTCGATGCGCTTCAGCGTTCCTTCGGGAGTGACCGTCTACGTGGGAGACGTGAGGCTGGGGGACCGGTACGTTACGGAAGGTTTCGACGATTCCGGAAGCGGCGCAGGAGCGGCCGCGGGAGAGGGGACCTTCGCGCCTCTGCTCTATTCGGGCTCGTCGATGAGCGGGTACGTGAATTACAGAGTGGATTACGTGAGCCCCGATCTGAACTACCGCGCGGTTGACGCGGAAGGTGCGGAAGTGGAATTGAGGCTGGGCTCGGACGGCGTGTACAGGACGGGAGTCACGGAGTACGCGGTGACGGTGCCGGAAGGCTGGAAAGTCACGGCGGGGGACGTGGAATTGTCCGGTTCCGAAAAATGGATCTCCGAACGGGGCGCGGCGGTGGCGGAACTGTCAACGATCCTCGAAAAATATCTGCCTTCTCGGCCCACGATGTGCACTTATAAATTCTCCGTGATCGGAGACAGCAGCGCTCCGGAGATCAAGCTGGTCAACGCGCTGGGCGACGTACAGGTACTTTCCGAGGGCCCGGACAACACCTTCGTGTACGATTTCGTGGTGGACAACGACGTGCCGGAACTGACCAAGCTGGCGGTCTCCCGGACGAAGAGCTACGCCGAATATATCACCAACGATATGCTCCACGACGAGTTCATGGCAATGATCCTGGAAGATCAGCCGATGTATTCCGAGCTGACGGACAACCCGTATTATTTCTACACGGGCCACAAGAAGCACTGGTTCGAGAACGAGTCCTGGGAAGACCTCAGGGTCTATTCCGAGAACTGCTTCTCCTGCGAAGTAAAATTCGATTATTATATCGGCCAGATCAAGACGGACGCCAATTTCGTGAAGATGCTGCCGCTGGACATCCGCTTCTGGTTCGTGAAGTACGAGGGAAGCTGGTATATGGCGGACTGGGAGATCAGCAGCTGAGGCGGCGGACATATATAGAAGAGGGTCAAAAAAACGGCTGCGGGATCGCCTGCAGCCGTTGTCGTTTTTATGGGGGTTAAGCGCGCCGGTCGTGCGCCGGACCTGCGTCGCGGTCAATAATTTTCGATGTCCACGTGTTCTACCCGGCGGATCTCCGCGCCCAAAAATTTGCTTCCTAACTGCCTGAATTTGGCAACGGAATCGGAAGTGTAAAATTCTACCAGTTCTTCCGGAAAATCGATCTCCGGGCATTCTAAGGGCATTTTTGAGCATTCTGAGAGACCGAAGGATGCTGCCGCCGCTCCGGAGGTCTTTTCAGGGCCTTTTTCCAGCAGTCCGCGCTTCCCCAGATCCTCCTTCACGGCCAGTGCCACTTCGGAGGCGGAGTTGATGAGCTTCACGTTTTCGCCCATCACGCGGCCTATCACGTCGGCCAGAAGAGGGTAGTGGGTGCAGCCCAGCACCAGCGTGTCGATATCGTCCTTCTTGAGGTCTTCGAGGTACTTTTTAGCGGTGAGGAAAGTGATCTCGTCGTCCCACCAGCCTTCCTCCGCCAATGACACGAACAGGGGGCAGGCCTTGCCGAAATAATTGACGTCGCTCCTGCCCGCGGCTTTTGCAGCCAGGCCGATGGCGCGCTTGTAAACTTCGCTGCCTATGGTGGCGGTGGTGCCGATGACGCCGATCCTGCCGGTGCGTGTGGCATTGACCGCGGCTCTGGAACCGGGCCCCACCACTTCCGTGACCGGAACGTCGAAATTGTCCCGGACGGCTTCGAGGCCGCAGGCGCTGGCGGTGTTGCAGGCGATGACCACGGCTTTAACGTTTCTGGAGGTCAGGAAATTCACGTCCTGGAGGGTGTAGCGCCTGACTGTGTCGGGAGATTTGGTGCCGTAGGGCGTCCTGCCGCTGTCTCCGAAATAGATCAGCCTCTCCCGGGGCAGCAGGCGACGGATCTCGCGCAGAACGGTAAGGCCTCCCAGGCCGGAATCGAACACGCCTATGGCGCCGCCCGCATTGCCGGAACCGGAGGTCCTGCGTTTTACGGAAGTTGCTTTTTCACGCTT
This sequence comes from Clostridia bacterium, assembly GCA_016287565.1. Classification (GTDB taxonomy): domain Bacteria; phylum Bacillota; class Clostridia; order UBA1212; family UBA1255; genus UBA1255. Next base: position 35,875 of record JAEFAM010000007.1, read on the forward strand.
TTCAGCGCTCATCGTAACACCTCTTGTCGGAATCGTGCTTTTCTATAGCAAGCCTGATCAGCCTGTCGATCAGTTCGCCGTAGGTCATGCCGTCGTGAAGGGCAAGCTTGGGATACATGCTGCATTCGGTGAATCCGGGCATCGTATTGATCTCGTTGAGCAGCACGGTGCCGTCTTTTTTCATGAAGAAATCCACGCGGGACAATCCGGACCCCTCTATGGCTTTAAAGGCGCGTACGGCAAGAGACCTGATCTCGTTTATCTTGTCCTCTCCCACGCCGGCGGGGATGATGCAGATGCTCTCTCCGTCAACGTATTTGGAGTCGTAGTCGTAGAAGTCCTTGTCCGCGGACCGCACTTCTCCGGGCGTCAGCGTTACGGGATCGGAATTGCCCAGCACGCCGCACTCTATCTCCCTGCATTCCACGTACTCTTCGATCAGCGCCTTTTTATCGAACCGGAGTGCCCGGAGCAGCTTTTCAGGCAGTTCGGACTCGTCCTTTACGGGGGCAACGCCGACGGAGGAACCGCAGTTGGCCGGTTTTACGAAGCAGGGGAAGCCGAAGGAGTTTTTAACGGCGTCTATATAGGCGGCCATGTTGTTCTTCGCTTCGTCTACGTAGGCGATTATATATCTGGCCTGGGGAAGCCCGGCTTTCTCGAACTGGACCTTCGCGAAGGCCTTGTCCATACCGCAGGCGGAAGCGTAAACGCCGCAGCCTACGTAGGGTTTTCCAAGAAGTTCGAACAGGCCCTGCACGGTGCCGTCCTCGCCGTTTAAACCGTGGAGAATGGGGAAGATCACGTCGCAGGACTGGATGACCGCCAGCGCCTTGTCGAGGTACCGGACGCCTTCTTTAGGCTCCAGGCCGTTCTCTTTATAAGCGGGTTCCACCCAGCCGTCGCCGGGGATCAGATCCCGGCTGCCGCCGTATGGGAGCCAGTCTCCGCTGTAGGTGATGCCGATATTGACCAGGTCGTATTTTTCGCGGTCGATGTTGTTGATGATATTCAAGGCGGAAACGCAGGATACGGCGTGCTCCGTTGACCGGCCTCCGAAAATAAGGGCGATCCTGAGTTTCTTTTCCGTTGTTTTTTCAGTGGCTTTTCCCGTGCCTTTCCGGCAGCAGTCTGATCTTTTGTTCATCGAATGGTTCACTTAAAATGCACTTCCGTTTTCAGCTTTAGTCCGTCCGCACGCGAAAAGCATACGTTCAACGCTCATTATACACTCTTGCCCCGAATTAAAACAAGTGATAAAATAAGCCGGAGGGCGTATATGCCCGGCTCAATGAGAAAATTAACGGAGGATCCGGTTTGAAACAGGAACGCGCTTTTCCGTCGGTGACGGTCAATAAAAAAGCCGAACGCTCCCTGCGCCTGGGCCACCCCTGGGTGTACGGCCAGGAGCTCCTGTCTTCCGTTCCGGAGGACTTCCCCAACGGCGCCATCGTGGACGTGGTCAACGAATCCGGCAAATACCTGGGCTCCGGCTTTTACAGCGCCGCGAGCAAGATCTCCGTCAGGGTATTGACGGACAACGCCAACGAGAAGTTCGATGAAGCTTTCTGGCGGCGGAGGGTGAGATATGCCGTCGACTACAGGCGGACCGTGATGGGGGAGGATATCGACGCCTGCCGTATGATCTTCGGAGAGTCGGACGGGTTTCCCGGATTAACAGTGGACCGGTACGGCGGATACCTGGCGGCGGAAGTATTGTCCTACGGCACGGATTTGGTGAAAAAGACGGTGTTCGAAGCGCTGCTGGAGGAGATCCCGGGCATTAAGGGCATTTACGAGCGCAACGAGTCGCCTATAAGGACGCTGGAGGGGCTTCCCAGATTTTCCGGCTGGGCGGAAGGATTCCCGAACGACGGAAACACTTCCACGCTGATCACGGAGAACGGGATCAGGTATAAAGTTGATTTCGCCGAAGGCCAGAAGACAGGCTTCTTCCTGGACCAGAAGTACAACCGCAGGGCGGTGGCGAGGATGGCCCGGGATATGAAGGTGTTCGATCTGTGCACCCACACCGGCTCCTTCTCACTGAACGCCATAGCGGGAGGTGCAAAGTCCAGCGTGGCCGTGGACGTGTCCAAAACCGCCCTGGAGGCCGCAAAGGCCAACGCGGAGCTCAACGGGATGGAGGACAAGGTCGAGTTCGTGTGCGCGGACGTGTTCGACTTCCTGGACGACGCCGCGTCCCTGAGGCCCGAGAAAAAGCCCGAAATGATCATCCTGGATCCCCCTGCCTTCACCAAGAGTTCCAGGACCCTGGGCAACGCCAGAAACGGCTACAGGGAGATCAACTGCAAGGCCATCAAAGCCCTTGGAAGGGGAGGCTTCCTGGCCACCTGTTCCTGCTCTCATTTTATGACGACGGAACTGTTTTTGCAAATGCTGAAGGAAGCGGCGGTCGACGCGGGCGTTTCTTTGAAAATAGTGGAGATAAGGCATCAGGCGCCGGACCATCCCGTGCTCCTGAACGTGCCGGAGACGGATTACCTGAAATTCGTGATCTGCCAGGTGGTGTAACGTGGAACAAAACACAGAGATGGAAGTAAAAAAGAAATTCAGGATGAGCCCCTTTCGGAAGATCATAATCGGCTTCGCCGGAGTGATCTTGCTGGGAGCGCTGCTGCTGTGCCTGCCGGTCTCTTCCGCGGAGAAGACCGCCACGTCTTTCAGCGACGCGCTGTTCACCTCCACTTCCGCAGTCTGCGTTACGGGACTGGTGGTAAAGGACACGGCCAGCTACTGGTCTCCCTTCGGCCAGGCTGTGATACTGGTAATGATACAGATCGGAGGACTGGGCGTCATCACGGTTGCCGCGCTGATAGCGCTGCTGGCCAGGAAGAAGATATCTCTTGCCCAGCGCAGCGTCATGCAGGAGGCCATATCCGCGCCTAAAATGGGCGGGATCGTGCGGCTCACCCGGTTCATCGTACTGATGACTTTGATATTCGAATTGTCCGGCGCTTTGCTGATGCTGCCGGGATTCATACGGCATTACGGCGGCAGGGGCGTCTGGATGTCCTTCTTCCATTCTATCTCCGCTTTCTGCAACGCCGGGTTCGACGTGATGGGCAAGACCACCGGCGAGTTCTCGTCGTTGACCGCCATGCGTTCCGACCCGCTGATCAACATAGTAGTGATGCTGCTGATCATCACCGGCGGCATCGGCTATATGACCTGGGACGACTTTAAGGAAAACAAATTCCACTTGAAAAAATACACCATGCAATCAAAGGTCATACTTGTGACAGGCCTGGTGCTGACGGTGATCCCCGCGGTATTTTTCTTCATATTTGAGTTCTCGGATCTGCCTTTAGGGGAGAGGACGCTGGTGTCCCTGTTCCAGGCGGTGACGCCCAGAACGGCCGGATTCAATACAGTGGATCTTACTCAGATGAACGGCGCGGGCAGGGCAATTATAATAGTGCTTATGCTGATCGGCGGCGCTCCCGGGTCAACGGCGGGCGGTATGAAGACCACCACCGCGGCGGTGCTGTTCGGCAGTATGATATCCATTTTCCGCCGTAAAAAAGAGACCGGCTTCTTCGGAAGAAGGATCGATCCCGACGTGAGCCGCAGCGCCCTGGCAATATTGATGCTGTACCTGGCGCTGTTCTTCGGAGGCGCCCTGGCGATCAGCGCCATAGAGGGGATCCCGGTGGAGACCTGCCTGTTCGAGACTGCTTCGGCCGTGGGCACCGTGGGGCTTTCTCTCGGAATAACGCCGGGGCTGGGACTGGCTTCCAGGATCATATTGATGGTGATGATGTTCGTGGGACGTACGGGCGGACTGACGCTGATATACGCCGCGGTTTCGGATTACAAAGACAATTCAAGGCTGCCGCTGGGCAAATTGACGGTGGGCTGAAAGGAGAAACGGTATGAAATCTTTTCTTGTTATAGGACTTGGCAGGTTCGGAAAGCATCTCTGCTATCATCTCAGCAATCTGGGCCACGAGGTCATGGCCGTTGACCGGGACGAGCGGATGGTCAATGAAGCCATCGACCTGGTGTCGGAGGCCAGGATCGGCGACGGCACGGACAAGGAGTTTCTCGCTTCCCTGGGGGTCCGGAATTTCGACTGCTGCATCGTGACAATAAGCGGCGATTTCCAGAGCTCTCTGGAGACTACTCTGAACTTGAAAGAGCTGGGCGCGAAGCACGTGGTGTCGAGGGCCGAGCGCGACCCGCAGGAGAAGTTCCTGCTGCGCAACGGGGCGGACGAAGTGGTATACCCGGAGAAGCAGATGGCCAAGATAGCGGCCATCAGGTACAGCTCTGAGCACATTCTGGATTACGTGAGCATCGATGAAAAATACGGAATGTTCGAGGTCACCGTTCCTGAGAACTGGAAGGGCAAGACCGTCGGGCAGCTGGACATCCGCCGCAATTTCAACATCAACATCGTCGGACTTAAATGCGACGGAAAATTCAACGTCGCGGTCTCTCCCTCGACGCTGCTTACAGGTGACGATACTTTACTGGTGGTCGGTGATTACAAGACCATTCAGAAGATATACAAGATCTGAGTTTGTTATTCACGCAACGATCAAACGAGCGGTCGGTCTCGCGCCGTCGGGCCTCAGCCTTTGAGGCTGTCGACGTAGGCCACTGCGGCCAGGGCGGCTTCGGCGCCGTCTGACGCGGCGGTGGTGACCTGGCGGATACGCTTGACTCTGCAGTCCCCGGCGACGAAAAGTCCCGGGGTCTTTGTATTTACGTTGTCCGAGGCGATGATGTAGCCGCGCTCGTCAAGGTCCAGGAGGTCCGCGAAGGCGCCGTTCTGAGGCACGGTGCCGATGGCTACGAACAGCCCGTCGACTCTCATTTCTCTGGCATTGCCGTCCTGCTCGATGACGACGCCGCCGAACTCGTCTTCTCCGATGAAGCCTTTGACCTTAACGCCGGTGAGGATCTCCACGTTGTCCTTGGCCCTTAATTTTTCCTGCATCTTCTGCTCGCCGGTGAGGAAGGGAAGGTCCTGCAGGATGTAGAGTTTTTCCACCAGGTCGGAGAGCATGACCGCCTCCACGAGAGCGCTGTTGCCGCCGCCCACCAGGGCAACGGTCTTGCCTTTATAGAAGGCGCCGTCGCACACCGCGCAGAAGGAAATGCCGTTGCCGATGAAATTCTCTTCGCCGGGGAGCCCCAGATGGCGGTGCGCCGCGCCGGTGGCAATGATGACGCTCCTGCCTTCGTACTCGTCTCCCATATCCGTCTTCACGACTTTATACGAGCCCCTGTCCTCCAGCGACACGGCCTCGCCCAGATCCAGTTCGGCGCCCTGGGACAACACCTGGTCCAGAAGCTTGTCGGCGAAGTCCGTGCCGGAGATGGCGGCGAACCCGGGGATGTTCTCCACGAGAGGCGACAGAGTGATCTGTCCGCCTGCAGTCTCTTTTTCGAGGATGAGTACCGTTTTGGAAGCTCTCAGAGCGTAAACAGCGGCAGTCAGACCAGCCGGACCGCCGCCGATAATAATGACATCATACATAAAAATCACCTTATAAGCTTATAAGCGCCCGGGCAGCCGGCCGAAGCACAGCCGCTCAGGCGCTGTTGTTTTTTGACGTCGTCAGCCCGTCACGTAGCGCTTGATGTTGGAGGCGTTGACGATCTTCTGGATCGAGGGGCCTTCGGCAACGATGAGCGTGGGCGCCTGCTTTACGCCGTATTTCATGGTGAGATCCGGATTTTCCTCGGCGTCGATCACTTCGTAAACGATGCCGGCGTTGTCCAGGATTGTCTTTGCCATGCGGCAGTTGGGGCAGGTCTTGGTGGCGAAGAGCAGAAGCTTTCTGCCGCTCTCGTTGGCCTGCCTGGCCGCTTCCGTGGCTTTCTCCACGACCGCCTGAGCGGCTTCCGTGTCGCAGCAGGAGGCTCCGTCGACGATCACCTGGCCGTTCCTCTTAAGTTTGGAATGAGGGATGTCGTACAGGCGGCGGTCCTTGAACTCCTGGGTCTTGCCGGCGTTCCAGTTGGAAACGGGACGGTAGTAACCGGTGATGCGGCTGTACACTTCCGTGACTTCTCCGCAGTGAGGGCAGCGGTCCTGCTCGCCGGTGAGGTATCCGTGCTTGCGGCATATGGAATACGTAGGCGACATGGTGTAGTAGGGAAGCTTGTAGTTCTCGGCGATCTTGCGCACCAGGTTCGCCGCGGACTGCCAGCCGGGGAGCTTCTCGCCCAGGAAGGCGTGGAACACGGTGCCGGAGGTGTACAGAGTCTGGAGCTCGTCCTGGATGTCAAGGGCGTCGAATATGTCGGAAGTGAAGCTGACGGGCAGGTGGGAGCTGTTGGTGTAGTAAGGCGTTCCGCAATCTCCGCCGGCAGTGATGATGTCGGGGTACCTGGCCACGTCGTGCTTGGCAAGCCTGTAGCTGGTGGACTCGGCGGGAGTGGCTTCCAGGTTGTACAGGTCTCCGTACTTCTCCTGATAGTCGGAGAGGCGGTTCCTCATATGATTCAGCACGTCCTTCGTGAACTCCTGGGCCTCTTTATGGGTCAGGTCCTGCTTCAGCCAGGCGGCGTTCAGGCAGGCTTCGTTCATGCCCACGAGGCCGATGGTGGAGAAGTGGTTGTCGAAGGTGCCCAGATATCTCTTGGTGTAGGGATAGAGGCCTTCGTTCAGGAGCTTGGTGATGATGGTGCGCTTGATCTTAAGGGACCTGGCGGCAACGTCCATCATATGGTCGAGCCTGCGGTAGAACTCCTCGGGAGTCTTGGACAGGTACGCGATGCGCGGCATATTGATGGTGACAACGCCGATGGAACCGGTACTCTCGCCGCTTCCGAAGAAGCCGCCGGACTTTTTGCGGAGCTCTCTGAGGTCGAGGCGGAGGCGGCAGCACATTGACCTGACGTCGCTGGGCTCCATATCGCTGTTGATATAGTTGGAGAAGTAGGGGGTGCCGTATTTAGCCGTCATCTCGAAGAGAAGGCGGTTGTTCTCGGTGTCGGACCAGTCGAAGTCTCTGGTGATGGAGTAGGTGGGGATGGGGTACTGGAAGCCGCGGCCGTTGGCGTCGCCTTCGATCATGATCTCGATGAAGGCCTTGTTGACCATATCCATCTCTTCCTTGCAGTCCTTGTACTTGTAGGGCATCTCTTTTCCGCCCACGATGCAGTTGAGCTCGGCCAGGTCGTTTGGCACGGTCCAGTCGAGAGTGATGTTGGAGAAGGGAGCCTGGGTGCCCCAGCGGCTGGGGGTGTTGACGCCGAAAATGAAGGACTCGATGCACTTCTTAACGTCGCGGTAGGAGAGGTTGTCCGCCTTTACGAAGGGGGCGAGGTAGGTGTCGAAGGAGGAGAACGCCTGGGCGCCGGCCCATTCGTTCTGCATGATGCCCAGGAAGTTGACCATCTGGTTGCAGAGGGTGGCCAGGTGGCTGGCGGGAGAGGAAGTGATCTTTCCGGGGATGCCGCCCAGGCCTTCCTGGATGAGCTGCTTCAGAGACCAGCCGGCGCAGTAGCCGGTGAGCATGGCCAGATCGTGAAGGTGCAGATCCGCGTTCTTATGGGCGTTGGCGATCTCTTCGTCGTATATCTCGCTGAGCCAGTAGTTGGCGGTGATGGCGCCGGAATTGTGGAGGATAAGGCCGCCGACGGAATAGGTGACGGTGGAGTTCTCCTTAACGCGCCAGTCGATGGACTGGACGTAGTTGTCGACCAGTTCCTTATAGTCAAGGATGGTGGACTTCATGTTGCGGAGTTTTTCGCGCTGCTTGCGGTACAGAATGTACGCTTTGGCCACGTCCGCGTAACCGGCCTGGACGAGCACGGTCTCCACGCTGTCCTGGATATCTTCAACCGCGATGAGGCCGTCTTTGATCTTCGGCTCGTATTCGGCGGTGACTTTCAGAGCCAGCAGGTCGATTATGCTGGCGTTATACTGTCTGTCGACGGCGTCGAAGGCGCGGGTGATGGCGTTGCTGATCTTGCTGAGATTGAATTCCGAGACTTTTCCGTCTCTCTTTAGTACCTGATACATGGTTTACACTCCCTGGATGTATTTTTCGCAGCGTTGACCGAACTTTTTTCGAAGCGCGTGGCGCTCTGCCGGACCGTGTTTTCAGCCGTTTTTGCGTGCCGATCCGTATGACTTTCTGTCTTAAATCCGGGCAAACTGTTCAAAGCCGCGTACATTGCGATTATAATACCGCACGAACAGGCGTGTCAATAGGAAATAACAAAATATTGTAAAAATTTTTGCGGGTAGCCACAATATGTAGTGGTTGAAGGCGGACAATGAGGCGGGCGGGGCCCGGGGCGCCGACGGAAGCCGGTCAAGACGGCTGCGATTTTGCCGCCGACACTGCAAAAGTCCTGAGATTCGCGTCCCGTGGCCGTTATTTCGCCGTATTTTCGATCTCGGTCCGGCTTAACCGTGCAGAACATATGAGGCCTGTGCCGCTGCTCAAAAATAAATTGTTTTTAAGTCGCGCGCATGTTAAAATCGCGAGCGTAAGAACGTTACTGATGTGGGCTGAATTGATAATATTCGGAGAATGGTGATATGATTATTACATATAGTTATTCGACCAAATGTTCAGAAGGTATGTTAAGATATTTGAATCAAAGGGGCATACCATTCAAGGAAGTGTATGGACATCTTATTTTTGATGATGTTCTTAACTACGAAACAGTAGATGAACCATCTTTAAAAAGCGTGACGCGACTGAATGTCAACATCGAATATTCCGCAGAAGAAATAAATAATGCGTTATTTTTTTTGGTTCAGGTCGCCCCGAAAAACGCTTTGCTGATAGATGACTTTGGCAATAAAACCTATAAATACAGTAACCATTCAAGAAGTCAAGTGGGTCCATTTAAGATAACTCGAATCTATAAGAAAAAGTGTTTAGTTGGCGTACAGCAAGATATGAGTGTAATGTTCTGTAACAAAGAACTGAAAAATATTTTGGAAGATATATCCATCGACTTTTCGTTTTGTGTTGTGGAAGGTGCAAACAACACAGAAAGAGATGATTTGTTTCAGGTTGAATCTAAGAATCAAATACCAACAGAGTTGATAAACGTTAACTGTGATATAATAGGTGAAGATAATATTTTCAGGGCAAACAAAGTTGTTTATGATGACTGTGTTAAAATATGTCCCAGATTTCCAAACGTTTATGTTCCCGAACTGAACTATGCCGATATAAAAAACTATGAAGTGTTTACTACCGGTCACTGTTTCGGAAGCGGTTTTGGATACAAGATGCTTTTTTGCTCATCTCGTGTTTTTAAAAAGCTCAAAGAAACAAAGTTTTTTAAAGAGTTTAGTTTTAAACCAGTTACGTTAACGTAAACGGAGGAACAGCCTCTGTGTGCTTCATAAGGAATCCACTATCGTAAAACGCCGACACGGTGTTCAGATGCCCCTGAGCTCCGCGTTCGGGATATATTTCTTTATTGCCAGGAGGCATTCTTCCATTTCGGCAGGCGTTTTTCCTTTCATTACCGGGTCGATAAGGTCTCCGGAATCCTTGAAATTCTGGAGGAAGTAGGGCTCGGGCCCCGCGAGCCAGCGGCCGATGGACACGAAGTCCTCCACCGAGTGCAGCGAGTCCACCACGGTGGTGCGGAATTCGAAAGGAACGCCGGAGGAAAGAAGCATTGACGCGCTCTCTTTTATGCGGTCAAGGGAGACGCCGGGGACGCCGGAAGTGAGAGCGTATTTTTCGAGAGAATTTTTGATATCCATTGCCACGTAATCCGCCAGGCCGCGCTCCAGCACGGTCCGGAGGACGTCGGGCCTCGTACCGTTGGTGTCCAGTTTGACCAGGAAGCCCAGGGCGCGCACGTTTTCCATAAAACCGGTCAGGCCCGGATCGAGGGTAGGTTCTCCGCCGGTGATCGCCACGCCGTCCAGCATGCCGGTGCGCTTCTTAAGGAAAGCGAAAAATTCCTCGTCTTCCATCACCGCTTCGGGGTCGATATGAGTGACGAGCGCGGCGTTGTGGCAGAAGGGGCAGCGCATATTGCACCCTGCCGTGAAGACCGTGCAGGCGATCTTTCCCGGAAAATCGAGCAGCGTCAGTTTCTGAAGCCCGTGGATCAGCATTTTTCAAGACCTTCCTTTTAGTGAAGGACCCTTCCGGCAGCCGCAGGACCGCCGCAGGAGCGCGATCGAAGCGCCGCCCGAACTACGTAAACGGCGTAGTTAAGAGTCTTGACATATATGTTATAATTATACTGGCTCTTTGTCAATCCCGGGCGCCTGCCTCCGGAAACGCCCTTTTCGAAACGGCGCGCGGTCAACGGCATTTGACGAACACGGAAGCATTTTTACAGAAACAGAAGATAAAGCCCCCGACGGGAGAAAGCTCAGATGTATATCCGCAAAAGGCAGCCAGGAGAACGTTGTCCGGCGCCGCCAAGGGTCGTAAAGACCGGGCGGCAGGGGAGTTTTGCGGCTGTTTTTGCCTGTACGGCGGTCGTCGTCGCGGCATTGACGGCGGCGGTGCTCGCCGCTGCGCTGTTCGGCGGAGCTTTCGGCGGCGCAGGCAACAGCGCTTCCCGTGTCCTGGCAGCGGGCAAATTAAAATCCGTCAGCTGCTTCGATCCCGTTTATTATTCCGAAAACGACGAAGTCACCGCCTCGGCGGACGCGGCGTCATACAATTACTATTCCGATCTGCGCGCCTCATACGGCCTGGACGCCTGCGACAACAGCAGCGCGCTTTCCGGCCTGGCTTCCTACGCCGCCATCTCGGCAGTCTCCGGAGACGTGCCCGTGTCCGGGGCCTCTGCTGCCCAGGCCAGATCCGCCTCCGCAGGTTCCGCCATATCCTCCTCGGCAGGGAGCGTCAGCGGCGTTAACGGGTTCGTCTTCAAATATTTCACGGACTTTTCGATTACCGACGCCGGAAGAGCGGCGGAGGCCTTTATAGGCTCTCTTATGAATACGGACAGCAGCCGCACCGTGCTGCTCTCTTCCATAAAAAGCTGCGGCATGGCTTCTGCCATCAGAGTCACGGAATACGGCACCGAATGCTGCTTCGTATTTTTCTATTCCACGGAACGGCTTTCTTCCGGCGCATCCCAGACCATAACGGGGATGCTGCCCGCCGTAAAGAGCGTTTCAGGAGACCTGCCCGCAGAATTGGCTTCAGGCGCCGCGGGAGAACTCACCGTAAAGAAGGGCGCGACGGTTACCGAAAACATGCTGAAAGACGCCTGCGGCGTCAATGACCTTCGCGGCCGTCCTGTTTCCGTGAGCTTTGCCGGTTCAGGTGTCGATACTTCCGCCGCGGGCACGGCGACGGTCAACGTGTCGTTGTCCTCCGGGGGCCGCAGCGTGGGTTCGTACGTGACGCTGAACGTGCTTGAAAACGTGGCTCCGGCATTGCCCGAAAACGCGGTGAAGTTTTACGGCGTGCCTGACGGCGAGATATTGAACGTGCAGCCTCAGACGCCTTTCGCAGGCAGCGGCACCAAAGGGCTCGTTACCTCTCCCGCGCTGGTGGGAAGCGGCGATACGGGCAGCTTCAGCCAGGCGAGAGTGTTCATAAAAGACGCCTCGGGCAGCGTATTTACGGGGACCGTGGCTTTCGAATCCGGCGGGACCGAATACGCCGCGGCGGAGCTTGTCACCACGGACCTTAAAGGGTTGACGGTCAGGACTCCGGGAGGAGCGGCGCTCAAGGCCGGGGGGCAGGCGGTATTGCGGCTACAGACCAGCTCGGTAGACATACCCAAACCGGGAAGCGGCTCGGGCTCCGGAGGCGCCTCGGGAGCGGTTAAGATACGGTACACTTACGAGCTTCCGGGAGGGAAGAAACTGACTCTGGTCAAGGCAGATCCGACTGCGGTATGGAACCCGGAGGTCAAGGGCGTTTACAGGATCACGGCGGAAGTTATCGACGGATCCGGTGCGGTGATCTACTCCGCTTCGGTGAAGATAGATGTGGCAAAAAAGGACGAAGTGGGATATAATGACCCGGGTACCGAGCCTACCGCATCGCCCGCCGCATCGCCTACCGCGTTGCCCCCGCCGGTGCCTACGGCTGTGCCCACCACTGCGCCTACCGCTGTGCCAACTACTGCGCCCACGACCGTGCCTACCACGGTGCCTACGACCGCGCCCACGACTGCGCCTGCCACTGAGCCCACGACCGGACCTACCGCAGGGCCTGCCGACGGACCGGAACTGACGTTCCTTTCGGAGAAACTCCGTACCGAAGAGACCTCCTCCGGCATCGTCCTGATCAGGGGCATAGGCGCTGATACTTCCGTAGCGTCGTTGTCCGAGCTGCTGGCGGTCACGGGAGGCGGGAACGGCTCGCTGACCGTGGTCAAAGCCGACGGCACTCTTCAGGGGAACGACGCGGCCGTTGCCACCGGCAACAAGATCCTGCTGATCAGCGGCGGAAACGTGGTCTCCGAATATACCGTGGTGATAAGCGGCGACGTCAACGGCGACGGACAGGTGGGAATAGGCGATTTCGCCAAGATGAGGCAGCAGCTTCTGAAGGGCGGCATCATCGTCGAGATATACGTTTACGCCGGAGACCTGAATGGCGACGGAGAGCTTGGAATAGGAGATTTCGCGAAACTGCGTCAATATCTCCTTGGTAAGATAAAGTTAGACTGACGTACCGGAGCGGACCGAATGTTTAAGAAAGAGAATGAAGGAAAAAAGAATATTCGTTTCGGAAGCAGATCCCTTTTCGTTGCCGTTTTCGCCGTGATCGCCGCCGCGCTGACAGCTGTGCTGACGCTGGGGGGCCCGGCCAACGTTTCTACGGTACGGGCGGAGAACAGGGCGTATTTCGAATTGTCCACCGACGAGATCGAGCCTGGCGGGACCTTCGTATTGACCCTGAAATACCAGTGCGACGTGGAAGTCACGGGCAGCCTGATAACGGTGGAATTCGGTTCGAAAGTCGAATACGTGGGCAGCGACAAATCTGGCATGCTGGCGGATACGGTCTCCTGGTCCCAGGACGTTCCGGGCCTTGTGACAGTGCTCCAGGCAGACGGCAACGGCACCGGTTCGGGCACTCTTTGCAAGATAACCCTGAAGGTGGCGGACGGCAGCCCCAGGGACGAAACGGAGACAATCAAGGCCACGCTCAGGCAATATTCCGACGAGAATTACGACGAGTTCAAGCCCGATACTGTTTATTCTAAAAAGCTTTACATTCCGCCGAAGCCTACGGAGAAACCTACCGCCACGCCTTCTCCCACGCCTTCGCCTACACCGACGCCTACGGAGAAGCCTACTGCGACTCCTTCGCCTACGCCAACGAAGACGCCGGACCCCACGCGAACTCCCACGGCCACTCCGGACGTTACGCCTTCGCCTGAACCTACAGAGTACGCTGCGGAAACGCCGGACGCGCCTCCCACGGATGACGTTACGGATGATCCTTCTTCCGCGCCATATACAGGGGAGCCTACGGAGCCCGCAAGCCCCGGAGCTTCTTCGGACGTCACTTTCGACCCCTCCGCCTCTCCCGATACCACCGAGCCCGTCACGTCAGGAGCTCCCGAAACGGGAGACCCCTACGGCTCTTCCGGGCCCGTCGTTTCTGCCACGCCCGGCGGCCAGACGGACAATGAACTGCCTACGGCTCAGGTGACGCCCGGCAATGACGCCGCCACCGATCCCGGCGAAAAGACCGTCAACGGCGATGAGGACGATGAATTCCTGTTCTCAGTCAAATCGGTAATACTCTGGATATTCGCGGCGGTGTTCGTGGGCATCTGGACCGGCATAGCCGTCGGATATCTTATCTGGGGCAGAAACCGCAAAAAGAAAAACGGGGAAGCCGGGACAGGCGGAAAAGACGTATTCACCGATCTCATAATCATAATTCTGTGCGCTTCTATGCTGTTCGCGGCAGGGCGCGCCGGCCTGAAACTGTTGCCTGAAAAGAGCGGCGTTTACGCGGCGGAGCCCGGGGAAGCTTCAGACACTTCCGACCCATCGGAACTCGAAACAAAGGCTCCCGCGGAGCCTGACGACACTCCCGGAACGCCTGAGGAAACGCCGGACCAGGCCACTGACGTGCCCGAGACCGACGCTCCCGCCACCGAGACCCCGCCTGCAGATACCGAAGTTCCTGCCACTGACGCGCCCGAAACGGAGGCGCCCACCGACGTTCCCGCTACGGACGTGCCGGCCACCGGCGAGCCTGCTACCGAAACTCCCGATGTCACCGACGGACCTGCCACAGACGAGCCTACGCCGGGCGAACCAACTCCGGACGTGACCGAAACGCCCGAAAATACGGACGTGCCGGAAGAGACGGAGACTCCCGAGGCGCCCACTGCCACGCCCGAAATAACGGACGTGCCGACGCCGTCGCCCACGAGAACGCCTTATCCCACCAGGACTCCCACCGAGGTCCCGGAAGCCACCACGCCTCCCACGCTGGGGAAATTGACGCCGCCGCCCGTAAGCGGTTCCGCCGCCAGAGTGACCGAGACGGGAGGGCAGGATATCGACGCCACCGACGCGCCAGCCACCGGAACGAGGGCGGACAATATTGCCGCGCTGGAAGAGAATACCACATACCGGCTTTCGGATTTCATTCAGACGCTGTGCTACATCGCCTACGGCCTGGCCGGGCTGCTCCTGCTGATCGGGCTGATCAGGATAATCTGGCTGCTGGTCTTTAAGAAGGATATTGTGCCTCCCGCGGAAGACGGCGAAAAGACGAAGAAGAAAAAAGGCAAGCTGAACAAGGACGTAAAGGCGGGAGACGTTGACGTGAAGCAGGACAACTGGTCCTGATGCGCTGGTCTGAGCCATGTTCTGGTACGTTTTTATAATCGTTATCTGCTCCCTTATCATAATAGGGTCAATAGTTTTAAGAAGGATGCGGCTGCGTGCCGGAGAACTGCTGATGGTGGAAACGGCTTTTCCGTCGAAGGCAGGGGAAGGCGGCGCGGCCCGTTTCTGTTTCATTTCCGACCTGCACATTTCTATGATGCCCGTGAAATGGGGCGCCATCCTGGACGCCGTGAAGGAGTCCGGCGGAAAATTCCTGCTCATAACTGGAGACCTGGTCAATAAGATCTCCGAATTCGAACTGGCGAAGCAATTCATCATGACGATGACAATGGGCGCCGGCATCCCGGTGATCATCACCATGGGCAACCACGACAACGACGCCGCGGAGGCTTTTCCCGGGGGCAGGGACGCGTTCATGGCAGAATTGAAAGCGCTTCCCGGAGACGTGCGCGTACTGGACGACGAGTATACGGTCGTTGACGGCGTGATGGTCGGAGGCCTCAACGACTTCCATTACAGCGACCGCGACCGACGGGAACTGATAAAAGAATGGGAAGGGATCGCGGCCTCGAAAGGGCTCGAACTGTTCATTGCCACCCACAACGCGGACGTGCTGCTGGAACTGGGAGAAGACGAAGAACTGAGCCGGGGCGTTGCCGGAGTGCTCGCGGGCCACACCCACGGCGGCCAGATGAAAATGTTCCGCAAGCTGGAATTCTCGGTGCTGAAAAAGGACAAACTGCCCCGTCAGGGCATATACTACGGCAGGCACCTCGTCAACGGTTACGAACTGTATATCACCTCCGGCGTAGGCTGCTCCCTGGGTCCCTGGAGATCGGGCACGAATCCCGAAGTGGTGGTTGTAATTTCGGCTCCGATGTGATAAAGTATAGTCAACGATTATCCGGGGAGGCGGTTAAAATGATAAAGGTATTCTACGGAAAGAAAGGCACCGGCAAGACTAAGCAGATGCTCGAATCCGCAAACGCTATCGTAAAGGAATCAAACGGCGCGGTGGTATACATCGACGACAGCAACGAGCTCCTGATGAAGCTCTCGCATAAGATCAGATTTATCAACATTCTCGACTATCCTGTGTTCGGATCGGACGCGTTTCTGGGATTTATCTGCGGAGTGGCTTCGCAGAACTACGACATTGAAACCATATTCATCGACGGATTGACATATATAGTACACCAGGACGCGGAGTCCCTGAAGAAATTCTTCGACGGCATCGCCAAGATCTCCGAGGAGCACAACGCGGACTTTTATATCAGCATAAACGGCGACGAGGAGACCATGCCCTCGTTCATAAGACAGTACACCTGATCCCGCCGGAAAAAGAGTGAAGAACGGATCTTCCGGTGAAGATGCGCGTCTCATTCGGAAAGGATTACCGGAGATTTGACGGTTCTCGTTAAGGTCTATCTGCTGGACAGCACGCTGGCGTTCGACCGGCTCTATACCTACCTCGCTGACGAAGCGGCTCTCGTGGATGAGGGCGTTCTCAGGCGGGGTATGTTTGTCGTTGTGCCCTTCGGGAGAGGCAATAAGGAGCGGGAGGCGCTGGTGTGGGAAGTAGACCGGGAAGGGGCGGCGGAGGGCAATGCCGTTGACGGAGCGGCACTTTCCGGCAAGATATCCGGAAAATTGCCCGGCAAGCTGTCCGGCGAAACGTCCGGTACAGTGTCAGGCAAAAAGAAGATCGTGCTGAAGCAGGTCAAAAGGGCCTACGAGGACGAGCCTCTTTCGGAGGACGAGATCGAGCTGTGCCGCGGCCTTACGAAACTGTACGCCTGCACTCCCGGCACCGCGGTCCGGTGCATACGGCCCTTCAGAGAAAATAAAAAAGCCCTTTCCAGGAAGACCGAGACCGTGGAGCTTTCAGTCGGCAGGGAAGAGGCGGTCAAACTGGTCTCCGAGACCGGACTCAGAAGCATCTACCAGATAAGGATACTTGAGGCGCTTTCGGAGGAAGGCGCTTCCGGCACGGAGGACCTGGAGCGGCTGCTTTTAAAGACGGACGCGAAACGGATCCACGTCAAGGCGCTGGAGAAAAAGGGGCTGGTGAGGCTCGGAGAACGTGACGCGGGCGCGGAGGACATCGCCGCATATGCCACGGGAAGAAGCCCGGGCGGCAAGGCTGCGGAACTGCTTCCCACGTACGCCGAGCACGTTTTAAACGAGGAGCAGGAGGCGGCGTTTTCGGCGGTCAGAGCTTCTCTGGACTCCGGGGCCAGGGGCAGGTTCCTGCTCCACGGCATCACCGGCAGCGGCAAGACCGAGGTCTACATGCACCTCATCTCCTACGTGCTGGAAAAAGGCGGCAGCGTCATAGTGATGGTACCGGAGATATCGTTGACGCCCCAGATGATATCGCATTTTACGGCCCGTTTCGGCGACAGCGTGGCGGTGTGGCATTCGGCCCTGGGCGACGCGGTGCGGGAGCGGGAATGGTACAGGATGAAGAAGGGCATTGCCCGGGTGCTGGTGGCCACCAGGTCCGGCATTTTCGCGCCCCTTCCCGACGTGCGGCTGGTGATCATCGACGAGGCTCACGACAGTTCCTACAGATCCGAAGAGACGGGCCTCAGGTACGACACCTGCGAGGTGGCTGAGCTCCGGTTCGGTAAAAGCGCATCGCTGCTGCTGGGTTCGGCCACGCCGGACGTGTGCACGTATCACAGGGCTCTTGACGGTGAGATGCAGCTGCTCAGGCTGACCAGAAGAGCGGGAGCGGGACAGCTTCCCAAAATGGAAATAATAGATATGCGGGACGAGCGGAGCGCGCTGGCGCAGGGGCACATATTCTCCGGAACCATGAAGAAAGCGCTTTCGGACAATTACAGCCGGGGCTGCCAGGCCATGCTCTTCGTAGGCAGGCGGGGATACAGTTCCAGAATGTACTGCAGAGAATGCGGCCGGTCAATGATCTGCTCTTTCTGCGGCCTTCCTATGACTTTCCACAGCGGTGCCAGGCGTTTACTTTGCAACTATTGCGGCAGGACCGCTCCGGCCCCCGAAAGCTGCCCGGCCTGCGGCTCGAAGGTGCTCGGATTCGGAAGCCCCGGCACCGAGCGGGTGGAGCAGGAACTCAAAAAACTGTTCCCCGAAGCGGAAGTGCTCCGGATGGATTCGGACACGGTGAGAGGCAGGGACGGCCACGGCGCCATACTTAAAAAGTTCAGGAAGGACAACGTGCCTTTCCTTGTAGGTACCCAGATGATAACCAAGGGACACGACTTCCCGGACGTAGGGCTGGTGTGCGTCGTCGACGCGGACGGGCAGATAAACCGGCCGGAATACGACGCGGGGGAGAAAGCGTTCCAGATAATCTCCCAGGTGGCCGGAAGGGCCGGAAGGAGCTCCGCGGGAGGCCTGGTGGCGGTACAGACGTATAACGTGGACGACGGATCGCTGAAGGCGGCCTCGGAAGGGGATTACGAAGCCTTTTATGAAAAAGAGATACGGTTCCGCAAGGCGATGATATATCCGCCTTTCTGTTCGCTGGGCAGCATACGCGTGTCCGGAGTTGACGATAAAGCCGTGTACACATACCTGAACGGTCTGGCCGCGGCAATGCGGGAGGACGCCGGGGGAGATCCGGGGACGGCGGTGCTGGGTCCTTCGAGGGAGCCGGTGCCCAGGATCGCGGGGAGGTACAGGTGGCAATTGACGGTGAAAGCAGAAAAACGGGACAAGATAATTGACCTTTTCCTTAAAAATTATGATAAAATGAAGCCCGGGGCCGGAATGAGGCTGGCCACCGTGTTCGAAAACTGAGAGGAAACCGAAGAGGAGCGGATATCATGGCAATAAGACGCATCAGGACCGAAGGAGAAGAAATACTCAGGCTGAAATGCAAGCCGGTCAAGGAAGTGACCGAGAGCATCCGCAGCCTTATAGACGATATGTTCGAGACGATGTACGCCTCGGACGGTGTGGGACTGGCCGCGCCTCAGATAGGCATACTCAGGCGGATCGCCGTGATCGACGACACCCAGGGGAACAAGATAGCGCTCATAAATCCCGTGATCACGTCTTTCGAAGGAGAACAGACCTGCACCGAGGGCTGCCTGAGCCTTCCCGGATACCAGGGAGAAGTGGTCAGGGCTAAAAAGATACACGTGGAGGCGATCGACCTGAACGGAAAGCCGGTCTCCTTCGACGCGGAAGATTTCTTCGCAGTGGTGTGCCAGCACGAGATCGACCACCTGGACGGGGTGCTCTATAAGGACAAGGCGGAGAACTACCGCAAGCAGGAGGCGGCTCAATGAAAGTCATTTTCCTGGGAACGCCTGAATTCGCACTGAGCACGCTGGAGATGCTCATAAAAGAGCATCAGGTGGTGCTCTGCGTCACAAAGCCGGACGCGCCCAAAGGCCGGGGCGGCAGGATGCAGATGCCTCCGGTGAAAGAGATGGCCGTAAAGTACGGCATACCCGTGTACCAGCCGGAGCGGGCGAAGACCGACGAGTTTTACGAGACGCTTAAGAACGCCGGGGCAGACGTGATGGTGACCTGCGCGTACGGAAAGATATTGCCCGAGCGCGTGCTCCGCGTGACGCCCTACGGCTGCGTCAACGTCCACGCCAGCCTGCTTCCGAACTACCGCGGCTCTGCGCCTTTGTGGCACGCGGTGATCGACGGGGCGGAGGAGAGCGGCGTGACAACGATGCAGACCGACGCGGGTATGGACACCGGCGACATCCTTTTGAGAGACAGGATACGGATCGGCGAAAATACGACTATGGGAGAGCTCCACGACATGCTGGCCGCCATAGGCCCGGTTACGCTGATGAAGACGCTCGCGGCTCTGGAAGCCGGAACGGTCACTCCCGAGCCACAGGACCCGGAAGCGGCAACCTACGCGCCTCCGGTCGACCGGGACACGGGGATCATCGACTGGACGAAAGACGCAAAAGCGGTGCACGACCTTGTAAGAGGCACGAATCCTTTTCCCGTTGCCAGCTCCATACTGGACGGCAGGAGGGTGAAGATATGGAAGACGGCGATCGCCTGCAGGGGCGACGAAGAAGAGGCAGAATCGGAGGCGGAGGCCCTTGCGGCTCCCGGGGAATGCTATCTCAAGGACGGCAGGCTGCTCACGAAATGCGGCCGCGGCTCCGTGGAGATTCTTGAGATACAGGGCGAAGGCGCCAGGCGGATGACGTTTTCGGAGTACAGAAATGGACACAGCGCTGAAAGATTCGAATAAAGGCACCGCGAAGCCCGTGAACCTCAGCGACCTGGCTCCCGAAGAGCTGGCCGCCGAACTTTCGCCCTACGGCCTTCCCGCCTACAGAATAAGGCAGATAGGCAAATGGCTCTCCGCCGGCGCGTCCTTTTCCGAGATGACGGACCTGCCTTTGAAGCTCAGGCAGGAGCTGGCGGAAAAGTATTCCGACGGCGCCTTGAAGATCGCCGGGAAGCTGGTGTCCGCCATTGACGGAACTGTGAAATACCTGATTGACACCGGCGACGGGAACATAGTGGAAAGCGTGCTGATGAAGTACAAGTACGGCTACTCCGCCTGCGTTTCCACCCAGGCAGGCTGCAAGATGGGCTGCACTTTCTGCGCCTCCGCCCACGCCGGTTTCGGCAGAGATCTGACCGCGGGAGAGATAGCGGGGCAGATAAGGGTCATGAACCGGGACGCGGGGGTCAATGTAGGTCACGTGGTCATGATGGGCATCGGCGAGCCCCTGGACAATTACGATAACGTGGTGGCGTTCATGCGGCAGGCCCACGACCCGGAAG
>JAEFAM010000134.1 GCA_016287565.1 Clostridia bacterium
CCTTCTCCTACATGAACGGGAACCTGGTAGAGGAGAAATACTCCGAAGGCATATACGTGGGCTACCGCTGGTTCGACGCCCGCGGCATCGTGCCGCGCTACCCGTTCGGCTACGGGCTGTCCTACACGACTTTTGAAATATCCGATGTCAAAATCACACAAACAGGCGATAACTTCAGCGTTCTTGCGTCTGTTACCAATACGGGTTCGTATGCGGGGCGCGAGGTGGTGCAGGTTTACGCAGAGAAGCCGCAGGGGAAACTCGGCAAGCCCGCAAGAGAGCTGGTTGCCTTTGCAAAGACGAAGAAACTTTCGGCAGGCGAGACGCAGCGTCTTACCATGACTTTTACTAAATATCAGCTGTCATCTTATGATGATCTCGGCAAAGTCACAAAATCCGCCTATGTTCTGGAGGCCGGCGATTACCGCTTCCATGTGGGAACGAGCGTGCGCGATACCGTGCAGGATCCGTTCGTATTCCGTGTGGATTCCGATACGGTTGTTATGCAATTATCGCAGAAGATGGCGCCGACACAGTTAAAGGAGCGCATGCTTGCTGACGGTAGCTTTGAGGCATTGCCTTTAGGTGAAGCCAATGATTTTCGCGCCAATGCACTGACACCGCTTACGGAAGCCGAATATGAGGGCTTCACGCCGGATCAGGAGTTTAAGATCGGGCAGCATATGTGGGGCAAGGGCATCGAAAAGGTGCATAAACTCGAAGAAGTGGCGGACGGGACCGTGTCCATGGAGGATTTCCTGAAACAGTTAACGGACCGGAATCTGGCAGAACTCCTTGGCGGACAGCCCAATACCGGCCTTGCGGATACCTTCGGCTTCGGCAACCTGCCGCTTTACGGCATTCCGAACATCATGACCGAGGACGGCCCTGCAGGGGTGCGTTTCAGAGAGGACCGTGGGGTTGTTGCAACGGCCTGGCCCTGCGCGACGCTGCTGGCTTCTTCCTGGGATACTGAGATCATTGAACAGGTCGGCCTGCATGCGGGACTGGAAGTCAAAGAAAACAACATCGGGTTCTGGTTAACGCCCGCGATCAACATCCACAGAAGCCCGCTCTGCGGCAGGAATTTCGAATACTATTCGGAAGATCCGTATCTGACAGGAAAACTGGCATCCGCGATGGTGCGCGGCATCCAGAGTAACCGTGTGGGTGTGTCCGTGAAACATTTTGCGCTCAACAATAAGGAAACAAACCGCAAACAGTGCGATTCCAGGGCTTCCGAACGTGCGATCCGGGAGATTTACCTAAAGGCGTTTGAGATGATCGTAAAGGA
Source organism: Clostridia bacterium (assembly GCA_016287565.1). Taxonomy (GTDB): domain Bacteria; phylum Bacillota; class Clostridia; order UBA1212; family UBA1255; genus UBA1255. The sequence goes on from JAEFAM010000134.1 coordinate 1,295, forward strand.
GACCAATCCGTGGACGATCATGTCTTCCTACAACGTGATCAACGGGCATAGGGCTTCCGAAAATAAGGAGCTGCTGACCGATATCCTGCGCGGCGAGTGGGATTTTAAGGGCATCGTGACGACGGACTGGTGGACGGCAGGCGAGCACTACAAGGAGCTTTTGGCCGGCAACGACATCAAGATGGGCAGGGGCTATCCGGACCGCTTGATGCAGGCGCTGGAGATCGGCAAAATCACACGCGCGGACATGGAGCGCTCTGTTACAAGATTACTTGACGTTTTGATGCGCTTCGAATAAGATAAAACCGTTATACGGAGGTTTTGAGATGACACATACATATCAGACGAAGGGTACCTGCTCCAAGCAGATCACCTTTGACTTAAATGACGGCGTTGTCAGCAATGTTTCCTATCTCGGCGGGTGCAACGGCAACCTGCAGGGTGTGGCGAAACTTGTGGAGGGACAGAAGGCGGAAGACCTGATCGCGAAACTGAAAGGCATTCAGTGCGGCTTGAAGGGGACGTCCTGTCCGGACCAGCTGGCAAGGGCGCTGGAAGAGGCCATTGCGGGACGAATCTGAAGCATTCTGATTCGGCTTTTGCATAGGAACGGAGTTTTTCATGATCGAAATTATAAATCAGACAATGGATGAGGAGCGCGCCCTGTACCATTTGACGGACGCGCTCGTCAAAAACTGCAATTTTGCGGGCCCTGCGGACGGGGAATCGGCGCTAAAGGAAGCAAGAAACATCAAAGTCGAGGATACGTCCTTTTCCCTGCGCTATCCCCTGTGGCATGTAGAGAATTTCGAGGTCGATGGCGTCAGCATGGACGAGAAGACCAGGGCAGCACTTTGGTACGATAAGGATGGGATCATCCGCAATTCGAAGCTGCACGGGGTCAAGGCGGTCAGAGAGTGCTCGAACATTACGCTCATGGGCTGTGACGTGGAATCCACGGAGTTCGGATGGAAATCCGCGGATATCACGCTCAAAGATACGGCGGTCGTATCGGAGTACCTGTTCCTCGACAGCCGCAATATCGTGCTCGATAATGTGAAAATGCAGGGAAAGTACTCGTTCCAGTACGTTGAGAACTTAACGATCACGGATTCCAACCTTGATACGAAGGACGCCTTCTGGCATGCAAAGAACGTCACCGTACGCGACAGCGTTGTCAAAGGCGAGTATCTGGCGTGGTTTTCGGATAATCTGACGCTGATCAACTGCAAGATCATCGGCACACAGCCGCTTTGCTACTGCACAAACCTGAAACTGGTCAACTGTACGATGGAGGAGGCTGATTTTGCCTTCGAATATTCGGATGTGGAGGCGGATCTGATCGGGACCGTGATCTCCGTAAAAAACCCGAAATCCGGGACGA
>JAEFAM010000135.1 GCA_016287565.1 Clostridia bacterium
TACGAAGATATACGTAAAACCGGTACTGAAGCTGCTGGAGAGCGTTGACGTTAAAGGCATCTCCCACATCACCGGCGGAGGCTTCTACGAGAACATACCCAGGTCCGTGCCTGAAGGGCTGAAAGCGGTGATCTCCCGGGAAAAAGTCAGGATACTTCCCATCTTCGATATGATCCGGGAGCGGGGAAACGTTCCGGAGCACGATATGTTCAACACGTTCAATATGGGCGTGGGCATGAGCATCGTGGTTGCCCAGGGCCAGGAAGAGCAGGCGCTGTCCGTCCTTAGGAGCGAAGGCGAGGACGCGTATATCATAGGCGTGATCGAAAAGGCAGACGGAGAAGAGCGCATATCCATCATCTGACAGAGCTGAACGGAGGTACGACAATGAAAGATACCGTGGGCGTGGCAATACTGGTTTCCGGCGGCGGCACCAACCTCCAGGCCATCATCGACGCGAAGGCGGCGGGTCAACTGCCGTCCTGCGAGCTAAAGGCCGTCATCTCTAACAAACCCGAGGCGTACGCTCTCAGGCGCGCAGAAAAAGCCGGGATCCCCGCGTACGTTGTCCCGAAGATCGGCCGGGGCGAAGCGGCTCAGGTGGAATTCGAAGAGAGAGTCGACGAAATAATTCGCCGGTCCGGCGCCGAAGTGACGGTGCTGGCCGGGTTCATGTGCATATTGTCAGAAAATTTTGTTAAAAAGTACCCCGAAAGGATCATAAACGTGCATCCCGCGCTGATACCTTCATTCTGCGGAAAAGGCTTCTACGGCCTCCGGGTGCACGAAGCGGCCCTTTCATACGGCGTGAAAGTCACCGGCGCCACTGTGCATTTCGTCAACGAGATACCCGACGGCGGCCGCATCATAATGCAGAAAGCGGTCGACGTCAAGGAAGGGGACACGCCGGAGACGCTGCAGAGAAGAGTAATGGAAGAGGCGGAGTGGAAGATATTGCCCGCGTCTCTCGAAAAGGTATGCGCGGATATTTTGGCAGCACGCAGAAACGACGCGATGAACGATCAATTATAATTGACCCGAAAGGAGCAATAACAATGGCTAAATTCGATCTTGCAAAACTGCTTTCCGAAAACACTTATCCCGGCCGCGGCATCGTTGCCGGACTCAGCGCCGACGGCGAGAAGGCAATGTTCGCCTACTTTATTATGGGCAGGTCCGTCAACAGCCGGAACCGTGTGTTCGAGGCTTTCGACGGCGGCATGCGCACCAGGGCCTTCGATGAGTCAAAGGTAGTGGATCCCAGCCTCATAATCTACAATCCCTACCTGCGCTTCGAATCCGCCGCTTACGATGCGGACATCATCACCAACGGCAACCAGACCGACACGATCTACTATTTCCTGAAGGCGTTTCCCGACGACAGGCGCGCTTTCGAAAACGCGCTGGCCACCAGGGAATTCGAGCCTGACGCTCCCAACTTCACGCCCCGCATCTCCGCCATCCTCTACGTGGACGGCTCCTTCGAGCTGGCCATCCTCAAGCGGCGGGACGGCCGCTGCCTGCGGGAATTCTTCGTCTATGAGGGCGTGAGCGAGGGACAGGGCTGGTTCCTCAGCACCTACGAGGGAGACGGTTCTCCCCTGCCCTCCTTCTCCGGGGAGCCCATCGCGGTGACCATGCCGGAGCCGGAGGAGGTCTGGGCCGCCCTGAATCCGGACAACAAGGTTTCGCTTTACACCAGCGTGAGGGGCAAGGTACGCCTCTTCAACAAGAATTTGGGGGACTGAATAACATGACGGAACTGGAACTGAAGTACGGCTGCAATCCCAGCCAGAAGCCCGCGAGGATCTTCATGCGGGACGGGAGCGAGCTGCCGGTGAAGGTGCTCTCCGGCCGCCCCGGCTACATCAATTTTCTGGATGCGCTGAACTCCTGGCAGCTCGTAAAAGAACTCAAGGAAGCGCTCGGGCTTCCCGCTTGCGCGTCTTTTAAGCATGTGAGTCCCACGTCGGCCGCAGTCGGAATTCCGCTTTCCGACACTCTCAAAAAGGCTGTTTTCGAGGATGATATCGAGGATCTGGACAAATCTCCTCTCGCTTGCGCGTATGCAAGAGCAAGGGGAACTGACAGAGTCTGCTCGTTCGGAGACTGGGTCGCGCTTTCGGATGTCTGTGACGTCACTACCGCGAAAATGATCAAGAGGGAAGTTTCTGACGGAATAATCGCTCCCGGATACGATCCCGAAGCTCTCGAAATTCTGAAAACGAAGAGAAAAGGCACATATAATATCGTAAAAATAGATCCGGATTACGTACCTGCCGAGCAGGAGTGCAAGCAGGTATTCGGTATCACATTCGAGCAGGGGCACAACAACTGCAAGATCGACGGAGAACTTCTTAAGAATATCGTGACGAAAAACAAGGACCTTCCGGAAGAGGCAAAAAGAGACCTGATCGTCGCCCTTATAACATTGAAATATACGCAGTCCAATTCCGTTTGCTACGCATATGACGGACAGGCGATAGGCGTAGGCGCAGGACAGCAGTCGAGGATCCACTGCACAAGGCTCGCCGGAACAAAGGCAGACACATGGTTCCTCCGCCAGCACGAAAAGGTCCTCTCTTTGAAGTTCAGACCGGACCTCGGAAGACCTGAAAGAGACAACGCCGTAGACGGATATATCAACCAGAACGAAGAAGA
>JAEFAM010000136.1 GCA_016287565.1 Clostridia bacterium
TTTGTTGGTGAGGGAATTAAGAACTTCTCCATGGATGACAGGTTCACCATCGCCAACATGGCCATTGAAGCCGGTGGCAAAAACGGCATTTTCCCGGTTGATGAAATTGCCATTGAATATCTGAAGGAGCACGCTCCCGGCAAGAAATACACAGTATTTGAGGCTGATGAGGATGCAGTTTACGACGAGGAATATACCATCGATCTGAGTACTCTTGGATCAACTGTTTCATTCCCTCATCTTCCTGAGAACACACATACTTTTGATGATATTCAGGAAATCAGGATCGATCAGGTAGTGATCGGTTCCTGCACAAACGGCAGGATCGCGGATCTTCGCTGTGCAGCTGAGGTTCTGAAGGGCAGACATATTGCAGAGGGAATGAGGTGCATCATTATCCCTGCAACTCAGAAGATATATCTTCAGGCCATGGAAGAGGGCCTGATAAAGACCTTTATCGAGGCGGGAGCCATCGTCTCCACACCTACCTGCGGACCGTGTCTTGGTGGATACATGGGAGTTCTTGCCTCCGGCGAGAAGTGCGTTTCAACCACCAACAGGAATTTCGTGGGCAGGATGGGCCATATCACTTCAGGCGTCTATCTGGCCTCTCCCGAAACGGCTGCGGAAGCGGCGGTCAACGGATATGTAGGAAAGGCAGGTCTGGGCAAATGATCAGAGGAAACGTTTTCAGATACGGCGACGACGTTGACACGGACGTGATCATTCCCGCCAGATATCTTAATATTACCGATATGAAACTTCTGTCTTCCCATTGCATGGAAGATATCGACCGGGAATTCGTCAATAAAGTCAGACCCGGCGACGTTATCGTTGCCGGCGACAATTTCGGCTGCGGCTCTTCAAGGGAGCACGCTCCGGCCGTGATACTCGAATCCGGCGTTTCGCTGGTGGTGGCAAAGTCTTTTGCCAGGATCTTCTACAGGAACGCCATCAATATCGGGCTTCCCATATTGGAATGCCACGAAGCGGTGGATGATTTCATTGATGGAGACGTTCTTGAAGCCGATCTTGAAAAAGGCATCATCATTAATCAGCGCAGCGGCAGGCAGTTTTCGGCAAAACCTTTTCCGCCTTTTATCATGAATATCATTTCCGAGGGAGGGATACTTAAATGCTTAAATTGATATACGCTCCCGGAGACGGTATCGGCCCTGAGATCGGTTCAGTGGCGCTTAAGATATTGAATTACCAGCTGGATAAATACGGCATCGAATATTCCATAACTCCCATTCTTTTCGGAGGCTGCGCCATTGACGCTTACGGCACACCTTTGAGCGACTCTGATCTTGCTTTGATAAAACAGTCCGACGCGGTGCTGCTGGGCGCCGTGGGAGGTCCTAAATGGGACAGCGTAGACGCTTCCATACGGCCTGAAAAAGGGCTTCTAAAGCTTAGAAAAGAATGTGCCGCTTTCGCCAATTTCAGGCCTGCCAAAGTGTACGACTGCCTTAAAAACGCCTCTCCCTTAAAGCGCTCCATAATCGACAGAGGCGTCGATATAATGATCGTCCGCGAACTTTCCGGCGGCATCTATTTCGGGGAAAGATCGGAAGGGGACCACGAGGCTTACGACACGGAATATTATTCCTACGCCGAGATCGAACGTATAATCATAAAAGGTTTCGAATGCGCCATGAAGCGCAGAAAGAAACTGTGCCTGGTGGACAAGGCCAACGTGCTCGCTTCGTCCAGGCTCTGGCGAAAAGTTTTCGACAAAGTGGCTTCGGATTATCCGGAAGTCGAAACTTCCAGGATGTACGTTGACAACGCCGCCATGCAGCTGGCCTGCGCGCCTTACAAGTTCGACACGGTGGTAACGTCGAATCTGTTCGGGGACATATTGTCCGACGAAGCTTCGGTGATCACCGGGTCCATCGGATTGCTGCCGTCCGCTTCAGTTGGAGAAGTAGATATTTACGAACCCATACACGGATCGGCGCCGGATATTGCCGGAAAGAATATAGCGGATCCCATAGGAATGATATTGTCCGTGGCGATGCTGTTCAGGTACAAACTGAACGTTGACGCGGCTGCGGACGAGATCGAGAACGCGGTGAGCGCAGTGCTTGAAAAAGGTTTGCGGACTGCGGACATTTACGACAACGATTCCATCGATACCAAAGTTAAAATCTGTACTACCACCGAAATCGGAGATGCGATCTTAAATGAACTCGAACAATAAGAATTTCAAAAGAAAAATATGGCTCAACAGGATCACCGCGCTGCTGGTATTGATCATACTTATATTGGTGATCGTGCTGGTGGTTAAAGCCTGCAGCATGCGTTTCAAAGACAATAACAAGACAGATCCTACGGGTTACGTGGCCGTCATGACCGCGATCCCCGGTAAAACCGACGTGCCTGATATCGAAACGCCTTTCGATCCCGGTACGGATGAGCCTTCGCGGACCGACTTGCCAGAAGTGACTGAAGCTCCGGGTACCGAACAAACTCCCGTTGTGACAGACGGGCCTTCTAAGACAGACGCTCCCGAAGCTACCAAAACTCCCGAAAAGACGAATCAGCCTGTCAATACGCCTAAACCCAGTCCCACAAAAGCGCCTGCTACGGCTCCTTCCGCCTACTACACCGAGATAACGATCCCCAACGCAGGCGAC
>JAEFAM010000053.1 GCA_016287565.1 Clostridia bacterium
TCCCGGCGCGAAGAACAGTTCAACGTCGGGATATTTTTCGCCTATGGCTTTTTCGAGGAATGAATTGTCCGCATCCGTCGTATCTTTTCCGGTGAAGCAGGTCAGCACGCCGCGTTTCGACTCGTCCGCAAGCAGATGATCAGCCAGCAGCATTGACGCGCTGACCAGATCCTTCTCGGAAGACACTATATTTTTGCCAACGAAACCGATAAAATCGCCTTCGTTGACCGCGATACCGTCGAAATTTCCGCTTTTTACGGCAACAGAAACGGAGCCGGAATCACAAAGAGAGATCGCTTCGTTGACGGAATCGATTATGGCATCCACGTCGGTCTCGTCCGGAGCCACCGCGGCAAGGCCGATATATCCCTGGCCCAGATTCACGGTGTCGATAACGTGGACTTTGGCTTTTTCGTACATATCCGCGGCCTGCCTGGCGGCAAGGTTGATATTTTTATTATTCGGGAAAACGATTATATTTTCTGCGTTTACCTTCTTAAAGGCGTCGATAAAGTCGCTGGCGGAAGGATTGAAGGATTGGCCTCCGGAGACGATGGCGTCGGTGCCCATAGCGGTAAATATCTCGTTAAAACCGTCTCCCACGGAGACCACGACGGTGCCGTAAAGCTTAGCGGGGCCTTCCGGTTTCTCTACGGAAAAAACGGCTTCGCCTGAGAATTCGGACGTTCCCTCAGAAAGCTCGCTTCGTGCAGCTTCATCGCCGCCAGAAGCTGGAACAGTCTTAACCCGGCGCGCGGCCGGAGAATCGTTGTCCGTATGTTCCAGCGTCATATTTTCGATCTTCAGTTTGAGGAACTCTCCGAATCTGTGCATATGGTCCATCACTTTTTCGGGATGCATTGTATGGACGTGGAGTTTCACTAAAGAGCCGTCTCTGAAATAAACCACTGAATCCCCGGCATCGGCCAGGAAAGCGCGGACGGCGTCATCGTCGAAATTATCGATATCGGTCTTGCCGTTCTGGAGCCTAATAAGAAGTTCGGTGCAGTAACCGTATTCCATCACGTCGTCGGCAGTAAACAGGTCGACGTTGACGGCATCTTCTCTGTCCCGATGCTCAGAAGAAGGCGATGCGTTCTTTTCCACAGGTCCGTACCGTTTTTCCAGCGTTTCCATATCTTCGTTCAGCGCCAGCGCGAATCCGGTGGCGATATAGTACAGACCGGCGCCGCCGCTGTCGATGACTCCCGCCTGTTTGAGCGCAGGAAGCAGTTCCGGCGTGCGCTTAAGCGATATCTCCATGCCGTTTTTCAATTCGTTAAACAGCTCTAACAACGCAGCGTCTTCGCCTATCTTTTCGCCTGCGTGGTCAACGGATTCCCTGGCGACCGTAAGGATCGTGCCTTCGGTGGGATTCTGCACGGAGGCGTAGGAAACTTTAACGCCGTTCCTGAGCGCTTCCAGAAGTACTTCGGAATCGGCCTTGCCGTGCCTGGAAAGCACGTCTGTGATGCCTTTAAAGAATTGAGAAAGGATGACGCCGGAATTGCCCCGGGCGCCCATGAGCATGCCCTTGCTGGAAGTGATGACCGCGTCCTGGAGGTCCTCTGTTTTGCAGGCTTTGAGGGCATTGACGCCGCCGTTGATGGTGCGCCACATATTGTCCCCGGTGTCGCCGTCGGGCACGGGAAACACGTTAAGATCGTTTACGTCCTTTATATGCAGTTTAAGTTCGCATTCGGCGCATTTTAGCATAAGAGAATATATTTCGCCGCTGAGTAACTTTTCATTTCTGTAATTCATGTCAGATCCTCCGGACAATATCATTCAATAAGCTTTGGAGCGTTCAGGCCGGTCGGGAATCTCCGTACGGCAGATCATCTTTCCTTTCCAATGAAGAACAGCGCCAGGGTGCCGGGACCGGAATGGGCTCCGATGACACCACCGACGTAGGTTATGAGTTTTACTTCGACGCCGTGCCTCTCCTTGAGTACGGCAGCAAGATATTCAGCATCTTCCACGCAGTCTCCGTGGGAAATGAACACGGTGCCGTTTTCGGGATCGATGCTGAGTTCTCCGTATTTGTCAGCCATTTTAAGTATGGAATTCTTTCTGCCCGTTACTTTGGTGACTGGAATGAGGTGGCCCGGATCGTCCATATGGAGCACCGGCTTGATGCTGAGCACACCTCCTATGAAAGCCGCCGCGGCGCTGACTCTGCCGCCGCGCTTTAGATATTTAAGATCCGCCACGGTGAACCAGTGGCAGAGATGGAATCGTTGTGATTCGACGTATTCGAACAGCGCGTCAATGCTCTCGCCCGCTTTTTTCTTCTCTGCGGCAATATAGACCAGCAGCCCCATTCCGGCGGAAGCGGAACGGGTGTCGGAGATCAGTATCTTTCTGTCGGGATACAGGGGCTGAAGTTCCGACGCCGCAAGCATGGAATTCGCGTAGGTAGAACTGAGGCCGGAAGAAAAAGCGAGATAGAGGATATCGCTGCCGTTGTCCAGGATCTCTTTAAAGGCTTCGAGAAAAACCTCTTTTGCCACCGCGGAAGTCTTGGCGATCCTGCCATGCCTCATCTCGTCGTAAAACTGCTTTACAGGGTAATCGTCATTGTTATACTCTTTTTCCGGATCGTCGACAAAGTGGTGCGTCAGCGAGACGTACGACACTCCCCAGTCCCGAAGGATCTCGGGATCGACGTCGCAGGACAGATCTGTAAAAAGTACGTAAGGGTTCATAATGACCTCCGGAAGAGTTTGTAGTTTTATAATATATACAAAACCAAAATGAATCAATAAACTGTTGATGAGGCCCTGTCTACCGTTAAAACGGCCGGTAGAGAACGATTCTACCGCATGTAAACCCGCGGTAGAATCCTTCGTATCAATTGCAAAATTCGGTCAAAACAACTTGAAAAGCGCCGTTTTATATGCTACAATTCAAAAACCTCATAATTTGAACTATTACCGAAAGCAAGGTACGGATCATGCAGGCAGAAGATTACAAACAGATAATAGCGAACAATATATCACAGCTGAGACGCTCTAAAGGCATGACACAGGCCGAACTTGCCGAGCGGTTGAACTATACCGACAAGGCCATCTCCAAGTGGGAACGCGCCGAATCTATCCCGGACGCCATCGTGCTCAAGCAGATCGCGGACCTGTTCGGAGTCACTCTCGACTATCTTTTCGCGAAAGACCACACCAGCATCTTTTCCAGGCCTGACAGCAGCATCAGCAAGCTGAGGCGCCGCATCACGAACAGGAAATTTATCCTTGCCATCTGCATAGTGCTTATATGGCTGATAGCCACCCTGGTGTTCGTGATATTGCATTCCGCAGGACATTCCGTGAAGAACCTGCTCTGCTTCGTCATCGCGCTGCCCGTCACCTTCGTAGTCTGGCTTATATTAAATTCCATATGGTTCAACAGGCGCAGAAACTTCCTGATCATTTCCCTTCTGATGTGGTCGTCGCTGCTCACCGCCTGCATCATCTGCCATATGTTCGGCGTCAATATCTGGTACATAATGATCCTGGGCATTCCGGGCCAGACCATAATACTTCTGTGGTCCAAGATCAGGATATTCAGAAACAAAAAGAAAAACCGTGACGGCGAGGCGGAAGGCGAAGCCGGCACGGCGGAATACGAAGAAGGGGCAGAAGACGGTCAGTCCGAACCGAAAGAAACGGATATCTGACTCTTCCCTTCCATAGCTTTATCGGTCAGGGCCGCGCTGAATTCGAATACGGCGCGGTCTGATTTTTTATCGACGCAGCGAAGGAACGATCCTTGAACTGCGGCAATATAATATCCGAAACCGCGTTTTTTTAGATCGATCCTGTCAACGTTTTCATCGAAACTAATCTCCACGTCATCTTCATACACGCCTGTGGAATAGACCGCTTTTTCGATCCCTTCGAAGGCGATCCGGTCCGGCCTGAACTCGACCCTGACGACAGGATCAGCGCCGCGCTTTTCGCTGCAGCCTGACCGTTTGAATTCCACGGTCAAAACGTCTCCGTCTTCCGAAGCGGAAACGGTCGAAGTATCCGCGTCATCGCATATCATCAGATATGACTCGGCCCCGTCTTTCGACCACAGCCGGTTGTCCACCACCGGAAGGTTGTCGTACCGTGCGTCCCAGGAGCGGCAGGGCTTTTCCAGATACCGCTCTTCGTACCTCTCGTCGAAAAGGTTAAGATCCCTTAAAAAGATCCTGCCGCCCGGCTCGGCGATAAGGCCAGCCCTGTAAGACGGAGAATCATACCAGACCGCCTTGAGGCCGTTGTCCGTCCTGTCTTTGAGCGCGGTGAGAGCGCAGGCAGGAGTCACACTGTATAAAGACTTGAAACGTTCGCCGGTCTCGCCCAGAGTCTCGACGTTGACCTCCCCTTTCAATACCATCTCGTGCAACAATTCCGCCTGCACCAGATACCCCTTTTCGATGCAGGGCCAGCCGAAACTGTTTTCCTGCCCCGTGGTGGCGTAGGCATAAGAAAGGCAGGGCGACTTGTAATAAACGTCCATGTACCATTCCATTATCCTCCTGTCGGAGCCCGAGGTCCACACAGGTTCCATGGTGTTGCAGCCCCAGACGCCGGTGGGATATCTGGCCTCGTCGTAGCCGTAAATGGGATCCAGCCCCAGCATACGGAAAACGGGGGTCTCTATCTGATATTCTTTCGTTTTCGCGGGACAGAGGGCGTTCTTAACGGAAGGATAATACCCGCCCGTATAATAGCCGCCCCAGAGCGTGTACGCGTCGACCGCAAACTGCTCCCTGCATATGCACATGGCGGACAATTCATATTTCTCGCTCATATATTTCATCGAAAACGCGTCCAGCAACCAGGACCCGACAACTTTAGGATAATATCCGAACAGCTCGTTAAACCTGCGAAACGCCTCATCGATAAGTTTGACACGCTCATCCGGCGTATAAGCCATCAGGAATCCCGGATCCACGAACCAGTCCCAGTCGTACCCGGGCCTCCCGCGCCACTCGATCCCCACGGCTTCCGTAAGAGGCCGGTTCATCTCGAACCACAGCCCCAGCTCCACGTCTTTATTGGCCTCCCGGTCGGAAAACAGCTGCCTGATATCTTCCCTCATAAGGGCGTCGTACTGCAGCAAAACGGTGCTCTTAAAGCCGTAGCGCCGGTTGACCTCCAGTTCCCGGACAACGGGCTCGAAAAGATCTTTTTCCGGCTCACGGGGCTCCACGCCTCTAACGAAATTGACCAGGTTCATTATTTTGTCCATAACTGCGCCTCCATATGCAAATAAACGGTTCCGTCAGGGGCGATTTTATCATATTGACCGCAAATAATAAAGTGACAAAAACGTTTCGATATGGTAAAATCAAACTGAACAGGCACATATCCGTCTTTAACGTGTATTGCCCCCATTATAATATTGCGAGGTTACGGCTTATGGACAATGAAATTCTGGAACTCCTTGACAAGGACAGCGCGCTTTCCGCAGCTGACATAGCGGTGATGCTGGGCATAACGGAAGCGGAGGTCAACGACAGGATCGAAAGCTTTAAGAAAGACGGCATAATTGTAGGAAGCAAGGTCATGATCAACTGGCGCAAGACTTCCAAGGAACTTGTGACCGCGCTCATCGAACTTAAAGTGACGCCTCAGTTCGGCCGCGGCTTCGACCAGATCGCCGAGAGATTTTATCAATACGACCAGGTTAAAAGCGTATACCTCATGTCCGGCACATACGACCTTGCGCTTCAGATCGAAGGCAGGAATCTTAACGAGGTGGCGCTGTTCGTTGCCGAAAAACTGGCGCCTATGGAAGCGGTGGTAAGCACCGCCACACACTTCGTGCTCAAGAAATACAAAGAAGACGGTATCATGTTCGAAGAGAAACCGAAAGACGACAGACAGGTGATGCTGTTTTGATGACCAAAAGACCTGAAGATCAATTGAACACGGTGCTGACTTCCCTGCCGCCCTCGGGCATCAGGAAGCTTTTCGACATAGCTTCCACCATGGAAGGCGTTGTCTCCCTGGGCATAGGAGAGCCGGATTTCATCACGCCCTGGCATATTAGGAACGCGGGCATCCGGTCGCTGGAAAAAGGCAAGACGCAATATACGGCCAACGCCGGACTGGCGGAGCTTCGAAAGGCGGTTGCCGCTTATCTTAAGAGGCGCTTCGGGCTGGAATACTCGGAAAAGAACGTGCTGATCACCGTAGGCGGTTCCGAGGCGATTGACGTGGCCATGCGAGCGTTTATCAGGCCCGGGGATGAAGTTATAGTCCCCCAGCCCAGCTTCGTCTGCTACGGCCCTCTGGCGGCCATGGCGGGGGCAAAGCCGGTATACATCGACCTTGACAGGGACAACGGTTTTAAACTCACTCCTGAAGCCCTGAAGGCGGCGATAACTGACAGGACCAAACTGCTGGTATTGCCCTTCCCCAACAATCCCACCGGCTCGATACTTAAAGAGTCCGAGCTGAGGGCCATCGCCGACGTGCTCCGGGATACGGACGTGATCGTGCTGGCAGACGAGATATACGCAGAATTGACCTACACCGACAGGCGCCACGTTTCCATAGCTTCCATCGAAGGCATGAAAGAGCGCACCGTCATCGTAAGCGGTTTTTCAAAAGCCTACGCCATGACCGGCTGGAGGCTGGGATATGCCGTTTCTCCGGAACCGGTCAACGCGGTCCTAACAAAGCTTCACCAGTATGCCATAATGTGCGCTCCCACCATGAGCCAGTACGCGGCTCTTGAGGCGCTCAACGAAGGCGACGGAGACATCGAGGACATGCGGAGAGAGTACAATTACCGCCGCAAGCTTATCGTTAAAGGCTTCAACGACCTTGGACTCAAATGTTTCGAGCCCGAGGGCGCTTTCTATTGCTTCCCCGATATCTCGTCCACCGGCCTTTCTTCCGACGACTTTTGCCAGAAACTGCTTCAGGAAGAAAAGGTGGCACTGGTTCCCGGCGGTGCTTTTGGCAGATCGGGAGAAGGTTTCGTGCGCGCTTCCTACGCATATTCCGCCGAACATATAAAGACCGCGCTGGAGCGCGTGGGACGCTTTTTGAATAAACTCTAAAGCTGAGCCTTATGCTTGACCCGGGCCCGGACGGGGCCGCCGCGGCTCGTGAAGTCCGCCGAAACGGACGAAAAAAAGCTCAGCCCCGGTTTGTGACCACACTAAATTAAATATCGTCGAAAAAGGAGCGTCAAATATGAAATGGATCTGGCTCGTTAACAGCGACGGCAGCAGCGTCAACACGTACGGCGAGTTTATCGACTCGTTCAAGATCAGATTCGACTGCGATTCTGACGGAGTGCGTCAACCTGCCAAAGGCGGTCCGGAGGAACATGTTTTCCTGCCCGGCGACAAACTGAAGCTTAGGATCAGCGCAGACTCCCAGTACGTTTTGTGGGTCAACAGCGTTTACGCCGCTTCGGGTCAATATGCCGATTTTCCTGACGCCAAAGTTTACGACGAGATCGATATTTCCGACTTTCTCCGCGAAGGCGAAAACACGCTCCGTTTCCTGATCTATTACCAGGGCAACAGCTCTTCCACCTACCTTCACGGGGAGCCCGGCTTTTGCTATACTGTCTGCAACGGAGACAAGCTGATCACGGAAAGTTCCTCCAAAACACTCGGCCGCGTCTCTCCCGCTTACAGATCCGGGCCTATGGAGATGGTCTCCGGACAGCTGGGATACGCTTTCGAATACGACGCGTCCAAACTGGCGGTACTGAATCCGTACTTCCCTTCCGCGGAATCCAGAATGGAACTGTCTTTTGCGGATTATCCCCTGAAAAACGCCAAATACGAGACGCTGCTGTACCCGCGCCCCATAAAAAAGCTGGAGATCGGAGACGACAAGGCCGGCGAGATATTGACACAGGGGCTTTTCAGGTTCAACCAGGAGGATCTTAACGAAGTTACGGCAAAGAAACTTCAGAGAGCGGCGCTGAGCCAGAGATATTTTCACGAGATCACCTACGGGGCCAGAGGGTACGATACGAAGATCGGCTCCGGCGGGACCGTCGAACCCGTACGTTTCCGTATCGACCCCGTGAGAGGTTACGCGGGTATCTACGCCGTGATCGACCTGATGCAGGAGACAGCGGGATATTTCACCATTGACGTCGAAGCGGAAGCCGGAACAAAAGTATATATCGGCTACGGAGAGCATCTCATCGACCTGAGGGCCCGTTCCTTCGTGGGAGGCAGATGCTTTACGGGCGTATATACCTGCTCTGAAGGCAGGCAGCGGTTTACTCATTATATCAAACGCCTGGGCCTCAGGTATATGCAGATATTCGTCACTTCATTCGATTTCAAGCTTTATTACGCCGGAGTCAGGCCCTCTGATTACCCTTTGAAAAACGTTTGCGGCTTCCGCTCTTCCGACTGGCTGCACAACGAGATTTATAAGGTGTCCCTTGATACCTTGAGGCTTTGCATGCACGAGCATTACGAGGACTGTCCCTGGCGCGAGCAGGCGCTTTATTCGATGGATTCCAGGAATCAGATGCTGTCGGGATATTATTCCTTCGGAGAATACGATTTTCCCAAGGCCAGCCTGAGGCTTCTGGGAAAGAGCCTGCGTCCGGACGGCCAGCTGGAGCTTTGCGCGCCGGCTAAAGTTCCCGTCTGGATCCCCTCTTTCTCGCTGATGTGGATCGTGGAACTGTACGAATACGTGCTCTATTCTGGAGACTACGCTTTCGCCGCCGAAGAATTTCCGGTGGTGGAAAAGATAATCAGGACGTTCTGGGTCCATTCGAAGAGCGGAGATCAGCTGCCGCCGTTCAATACGCCGGGAAGCTGGAATTTCTACGAATGGTCCGACTGGATGGCCAGTTCAGTGCCTGCCGATCAGAGAAAGCAGGGCGAGGTCAATACCGACGCTCCGTTGACGCTGTTCTACGCCCTGGCGCTGGACGCCGCCGCGCATCTTGCCGCCTGGCTGGTCAGGCGCCACGATCCCGAGGACAATTACGATTACAGGCGCCAATATTCCTGGTACGAAATGCTGCACAAATCCGTGATTGCCGGATTCCACGCGGCCTACTGGAACTATGACCGCGAAGCTTATTGTACCTACGTCGTGAACGGTAAAAAGGTGCATTTTTCCGAATTGACGCACGCGCTGGCGCTGTACGCCGGAGCCGTGCCGGATGCCTATATCGACCGGGTGGCGGATATCCTCACGGGCAAACGAACGCCCAACCTTATAGGTTACGCGGAAGAAGCGGAAAAGATCGCTCCCGGCTGTCCCGGAGTGTACGTTCCCGCCACGCTCAGCCATTCCATCTTCAAATACGAAGCGCTGCTGGGGCTGGGAAATAAATACGCAGGTTTCGTATTCGACGAGGTGGCAAGGAAATGGGGCCATATGCTCTACGGCGGCGCCACGTCGTTCTGGGAAACGCTTGACGGCGCAAAAGCATTCGACGACGCAGGCAGCCTTTGCCACGGCTGGTCCGCAATTCCGGTCATTCTTTACGGAAAATACATACTGGGCATCGCTCCCACGCGCCCCGGCTTCGCGGACTTCAGCTTCAAGCCTCTCGAAACGCCTCTGCTCCGGGCTTCCGGCCAGGTGCCCCTTCCCAACAACGAATCGATAACGGTAAAAATAGATCCGGCCGGTAACGACAAGTCGCCGGTCCATATCAGAAGATGATCCGTTAAACGGCAGATGATAAACGGTAAACTGTAACGGTTAACTGTCAGCCGTCGATCTCTATCAGGGCCACCTCTTCCCAGGGCAGGCCCTGATCTTCTTTTCCGAAGTGTCCGTAATTGGTGGTGCGGCTGTAGATCGGCCTCAGCAGGTCGAGATATTTTATGATGGCTCCGGGCCTCAGGTCGAATTTCTTAAGTATTGCCTTCTCGATCTGTTCCACGGGATATTTCTCTGTTCCGAAAGTGTCGATCCTGAAAGATACGGGATGGGCGACTCCGATGGCGTATGCGATCTGGACTTCCGCCCTGTCCGCAAGCCCGCTGCCTACCACGCTCTTGGCGATATGCCTTGCCATATAGCAGGCCGAACGGTCAACTTTGGTAGGATCTTTTCCGGAAAAGCTGCCTCCTCCGTGTCTGCCCATTCCGCCGTAAGTATCCACGATTATCTTGCGGCCCGTAAGGCCGGTGTCTCCGGCGGGGCCTCCGATAACGAAGCGGCCCGTTGGATTGATGAAAATCTTTGTCTCCGCATCGATGAGCTCTGCGGGTATGGACGCGTCGATCACGTATTTCCTGATATCGTCTCTAAGCTTTTCGATGCACACGTTTTCGCTGTGCTGGCTGGAGACCACCACGGCTTCGATGCGCCTGGGAGTGTTGTCGTCGTTATATTCCACGGAGACCTGAGCCTTTCCGTCAGGTCTGAGATAGTCGAGGATGCCTTCTTTGCGCACTTCCGCCAGCCTGCGGGTAAGTTTATGAGCAAGGCTCACGGGAAGCGGCATAAGCTCCGGAGTTTCATTGCAGGCAAAACCGAACATCATTCCCTGGTCGCCGGCACCGGTCTGGAATTCGGAATCTTCTCCGTTGCGGCTCTCGAACGAATTGTCCACGCCCATGGCAATATCGGGAGACTGGGTGCTGAGGCAATTGACGAATTCGCAGGTATCTGCGTCGAATCCCATTTCGGGATCCGTATATCCGGTCTCGCGTATCGTGTCGCGCACCAGCTGCTCGTAATCCACAACTGCTTTGGACGTGATCTCCCCCATTATCATAATGCGGCCCGGGCAGGCGGTGACTTCGCAGGCCACGCGGGAAGCAGGATCCTGCTCGATGAGCGCGTCAAGTATCCTGTCCGCCACAGCGTCGCATACCTTGTCGGGATGGCCTTCCGTTACCGATTCAGACGTAAATATATTTCTCTTCATATCTATGATCCAGATCCTTTCAGGCGACTTTTCGTCACCGGGTCATTTTGCCACAAATATCATTGATTGGCAAGTGCCTCCGCGATCTCTTTTATTTCTTCGTATACCATGCCGCCCTTGACCCGGTCCGAATAATGTATCTTCAAAAGGATCATGTCGACGTCGTTGAGCCGGTCAACTGTGGAATATCCCTGATAGAAAATGCTCCTGGAATCTTTAACGGAATCGTTCATAAGGCCCGTTGCCTGCGTCGTCTCCTCTATCAGAGTATGCCTGACGTCCGCTTCGCTTGAATCGGCTTCGCTGACTATATATATCCGGCCCTTGAATATGCGGCAATCTTTATTGTACCAGGATATGTTGACGTATCCGTAGGCGTCCCGGCTGTCCTGTCCGTCGCTGCCCAGCAGCTCTTTCATTCTTTCGTATGAAACGAATTCCAGCGTCAATCCGGCGGCGTCGATATCTTCCGTGAGCGTGATGCCGGGAAATCCTTCTATGCCGTTCAGCGTCTCCAGATGCGCTTCTATAAAACCAATATATTTATCCGCGTCAACGCCGGGATAAACGTATAAAGATATTGGCTCAGTCCATTTGTGGACCTTCCCGTCCCTGGTGCCGAATTCGGAATCCAGGGCAACTTCTTTGTAATATTCGAGGTGCTCCGCCGCTTCCTTCCAGAAAGCGATCTCCTCGGGAGAAGCCGTTCCAAAAGTGGCAGCCTCCGTCGGATCGGTATTTTCCGGAACATTTGTCGGATCGTTCGCGGCAACGGAAACCTCAGGCAGACCGGTATGCTCAGCCGTTCCGGGATCAGCCGTATTATCCGGAATTACGCCTTCAAAAAAACAGCCTGGCAAGGCCAGTATCAATAAGGCCGTCAATATCAGCGCCAGCCGCTTTTTCATCCTTTATAGTCCTCCAGGACGAACGCCAGAATGGCCTGAGCCAGCTTTTCCTGATATTCCGGACTGCCGAGTTTAACGTCCTCTTCGGGGTTGCTCATAAAGCCGCATTCTATGATGAAAGTGGCGTGGTCGCGCCAGTTGATGCCCGTATAATTGTCGCTCTTGTTGACGTTTCTCTTGTTGGCACCGGTATATGCGCAAAGCTTGTCGAGGAGCTTCTGCCCCAGCGCGGCTTCGTTTTTTGAACGCCGGGCATATTCTTCGGTGTTGTCGCCTGCGCCGCGTACGTATATTTCGATGCCTGAGATAGAATGGTTTTCAGCGCCGTTGCAATGGATGTTGAAAGTGAGGTCGCAGCCGTTCTCGTTTGCTAAAATTGCGCGGTCCCTGTTGGAGATGCGGGAGTCGTTGTCCGTGCGGCTCATTATGACCGTGGCGCCTTTGGATTCAAGAGCGTCCCTGAGCTTCAGGGCGATCTCGAGATTGACGGCAAATTCAGTCTTCCCCGTGCTGACGCCGGTGGTGCCGGCGGTGGCCTTCGCCTTCATGACCGTATTGTTCACAGAAGAGTTGGCCTCTGGGCCCCAGGGAGCGCAGGGTTCTTTTTCGGACATCGAGGCGCCCTGATGGCCCGGATCCACGCAGATCTTGAGGCCTTTCAAAGGCAGGTTGGGATCGTCGCTTCCCTGGGTGGCAGGAGCCTGGGTGACCGGGATCGGAGTGACTGGCACCTGAGTGGGATCGGAGGCATTGCCGTTGTCCGGCGTCACGGCCGGGTCGGAAGAAGCGTCATGAATATAGCCGGTGACGGGGCTGCCGTTATTGCCGTTTTCCGGAGTGATTATCACGGTATTCCCGGTGGGGCCGTTTTCGCTGCCGGAATTGCAGCCTGTGAATGTTGCAAACAGCATAAGGGCGCATAGGGCGATCAGCATGGCGATGACCGCTCTCCGCCTCTCCCCTTTGCAATATTCGTTCTTTTCTTGACGCTTCTTCATAACTCAAACCTCTTTTAGTTCAAACGGCACTCATCTCATCATTTCGAAGCAGTATTTTCCGGGCGCCAGGTCGATCACGACTCTGCCGTCTTTCCTGGCATAATCGGACAAGGGACTGACGACTCCGTTGATGTTGACGGTCTTTACGTTTTCGTCGAATACGGGCAGGTAAAGCGTGGCGTAGGTGCCGGCGGGTACTGATACTTCGTAATTAAAGAAGTCTTCTTCCATGGACCAGGAGGCGCTGATCTCGCCGGAGACCGACTTGTAGCTGCCGCGCACCCATTTGACCGTTTCCTGGCCCTCGGGCATTTCGTCCGGAGTCCTGGTGTCGGGAGTAGGCCTCAGGATTATATGGCGGAAGCCGGGATCCGTCTCGTCGTTGTCGATGCCCAGCATATATTTGTACATCCATTCCTGCACGGCGCCGTAAGCGTAATGATTGAAGGAGTTCATGCCCACGTCTCCGAAGCCCTTGTCGAGCGTGTAGGAATTCCAGCGCTCCCAGATGGTGGTGGCGCCCTGGTATACGCTGTAGAGCCAGGAAGGATTGCCCGTCTGGAGCAGCAGCGAATATGCCAGTCCATCCATTCCGAATTCGCTCAAGGTGATGTTCAGAATGCCGGTGCCCAGGAAGCCGGTGCTGAGCCTGTAGCCGTTGTCCCTGATCTTTTTAGCGAGGATGGCTTTGGCTTCTTCGGCAAATGTGTCGGGCAGCAGGCCGAATTTCAGGCTGAGCAGATATGCAGTCTGGGATGTCTGAATGAGCCTGCCGCGCTTCATATAAGTGCGCCTGAAGTATCTTCTGATCTTTTCGTACAGGTTGCGGTAGGACCTGGCTTTTCTGGTCTTGCCCAGGATCAGAGACAGTTTCTCCATAAGGAGCGCGTCGTAGGCGTAGTAGCATACGCATATGAAACGGTTGTCGGTAGGTTCGTAAGCCAGCCAGTCGCCGTATGCGGGATGGGGGCCGTTCATACCGAACTGGCTCAGGTAGTCCATGTATTTGACAAGCGAAGGATAAGTGTCCCTGACGATCTTTACGTCTCCGTACATGCGGTACATCGTATACGCGGCAATGATCGGAGCGTCGGCCCAGGCGGCGTTGCCCTCTCCCACTATGCACATTCTGGGGACAACGTCGGGGAAAGCGCCTGCTTCGCTCTGGCTGTCTGCGGCGTCCCGGATCCACTTCCTGAAGAAGTCGAGCACGTATGCGTTGTATGCGGCGGTGCAGCAGAATATCTCGGTGGCGCCGGTCCCGCCAAGCCTCTCGTCGCGCTGAGGGCCGTCGGTGGGGACGCTCAGATA
>JAEFAM010000054.1 GCA_016287565.1 Clostridia bacterium
CGTCGTGCTGCTGATCATCGTGGATACGGTCAACGGGTTCGTGCTCCACTATGTCAACCGCGGCCCGGATTTCGCCCTGTTTTCCATGGCCTGCGTGATGTTCCTGGTAAAATACCTGCGCCTCAGGCGGAAGCACGAACTGGTGATGACAATCTTCTGGGGCATCCTTGCCCTGTCGATGCTGGCGGTCTGGATATTGCAATTGTGCGGGGTGCTTTGATATGGACGACAGTCTGATATTGAAAAACCGCCTGCCCGACATAAGGAAGGAAAACGGGTTGTCCCAGCAGGCCCTGGCAAACATGGTGGGCGTGTCAAGGAACACGATCAGTTCCATCGAAACGCTGCAGTACGTGCCCACGGCGAAGCTGGCAATGCTCCTGTGCGTGGCGCTGGACAAAAAGTTCGAGGACATTTTCTTCTTTTAACCGGTCAGGCACGACCGGTCGGCATGACCGGGGCGTTTGTGGTTCACTGACCCGACCGGTGCCGCCCCGATCGGTCGGACTGTGGCGTTCGTGTTCATTTTACCGTCCCGGGGCACGGGTGTCCTTCCTCTTTTCGAGGGAAATAAGGATAATCGGCAAGATCCCTGACGTTCTCGCTCGTTTTTTTGGCCGCACCAGAGGCGGCCCAGCCGTTTTCGAGGGAAATGAAGTAAACTGCCCGAAATTACTGACGTTTATGCTCATTTCCACAGGTGCTCGTGGCAGAAACGGCGGGACAACCTTATGCAGACAGCGCAGGGGATTGCTTCTTTCGAGGGAAAAAAATAAAAATCGCCGGACCCTCGAAATTTAGAGAATAATCTTTTTTCGGACAGAGCAAAGGCTATAATGATTCGAGGGAAATAGCGGAAAACGTTGAGATCCCTCGATTTTTTTAGAAGAAGCTTTTTAGAGACAGCGCGGCAGCAGCATCAGCGAAGGTCAATAATGCCATTCGCTTTGCTCACTAATTAAGTGGAATAAATTTGTCCTCAATCAGTCCCTCAGGGACGACATCATTAGCGCAGCGGCATCATTTCGGCGTGGCAACCCATAACAAAAGCTTTCATGTCCCCCCCCTGCGCCGAAACCGCCGCCTGTTAACAAATTCTTGACAATTCGCGCCGTAAACGGGTAAAATGTTTACGAAAATAAGCGAAGAGGCGACTTTGTGTTTTTCCCGGAGACCCGTCTTGACGCGCAAACGTTTTAGAATAATCAGAAAGAAGGAAAAAACCATGAGAAAACTGTTAGCGATCCTCATTACGGTCGCCATCGCATGCACCCTGTTCTCCGTTGCCGCAGTTGCTTCCGAAAAGGTCGCGATCTTCCCCGACGGATCGGGAGACGGCGGTGCGCAGCAGCTCAACAACGCCGGACCTATTGCCGTTATCATCACGGTCCCCGAAGGATATTTCATGTACGAGATCACCGGTCTCGCCAGCCCCACCTGGACCCAGAAGGAAGGCTGCGACGCTATGGTCGAAGTATACCGCTGGACCGAAGATTACGAAGAATCCGTCGAGAGCGACCCCATTGCAGTAGGCGAAGTTTACGAGCATCAGGACAACCAGGACGCAGTATTCGTCCTCAACAACAACGTTCCCGCCGGAACTTATCTTGCCGAATTCACGGCCATCGGAAGCGGAGCTTTCGGTTTCTGGACCTTCTCCGATGCAGGTAAAGATACGGTGGTGTACCAGCGCGGATCTGAAGTCTCCTTCTATCCCAAGGTAGGAATAACTCTGGCCACCGAAGGCACCGAGCGCGATCCCGTAGAGCCCGACAAGATCGTTAAATCCGGCAATTACAAATATTCGTTCACGCTCGACAAGACCAATTACCAGACCTGGACCGGCGGAGACATCGGCGACATCTCGATCAAATATTACATGAAAGCCACAAAAGACGGTCTCCACGTAGGCGTGGCGGCCAACGGCGTGAATGAAGGCGATCTGATCCAGCTGGACTTCAACCCGGACAACAAGCTTGCCGCAACTACCGGCCTGTTCATTTCGTTCAAGATCGGCGAGACGCTCACCGTGCTCCAGCACAACCACAAGACCGCCCTTAAGGACGACGACAATCCCGGCGGCGTCGACATTTCCGACAAGGTCGAGACCAACCTCGTGAAGATGTCCTACGGTTACGAATTCACCGCCGTGCTGCCCATCGAACTGTTCACCGTCACCGACGTGGAAGGCGCGGACAGCTTCACCTTCGGCGCGGATCCCCTGTACTTCGGTATGTTCATCGTCACCGGCGGCCAGGGCTACACCAACCAGTCTGCCGCTCCCGGTTCCGACTGGACCTGCAACGGCCTGGGACTCACCGAGCACTCCGTCGTCAATCCCAAGATCGACAAGACCAAGTTCTACCTTTACGACGCAGACGGCGCTCTTACCACCGGCTGGTGGATGAACCCCGTTACCGAAGGCGGCGCCATCTCCGTGGAATTCACCTCCGACGTATGGTTCAGCGGAATGAACTTCTACGCGTACGGCTCTCCTCAGGAATATCCTATGATCGTTTCCATCGAGGATCTTACCGGCAACGAAGTGGTCAACGCAGAAGTTATCTGCAAGGACAATAAAGATTACACCGTCGATTTCGGCAAGAGCCTTCCCCCCGACTCATACGTTGTCAACTTCATCGGCGGCGACGTCAGCGAGATCACCGAGTCCATCTGGTTCGTGCTTGGCTCCGGTCCTGAAAATGAGGACATCGAGACCGTTGACATCATCGGCGGCAACACCAACGGCGATACCCAGGGCGCTCCCTACATCTACCTGATCATAGGCGAGGCCGATCCCAACGCCACCGAAAGACCCACCAAAGAACCGGCCACCGAGGCTCCCACATACGCTCCCACGGCCGTTCCTACGGACGCTCCGGCAACCGAACCGGCTGAAGAGGGCCAGGTCGATGACGACGCCACCGACGCTCCGAAGGCTACCGACGCTCCCAAGAACGATACTGAAACGAAGTCCGGCAACACCGGTCTCATCATCGGTATCATCGCTGCCGCAGTGGTGATCGTGGCCGCCGTAGTCGCCATCATCGTCTTCAGCAAGAAGAAGAAAAAATAATCAGGCACACCGGCGTCTTCTCAATGAAGACGGCTGAGTAAAAAGGGACCGCCCCTGTCCGCGGCAGCTTGCCGTGATCCGGGGGCGGTCTTTTTTTGCATTTTTGGGGCAAGGCGTTGGTGAAGACGGATCAATCGCGAAAACGTTCCATGCCCATCTTTTCGGTCAGGTCGCCGAGGCTTTTTTCGTACTGGGCCCTGGTGATGGCGCCGTTGCCCAGGAACGTGTCAAGCAATGCCTTCTGGCGGAGGTAGAGAGCGAGTTTGTTGTCCTCCGGGGAGGGAGCGATGTCCGCTGCATTGCCGGGAAAATCGTTATTTACGTCGGGATCGGGTCTCATCAGAAGCTCCGCTCCTCTTCGTATTCTGCCATCTCTGCCAGCACACGGCAGCTCTCGAACATGCAGTTGAACCAGAAATTCTTTTCCGCGTCCGGCGTCCTCATCCAGTGAGTGGGGATCCGGCCGTCCTCGTGCTGCACCCTTGTGAGCTGGTCGGTGAGCGCCCTGGCCTTGGCCAGATACAGTTCGCCGCAGCCCGCTTTATAAAGCGTCAGGAAGCCTTCCGCCAGATTTGCTGTGGAAGCGTCGATGGGCACGTACCAGCCGTATTGTTCCAGGGCCGCGGGAGTGTGCCATTTAGCCGGATCGTAAGGCGTACTGCCGTCGGGGGTGGGATGGGGCCAGGGATTGGGCCGCTTCCAGACCACGAACTGATCCTCCGCAAAACGCATAAGTTCTTTGGCCAGTTCCAGAGACTCCGGGTCGCCGGAGCGGTATTCCGCCAGGTAGCACGCCAGGCCGACGGGAGCGTAATGGGTCAGGTTGATATAATTGGTGGACAGGGGGCTGTCTTCGAACTGCCCTTCCCAGTTGTACGTAGGCAGCTGGGTCCGCATAACGTAATCCACCGCCCGGTCGCAGGCCTCCTTGAATCGCTCTTCCCCGGTGCGCTTGTAGAGGTCCATCAGGAAAGGCACCAGAGTGTCGATGGGCGAGATGTAATTGTCCGAGACAGGCTCGCCGGTGGCGCAGGACCGCACCAGGTACCAGCTGCCGTTGGGCTCGGCAGTGTCAACGAAATATTGACCGATCTTCCGGGCCTCTTCGAGGTATGCGGCGTTGCCCGTGGCACGTTCCAGGGCAATGAACATGCGCCCTGCCCGTGCGGGATAGATCATCATCTGGGTGCCGTAATGGCCGGTCGCAGCGTGCCAGTTGGGCGTGACGATGCCGTATTTTTCCGGATCGGGGCAGAAGTCAAGGTAGTACGTGGGAGGCAGGTCCGCAAGCGGGACGCTTCCACGGGGAGTGATCCGGATCAGGTAATCCGCGGCGTTGACGGCCACTTTCATGGCGTCTCCGGCGTCTTCGGGGCTTATCTTCGCGAAGAAGATCATGGCTTCCACCAGCGCTCCGATCATCTTGCTGGGGTAGGAATTCAGGTCGTAGGACGGATCGGGCTCTCCGTATTTCAGCCAGTGCTGCACGAAACCCTGAGACATGGCGAAGCGGAACGCCTTGCGGGCTGCGTCGGTGTAGGAACGGACAGCGGGAGGCGTTTCTTCCGGGAAGCTGGCCAGTTTAAAAAAGGTTCTGGCTCCGGCAGGAGCGTATTCATTGCCGTCTTTGTCCAGAGCCGTCACGGTGAGCCGCACCACGCCTTCGGGCAATTCCGCCCATATGGGAGTGAGCAGCGCGCAACAGTCGGGCGATTCAAAAACGTGCACGCCTCCCTGTTCATCAACGGCCCTGTACCGGTAGCGTGGGCACATTCTGACGGCGGTAAAATGGAACGCGGGCACGTACATAAATTGTGTGGATTCCACGTTCCAGAAGGGGCGTCCCCTCTTTACTCCGTAACGCACCGTGGTCTTCGGGGAACAGCACTCCTCGAAAGCCTGCTTCGCAAGTTCAGCTCTTGTCACAACGATCCTCTCCCTCCGTATTTGTGATACTCCGCCGGTCGATCCCGGCCGCGACCGTTCGCGCCGGCGGTCGATCCAGCCGGTCAATTTTGCCTGTCAGTTTTGCCGGTCGGTCTCGCCGGTCAGTTTTGCAAAAACGGTATCTTGTCGTCCTCCGTCAATCCCAGAATATCTATCATGGCGTTGAAATGTATCATCCTGTCTGCCAGGGACGCCGGAACGTGGGCGTCTCCGCCGAGGTAGAATTTGCAGCCTTCCTCCCTGGCGATCCTGTACGGCACCAGTTCGATCTCGGCGGTGCTCTGACTCATATGGTAAGCCGGGAAATTCAGTTCGATGCCCAGGCCTGCCTTGGCCGCGCGCTCGAACAGGCGGTGGTATTCGGACAAGGGGATCTTCTGAAGCACTTCGAGATAGCGATTCCGCCAGATCAGGCTGCAGGTCATATGGGCGAGACCCACCTTCTCGAAAGGCAGCGGCGCGTCAAGCAGAGCGTCGAACCGTTTGATCCATAGCTGAGCACGCGCTTCCGCGTCTTCATTGCCCTCCACCGTAAAACCGTCCATATGCATGTGAGTGGTGGGAACGATGATGAATTCCAGTTCCTCGACGGTCTTCGGCGACAGTCCGATGACAAAATTTTTGTCCATCTCCGCCTCGGCCCCAAACAGGAAACGTACCTTGTCAGACTGGGGCAGCGGCAGGGCTGTCCTGGAACGTTCGTAAGACTGGGCGGCGTACCATTCGGAGGCGCCGGGCACCGCGGGATCCCACATGTGGTTCGTCAGGCAAAGGGTCTTCAGGCCGTTGGCCTCTCCGTACTTAAGTATGGCTTCAGGCGTCTGGGCCGGGTCCGGAGCGCAGAGCGAAAGATTGGAATGTATGTGCAGATCGTGATCTATAACGAATCTCATATTATCGTCTCCCTTCGTCTTTATTATATCCCCTTCAGGGCGGGTTGGCAACGGAAGAAACGCGGCTGAGGCAGATGAAAAACGGACGAAACGGATCCGCGAAAACGATTGACGAAGCGCGGGTGCGAAGATATAATTTCACGCGAAGAAAGGAAATGATCCCTATGAAAAAACTGTTAACAGCCGCGCTGTCGATATTATTGATCCTGACGGCCTGCGCCGCACCCGCGTTCGCAGAAACGGCACTTGACCGCGAAAACCTTGCCCTCGAAGGTGACGTGGAAGCGGACAACTCTTTCGAGAACAACGAATGGTTTTCCGCCGCCTTCCTCACCGACGGCGTGCACGTTGCCCTGGACGAAGACCCTCACGCAGGCTGGTCCATCGACCCCTACAGCGTCATCCCCCAGGACGAGCCTATCAATATCACGGTTGATCTGGGCAAGAAATATATGCTGGACACCGTAGTCCTCCGCCCATGCATCTACGATAACGGCCTGGGCATGCCCCGCTGCTTCGAAGTCCAGATATCAGAGGACAACACCAACTGGACCTCCGTTGCGAAAGTGGAAGCGCTGGTGGTCACGGAAGCCGTCGACCAGATATACGCCTTCGATCCCGCGCCCGGACGGTACGTGCGCATCGCCATCACCGAGCACAGCGATAAAGTGGACAACACCGGCTGCTACCTCTCTCAGATCAGCGAGATAGAAGTTTACGGCGAGAAGATCCCAGCCACTCCCACTCCCACTGCCGAACCCACTGCCGAACTTACCGAAGAGCCTACGGCGGAACCAACTGCCGAGCCTACGGCGGCGCCCACCGAGGAACCCGCTCATAAAAATGGCAATACCGGCGAAGACGTGAAGGGCAACGACGGAAAGACCGCAGCCATCATCATCGGAGCCGTGGCTGCCGCGGCAGTCATCGCGGCCGTCGTAATAGTGCTGGTCAAAAAGCGCAAGAAATAACGCAAAATTATTCGTAAGTTTTTACTCAGGCGGGAGCTCAGTCTCCCGCCTTTCTTCTGTCTTCCGAAGGCGCATGGCCGAAATAGGCGGAATACGCCCGGTAAAACGACGAATAATCCTTAAACCCGCAGGACAGCGCCGCGGGATATGCCTTGTAACCGGCAAGGATCCGCTGCCGTGCGGTTATCAGCCTTTTCACCAGGACGTATTTCCAGACGGAGGAGCCGGTAGCCTTCCTGAAGATGCGCTCAAGCTGAGAGCGGCTCATAAAGAAGCGGGCGCAGAGGTCGTTCAAAGAGAGCTCCGAAAACAGGCGCTCGTTGATATATTCGATCAGTTCGGCAGCGATCCCTGCACCGCCCTGTGACGCATGTGACGCCGGCTGAGCCCTGCGGCCCAAGGCGTTTTTTCCGGTCTCCGGGTCAGGCTCCCCTGCGGGCTGAGCGCCGCGAACGGAGGAAGCCGCGTACACCGCGGAGAGCGCGTCCAGCAGCGAAGAAAGCAGCATTGCCCTTTCCGCCCTGACGTCGGTGTTCTTTACGAACCGTTCGAACAAGGAAGCCGCCGAAGGGATGCGGAAGAGATTGCCCTTGCCGAGTGGCCGCCTGGTGAAAGGCTCCAGCAGGATGCCGCACTCGTCGATGCTTCTTATTATCGACGGAGAAAAGTGCACGGCGAGCCTTTCGTATGGAGTTCCGGGCTGCACGCAGAGCATATGGGACTCGGCGCTCCGCATTATCAACAGATCGTTTTTCCGAAGGTCGTACATCGTACCTTCCACCAGAAAAGAAGCGTCTCCGGAAATAAAAAAGAACAGTTCATACCACTCGTGAGTGTGCATTTTGAAGTCGCCGGGATCCGGAGAATCGTCAACGCTGTGGTGGCAGAAAAGATCGATCCCGTGGTACACTTTCAGCTGTCTGTTCATCCGTTTTCTCCCCTTTTTCGGTGCGCCTGGTTTTGTATGACCTATTATACAATGAGGTGACCCGATTTACAATACTTTTGGCTTTTTTTGCAATTTAATAGCAATAGTATTCATA
Organism: Clostridia bacterium; assembly: GCA_016287565.1. Lineage (GTDB taxonomy): Bacteria > Bacillota > Clostridia > UBA1212 > UBA1255 > UBA1255. The sequence continues at coordinate 7,931 of JAEFAM010000054.1, forward strand.
TATAATATGATCGATATAGCAAAACAGCATATATGCACTGCCCGGGAGGTACGTACTATGAAAAAACTGTTGACCATCGTATTGTCGATCGCCATTGCCGCGTCCCTTTTTGCCGTATTCCCCTTCGCGGAACAGGCCGAAGAAGAGATCGAAGCCGTGGAGATTGCCAACGGAAGCACCGTCGGCACGAGGCTCAGGGGCAGCCTGACAAGCATCGGCGTTTCGTTTTCTGCCGCGTCTGGCTTTACGAAACTCGAATTCGTGCAGGCCTGGGGCTCGAATCCCTCTAACAAGTCGGTAGTCGTGATGGAACTGTTCAATTTTAAGGACAGTTATGAAGAAACGGTGAAAGGCGAGCCGGTATACACCAGGACTTTCACGTCGGACCATGAAGAGACTCCGGAAGCAAACGCCAGCGGAAACTTCGACCGTATTATGTTCGATCTCGGAAAAGTGATGCCTGCCGGAGAATATTCGGTGAGATTTACGCTCACGTCCGGAGGAGACACTTACTTCGTTCCCCCGTCTGCCTCGGCAAAATACAAATCCACCGAGATAATGTACACGGATTTCGTGTTCAATATGAAGATCTATTTCGTAAAGAAAGCCGACGGCAATTATTTCAATAAATTCAATATCGACGGCCTTCTGGATCTGCAGGAGTACGAACTGACCACGGGACCCAGGGACAATAACGCCATGGAACTGGGCGACACGGAATTCGGCGTGAAATTCGCGGTGCCCGAGGGCAAGAAGCTCTACTCCCTCACGATCCCCTGCTGCCCGACCTGGGGCAACAAAGAGGGCGGCAGCGACATCATGGCCGAGATCTACCCCTGGAAGGGAGATTACGATAAATCCCAGGCCGAAGAAGTGCTCGTATCCAAAGAAGTATACGACCACGTTGACGGCGACAACGTGCTGTTCCTGTTCGACAAGCAGCTTCCGGCCGGAGAATATCTTGCCGTGTTCACGTCCATCGGCGACATGCGCATCGGCTTCTACGGCGGCGGCAAGCTGACCGAAGGCGTCGAAGTGTTCAAGGACGGCTGGGAGACCGAATACACGCCGCTGTTCAAATTGACGCTGCTGGAAGATTCTGAGGTCAAGGAGAAAGTGTCGAGAGACCAGCTGACCGTGGACGGCGTCGACAAAGCAAAGGTCGGGGGCAACGACGAATTGACCGAGGTCGATCTTACTGACCTTACCGGTAAAGAACTGCGGTTCTGGGGCTGGTACGCCAGCAACATTTCCGTGCCTGTTTTCGGATATAAGATCGATGACGGCGAGGTGGTTTACGGCAACTACAACGTGGCTGCCGAGGACGGCGTGAAGGACGCGGCGAAAGAGGCCGTGGGCACCTCCGACTACGCGTCGAGGTACGAGATACTTGTCCCGATCACCGAGGGCAGCCACACCGTGACCGCCTACGTGCGCCTGTCCAACGGCGAAAGGGCGCTGTGGACCGTCAAATACACGAACGGCCCCAAGGCTACCGAAGTTCCCACCGCCGCTCCCACCGAAGCGCCTACCGAAAAGGCTACCGATGCAGCAGAACCTACTGACGAGCCTGCGGACAACAAAGCCACCCAGAAGCCTTCCGAAAAAGACAGCGATTCCGAAGGCGGACTTCCCGCAGGCGCCGTGATCGGCATCATCGCGGGCATAGTGGTGGTTGCAGCCATTGCCGTCATACTCATTTTCAAGAAAAAGAAGAAATAAGTCCTGACAGAGGACAGAGGCTGATATGAACGGGAAAAATGAAGCGGAGAGCAAAAGTTCCGGGCGCCGGCAGGGCCGCGCCAGAAGAAGGCTTTGGCTGCTGAGCCTGCTGGGCGTGCCGCTGGCAATAGCCGCCGCGGCAGGGACTTCCGACGTGTTTGCCAGGTCTTCCGCGGCCGCGTACGATACCGGCGGCAGAGCGACCTGGCTTGACGGGATCGACCCGGGCACAGGTTCCCTCGGAATGCGGCTCAACGTGACGGAAGAGATCATCGGTTTCATGTACGAGATGCGCACCGTGGGCCTGGACGAATGCGGAGCGAGATTGTCCCTGTACCGGTGGAACAAAGACTTCAAGACCACCACGGCAGCAGAGCCCGTTGCCACCAGATTCATAGAGAAGGTCAAGAACAACAGCACCTGCCAGCTCATGTTCACGGACGATCCCCAGCCCGCGGGCGAATACCTGTTCCTGGTCCACGAGACCTACGGAAACGTAGGCTGCCACTGCATCACCTGGGAAGACTACGACGAGGTGTACGGCCTGTGCTACGAAAACGGCATGGAGAACAAGCTGAACCTGAAGCTTTCCATCGCCTTCTCCGGAGAGAAGCCTAAGGCCCCGTTCAAGCCCTGCGCTCCCCAGAGTTACGACGATTATTACACGCCTCCCGCGGAATACGTCATCCCCGAAGACAGCCTGATATATACCCACGAAGTGCTGCCGGATACATGGGTGTTCACAGACGGGCTCGGGCGCGAGTCTCTCACTTATAAAGACGTGGGACCCGTGCGGGAAGGCAGGACCGTGGCAATGTTCTACTGGACCTGGAACATCAGCGGCGCCTCTCCCGCTGCCAACGCCCAGGAGGCAATGGACGCTCATCCCGAGGCTAAAAACGATTTCTACCATCCGGTCTGGCAATCCGGAGCCCGGTATTTCTGGGACGAACCCATATACGGTTATTATCTGTCAAACGACCAGTGGGTGATCCGCCGCCAGGGAGAGCTGTTGGCCAACGCCGGAGTCGATGCCATATTTACGGACAATACCAACAGCATCCGCACGTACCGGGAGCAGTATCTCGCCGTGTACGACGCCTGGACGAAGGCAATGGCAGACGGCGTGAAGACGCCAAAAGTCTCCTACATGCTGCCCTTCAACGGCACGACTAACGCCTACATCCAGATGCGTTCTCTGTTCAACAACGTCTATTCCAAAGAGCTTTATCAGCCCCTCTGGTTCTACTGGGACGGAAAGCCCATGCTGATGGCCCAGGTCTGGGGCATCAACGGAAACGGAGACGTAGAGCGGAATATGCTGGACTTTTTCACGATCCGCAAGAATCTCCCCTACTACCTCATCGAGGACAAGATGGAGTACGGCGCCTGGGGCTGGCTTTCGATGTATCCGCAGGCGATCTACTACAAGAACGCGGAAGATGAGAAAAAAGGCAAGCCTGAGCAGATCACCGTTGGCGTTGCCCAGAACCACAACTACGTGACGCACAAAATATCGGCGATGAACGGCGACAATATTGCCGGCCGCGCCTACACGTCGGACCTTTCCCACATCGACGACCCGGACGGCAGGCTCTGGGGATACAACTTCGAGGAGCAGTTCGAGTACGCGCTGAAAGTCGATCCGCGGGTCATATTCATCACCGGCTGGAACGAGTGGAACGTGGGCCGCGAACAGGAGTGGCAGGGCGTGAAGAACGCGTTCCCGGACGAGTTCGACGCGGAGTTCAGCCGCGATCTGGAACCTTCCCGCGGCGTGCTGAAGGACAATTACTACTACCAGCTGGTGAATTTCGTTCGCCGCTACAAAGGCGCCCATCAGATACCGAAGCCTGGCAAGGAAAAGACCATCACCCTCGGTGCCGGAGAGGCCCAGTGGGACAGCGTGGAACCCTATTACGCGGCTTACATCGGCAATACCGGGGACCGGGACGCGCTGGGCTACGGCAACGTGAATTACACGGACTATTCGGGCCGCAACGATATAATCGGCGCCAAGATCTCCCGTGACACCGAGTACCTCTACTTCCACGTAGAATGTTACGACGACATCACGCCCTACACGGACAAGCTCTGGATGAACCTGCTGATCGACTGCGACGCCTCGAACAGCGGCTGGAACACCTTCAATTACGTGGTCAACAAGTCGCCGGCCTCCGCGTCCACGGTGGTGCTGGAGCGGTTCACGGGCGACGGATACGGATCGGAAAAAGTTGCCGACTGCGAATATGAAGTTGACGGACGGTTTATGACGGTGAAGATCCGCAAGGCAGATCTGGGCATCGAAGGCGACAAGTTCACGGTAAATTTCGCCTGGACGGACAACGTTCACGACGTTGACGACAAGGGCACCAGGACGGCCGATGGTAATTACGTATACGACACGTTCTCCGGCGACATAATGGAATTCTACGTGTCCGGCGACGTTGCCCCCGGCGGCAGGTTCAAGTTCTGCTACGACACCACAGGCACAATCGCCACGGGCGAAAGGTCCGGCAAAGCACGCGGAAAACTTGCCCTTCAGATCGGCGCCATCGCAGGAGCTGCGGCGCTCGGCATAGGAGCTGTTGCCGCGGCGGCGGTCATCAAAAAGAAGCGCGACGGCAAAGACGGCAAAAAATGACCAAAAAAATAAAAACGATACGGTCTATCAGGCCGGTGGATATGCTATAATCTAACCGATCCGGAACGCCTCTGCCGAGCGCGGCAGGAGCGTTCCATTTTTTCAGGAGCGTGCAATATGGACAAGAAACTCTACGACGTCACACGGGGCAATGAAGACAACCGCCTCCTCCCCTTTTTCTGGCTCCACGGAGACGACCAGGACAAATTCGCGTCGGAGCTGGACAAGATACAAGAAGCCGGCATCCGCGCCATCTGCTTAGAATCGAGACCCCATCCGGATTTCTGCGGCGACAGCTGGTGGTCGGATTGCGACATTATCATGGCCGAAGCCAAAAAACGCGGCATGAAAGTCTGGGTGCTTGACGACAGGCACTACCCCACCGGAATTGCCAACGGTATGGTGGCGAAAAAGTACCCGGAACGCAGAAAATGGCACATGATCGAAAAACACGTTGACGTCATCGGGCCGCAGAACGGCGCGCTGATAGTACACGGCGACGAGGAAAATACGGTGGAACAGGCCCGGAAGCTGATCGCCGCGGTGGCCTGCCGCAGAGACGGTCCGGAGGAGAAAATGACTCCGCCCATGATAAATCTCACCGGGAACGTTGACGGTGATTTTCTGTACTGGGACGTGCCCGAAGGCTGCTGGCGCGTGTACCTGATATTTGTGAGCCGCGAAGGCGCCGCAGGCCATATGGCGGATTACATACATATGATCGATCCAGAGTCCGTCGACGTGCTGATCGACGAAGTTTACGAGCCCCATTTCGCCCATTACGGAGCTGAATTCGGCAAGACTTTCGCAGGCTTTTTCTCAGACGAACCGGCCCTGGGCAACTCCTTTTTGCGCGGCGTTCCCGTGGGCGGCTACGATTACGGCATAGGCCTTCAGCTGCTGGCGCTTCCCTGGCGTGACGATATGCCCGAAATGTTCGAATCCCGGCTGGGTCCCGACTGGAAGCTGATGCTGCCGGGGCTCTGGAGACCTTTGGAAGGTATTACCGCGAAAGTGCGGCTGGCATATATGGATATAATGACGGGGCTGTACCGCGACTGCTTTGCCATGCGGATCGGCAAGTGGTGCCGGGCGAGGGGCGTGGAATATATAGGCCACGTGATCGAAGATATGAACTGCCACGGACGCATGGGCGCCGGAACGGGCCATTATTTCAGGGCGCTGGAAGGCCAGGACATGGCGGGGATCGACGTTGTCCTCCACCAGATCGAGCCGGGCAAGGCGCATTTCGACCACAACTCGCGGGCGGGGTACGGCAGCGTTGACAGCACCTTCTACCATTATATGCTGGGCAAGCTGGGCCCGTCGCTGGCGTATATGACTCCCCATATGAAGGGCCGCACGATGTGCGAGATCTTCGGAGCCTACGGCTGGGCAGAGGGCGTTCCCATGATGAAGTGGCTGATGGATCATATGCTGGTGCGCGGCGTCAATCA
>JAEFAM010000055.1 GCA_016287565.1 Clostridia bacterium
GGCCGACGACGGCCTTCCTGTCGACTCTGTGCGCAGTTCAGGATACGACAACGCCTATTTTTATCCGGGGGTTAACAAAGTCATCCAGGCGGCAGGGAGGGTCATCCGCACTCCGGAGGATAAAGGGTTCGTACTGCTTTTAGACGCCAGATATGCCAGACGTGATCACAGGAACGTTTTCGCGGACGTTATCGACTACAGGATCATAAAAGAACCTCAAAAAACAGTTGACGCCGTTGTTGAATTTTTGTACGGGATTTGATAAAATAAATCCGATTGGTGCTCTCGCCGGTCTGCAGTTTATTTTGAGGAGGAATTGACGTGTCCGGGCCTGATTTTCGATCTCTTTTTGACCAGGAGTCTTTTGTTGAAACACTTGCATTTGCTCCCGGAGACGATATCGTTCTGAAGAGCTTTTCAGAGACTGTTACCGGTTACGGCACCGTGGGCGACAGGCTTGTGTTCGCCGCCTTCGATACTGATCAGGATGCTGTGGACGCCGATCCCGTTCATGGCATTTATTTTGCTAAAAAAGTCGTAAGGATAATTAAACTCGCTTCTTCACGCCGCGCTCCGTTCATTCTTTGCCTGAACGGTTCCGGCGTTTCTTTCGCTTCTTCTCAAGATATGGTCAAAGCTTATTCCAAAGTCCTTTCCGCCATCGACGACCTGTGCGGCGACATTCCCGTGATATGCGTTTCCGCCGGCAATTGCTTTGGCATCCATGCCGCCGTTGCCGCCGCATGCGACATGCATTTCGTGATAGGCGAGGTTAGCGGTTTCGGCGCCGTTTCCGATAAAGGAATCGAGGCGCTCTCGGGTGAAGCAGCCGGTCCTGATGATATACCCGGCTTCAACCCTTCCGTTGCCGGCATCTTTAAAGACCTTGAAGAATTCAAATTATATCTGGCCGATCTTTTGAAATACATACCTGATTCGGATCGTTTCGGTCCCGAGAACTTCTCGGGTTTCGATCCTGCTTCCGGTGAGGTATCCGGCAGTGTTTCCGTTTCTGCCCTTAAAGGAAAGGATCTCGTCGAAGCCCTTTCCGACGGAGGCAGATTCTCTGAATTGTTCGGTTATTTCGAAAGCAGTGTGATCACCGGATTCGCTTCATACTACGGTATTCCCGCCGGAGTGATCTGCGCGTCCGGCTCTGAGGAAGACGGTCTCATAGACTATCCGTCTTTAGAGAAGCTTCTGGTATTTCTTACTTTATGTAATACCTACGATATCCCCGCCGTCTTCCTGCTGGATCTCAAAGGTGTAAAGGCGGATCAGCGTGAGAACGCCAGGCTGCCTTTGCTGCTCGCTCAATTAAATGCAGAACTTAAAATGGGTCCTTCTCTCAGGATCGTCACCGGAGAAGCTTACGGAGAACTTGCGTCCGTGCTGCTTTCGAACGAAGACGGAGACGGCATGTGCTACGCCTGGAACGGTACTTATATCGACGCTTTGAATCCCGCCGCGCTGGCTATCATGAAGCACACGGAAGAGATCAAAAACGCGGAAGATCCGGTCAAAGCCAGAGAGAAATTTATCGACGAATATAAAAACGCAAATTCCAGATCCGAGTTTGCCGCGGTACGAGGGATCGTTGACGATATCATACATCCGGACGAGACCCGTGACAGGATCGCGGCTTTTCTTAAGATCTTATGACAATTGAAAGGAACTGGGGACAATGATCAGGAAATACAATATCAAAGTCAACGGCGTATCTTACGAAGTGGAAGTCGAATCCGCCGATGCGGAAAACGCAAGGCCATCCGGTTTTTTCGATGCCGGCAGCGCTTTCCCGGCGCCCGGAGAAGCTGCGCCCAGGGCTCAGTCTTCCGGCGGCAAGGGCACTCCCGTTACGGCTCCCATGCAGGGCACCGTGCTTAAGATCAACGTCAGGCCCGGAGAGCAGATCAAAAAAGGGCAGGTATTGCTGATCCTCGAAGCTATGAAGATGGAGAACGAAATATCCGCTCCCGAGGACGGGACGGTGGAGGACGTTGCCGTCAGCGGAGGCAGCAGCGTCAAGCTGGGCCAGACGTTATTGACCTACGTAAAAGCGTGAACCGGGGCGTGAGGGGCATTGACCCGCCGGTGCCGGAAAGCTTCATTTTGAGGTGAATTATGGGAAAAGTCCGTATTACAGAAACGATATTGCGCGACGCTCACCAATCGCTTATCGCCACCCGTATGACCACTGCGGAGATGCTTCCCGCGGTGGAGATGCTGGACGACGTGGGTTACAACGCGCTCGAATGCTGGGGCGGAGCCACTTTCGACGCCTGTCTGAGATTTCTTAACGAAGATCCCTGGGAGCGGCTTCGGGCCATTAAAAAGCTGGCTAAGAAGACTCCGCTTCAGATGCTCTTAAGAGGCCAGAACCTTCTCGGGTATAAACATTATCCGGACGACGTGGTAGAATATTTCGTTCAGAAGTCGATCGCCAACGGCATCGATATCATCCGTATCTTCGACGCTTTAAACGATCCCAGAAACCTGGAAAAAGCCATTTCCTCCTGTCTTAAAGAAGGAGGCCATCCCCAGGGCTGCATCTCCTACACCACCAGTCCGTACCACAACACGGAGATATTCGTCAACGACGCTAAAAAGCTCGAGAGCATGGGCGTAAAGTCCGTCTGCATAAAGGACATGGCCGGATTGCTTTCTCCGAAGGACGCATACGATCTTATAAAGAGCCTTAAGAGCAGTCTCAAGGTGCCCGTGGAGCTCCATACCCATTATACCAGCGGCCTGGGTTCAATGACTTATCTTAGGGCCATACAGGCAGGCGTGGATATCATTGACACCGCCATTTCTCCTTTCTCCATGGGAACGTCACAGCCGCCCACGGAACCGATGGTGGCCGCGTTGTCCGGCACGGAATACGATACCGGTCTCGATATTAAGAAACTCAATGAGATCGCCGTCTATTTCAGGCCCATACGTGAAAAATATCTGGAAAAAGGAACTCTGAATCCCAGGATGCTTTGCCCGGATATCAACGCTCTTATATGCCAGGTGCCGGGCGGAATGCTTTCCAATCTGGTATCACAGCTTAAGCAGGCAGGCGCCATGGACAAGTTCGACGACGTCCTTAACGAAGTGCCTAAAGTAAGGGCCGATCTCGGTTATCCGCCGCTGGTCACTCCCACCAGCCAGATCATAGGATCACAGGCCGTACTCAACGTGCTCTCCGGCGAGAGGTATAAAGTGGTCACCAATGAAGTAAAAGGCCTTGTGGCAGGCGAATACGGCAAGACTCCCTGCGCCATCGATCCCGGTTTCGTTAAGCAGATACTCGGCGACAAGGAGCCCATTACATGTCGTCCCGCAGACCTTCTGGAGGACAAGCTTCCCGAATTCCGCAGGGAGGTCGCCGGTTATATCGAAAAAGAGGAAGACGTGCTCAGCTACGCGCTTTTTCCGAAACCTGCTCTCGAATTTTTCAAGAAGCGACAATTCAAGAAATACGGTTACGACGCGGACAATTCCGATCCCGCCCGTATGTCCGGCATTATGTCCTGACCGCTCCGTAAAAGCGGCCGGGCCGGATCGAAGGTCTATCTTATGGCAGAACCCGTAAAAACGTACGATTGCGTAATTATCGGAGGCGGTCCCGCCGGAATGATGGCGGCAATCACGATGGCCGAAAAAGGCCTCGACGTGATCATCGCCGAAAAGAACCAGCTTCTTGGCCGCAAACTGCGCATCACGGGTAAAGGCCGCTGTAATATCACCAACGACTGCGAATTCCAGGGAATGACCAGCAATATTATTTCCGGAAACAAATTCCTGCTTTCTTCGCTGCACCGTTTTTCGAACCATGACCTTATCGCTTATCTGGACGAGGGCGGCCTTGAGACCGTGACCGAAAGAGGAGGCAGGGTGTTTCCCGCCTCTCAAAAAGCTTACGACGTGGCGGAATTTTTCGTAAAGAAACTAAAAGAACTGAAAGTTCCGGTGTTGTTCGGATTCGACGCTAAGGAACTGATAATAGACGAAAAAAGGGTCAAAGGCGTGAAAGGCATCCTGGCCGGGAAGGGGAGAACTCTTTCGGGCAAGACGGTTTTATTGTGTACCGGGGGGCTTACGTACAGGAGCACCGGTTCCGACGGATCCGGCTACATCCTGGCCGTACAGGCAGGTCACGGAATCTGCGAGCCCAGAACGTCTCTGGTTGCGCTTAAATGCCGCGAAAAAGGCGATTGCGCCGCATGTCAGGGTCTTACCCTTAAGAATGTTAAAATTGCCCTAAACAGGCAAAACAAGCCCATTTTTGAAGATTTCGGTGAAATGCTGTTTACGGATACAGGGATAACCGGTCCGGTAGTGCTTTCGCTCAGCCGTTCCTATATTTCCGAAGCGTTTTCCGGCGACGCGCAGGTTCTTAAGACCGTCGACGAGGTCGCGTCGTTTCTGAAGCGACCTGAGTCTGTTTTATATTCAGAAAAGGACGGAACAGGGTTTACCGTGAGCATTGATCTGAAGCCGGCGCTTGACGAAGAAACACTGGACAAAAGATTGATCAGGGATCTTGAAAAATATCGGTCAAAGCTGTTCAGGAACGCTCTTTGCGATCTGCTGCCTTCATCTATTATCCCCGTCGTTATCGGAAGGTCCGGCATAGACCCGGAGAAAACGGCGGGCAATATAACAAGGTCCGAGAGAAAGGCGCTGCTCGGCATACTCAAGAATTTCATATTGACTCCCGAGGGTCCGGACGATCCGGATCACGGTATCGTAACACAGGGAGGCGTTGACCTGGACGGTATCGATCCTGGAACGCTGGGATCGAAGCTCACAAAGGGACTGTATTTTGCCGGAGAAGTGATGAACGTTGACGGACTTACCGGTGGATACAACCTTACCATAGCGTTTTCTACCGGACGCGCAGCAGGACTGGGCATCGTGCGGGAACTTTGCGGCGGCAAAGTTTGATATTGAAATAATAACGGATTTTTAGTAAAATTCTAAATGTAATTTGATTTGCGGAGGGTTTCCAATTGAGCATTCTGGTTACCGGCGGCACCGGGTTTATAGGCAGCCACACCTGCGTCGAACTTTTAGAAGCGGGATACGATCTGGTCGTATTCGATAATTTCTATAACAGCAAGCCTTCCGTGCTGGACAGCATCGTCGACATCACAGGAAAAGGTTTTAAGTTTTACCATTCGGATATGAACGATATCGGCGATCTGGAAAAGATATTTTCCGACAACGATATCGACTGCGTCATCCATTTCGCCGGTTTCAAGGCAGTGGGTGAATCGGTGGAAAAGCCGCTGATGTATTACAGCAACAATATCACGGGCACTTTGAACCTGCTTAACGTAATGAAGGATCACAACGTTAAAAAGCTGGTCTTCAGTTCTTCCGCCACCGTTTACGGCGTTCCTAAGAAGGTGCCTCTAACCGAAGATATGCCTCTTTCCGTCACGAACCCTTACGGCAGGACGAAATTGATGATCGAGGACATACTCCGGGATCTTTGCGTTTCCGATCCCGAATGGTCCGTGCTTCTGTTAAGATATTTCAATCCCGTTGGCGGACACAAGAGCGGCCTGCTTTGCGAAGATCCCAACGGTATCCCCAACAATCTTATGCCCAGGATACTCGACACTGCTTTCGGGATCCAGGAAAAGCTCACCGTATTCGGCAACGATTATGACACAGTGGACGGTACCGGCGTCAGAGATTATATCCACGTGACCGACCTGGCAAAAGGCCACGTCAACGCCGCGAGAAAGCTTGATGCCTTCCGCGGCATCGAGGCGGTCAATCTCGGCACCGGCCGCGGCTACAGCGTCCTCGAACTTATCAAGACCTTCGAGCGCGTCAACAACGTTTCCGTGCCTTTCGAGTTTGCTCCCAGGCGTCCAGGGGACGTTGCGGAATGCTACGCAGACACTAAAAAGGCGTACGATTTCCTGGGCTGGAAGGCGGAGCTTGGCATAGAAGACATGTGCCGCGACAGTTACGTGGCCAGGGTCAATCATTCCGGGAGAAGTGATGAAGAATGAAACGGAACGAAAACAGAGGCCGCAACGTTTTGATACTGATCTCTCTTATCCTGACTGCCTCGGCCCTGTTCGTATTGCTGTATCCTTTCGGCAAGGACAGAGATAAAGAGATACTCATAGGCTGCACTTTTCTTGCCGCGGCATTCTTATGCTTTATATCTTTTTCCATGAACAGAAGGATATATTTCCGGCCGGGCTGGCTGCTCCAGAGCGCTTTCTTTCTTACGCTTTTCGGAATTCTTATCTTATTCCTGCCTGTTCTGGATTTTGAGCTCAACACTACCGTTTTTTCGTTTCTGGCGTTCTTCTTCGGGTCCGCCCAGTTCTGCGCAGCTATCCAGCTCAGCGCCCTGGAGATCAGAAGATGGTGGATGGTACTTGTGTTCAGTATCGTTGACCTTTTGTTCGGAGTTTATTTCCTGAAGCTCTGCTCCGTGCTCAATATATCGCAATATCCCTCCGTTGCCGTATATATGATCGTGATCGCGGTCATGCTTCTCCTGGAGCCGCTGGTCTATAACAAGACCAAGATCGCGTCAAGGAAAGACGACTGACAACTTGCATCGGATCGATTTTATGAGGCGCTGAATTGGAAGATAATATTACCGTCAATAACGTCGTTAAAAGCGGCAAAGCAGGTCTGGATCATTTCGTACTGCGCACTGTGGCGCTGGTATTTCTCTCTTTCTATATAGTCGCCTTTTCCGGAGTTGTCACGAACAGAGCGCTGGTGATCCTTTTCGGATGCATCGGTTACGCCGCGCTGCCGCTGCTTTCTTTTCTTTGCGTGGAAGCATACAGGCATTCCGGCAAACTGGTGTCACTGATCGTCAGAAACGTGATCTTTGCCTTATTGTGCGCCGTGCCGTACAGGTTCGCTTTTTACAGCCAGAAAAGTTTCAGCGACATCAGATCCTATTTCAGCGTGGCGTTGACCTGTTTCGTTTGCATCGGTTCCGTAATGTTTTACGACAGGATGAAGACGAAGAACCAGAGGCTATTCTGCGTGGCTTTCTTGTGCGCCATATCGCTGCTGATAGGTATGGAATTTGCTCCTTATATGCTGATAATCACCTTTGCCATCCATATCTATTTCAAGGAGCAGGAAGGGAAGGACCGGGTGGCGGAGGAGAATGGGGATAAAGACCGGCTGGAAGCTATGGAGCGCAGGCAGTCTCTGCTTTCCAAATATACTTTTATCAAGGTGGCGTTCTACGTTGTCACGCTGGCCGTGGTGGTCTTTGCGGTGTCTTTACTGTTTGCAAGATTCGCCAGCGGGTACAGCGAAACATACGCCGATGAATTGACGCGCAATTACTGTATGCCCGGCATGCTGCTTTCGCTGCCTTTTATCAGATTTTACAACGGGCGGCAGGGGATAGACAATAAATTTACCAAAGTGGTGTTCAGGGCCTATTATCTGCTTTTCCTGGTCCTGATCGTTATGATAAAAATTTTCTTCCTGTACGATTATTCCTGAACTTTTTCTACGTCTTCCGGCGTGTCCAGCGTCATCTTGACCAATATTATGATCTTGTCGTTGCTGTTTTCTACGGTGAACGTAATGCCGTTGTAATTGACGGTGGGATGGGTGTTTTCTTCAGGGATCTCTCCCAGGAGTCCGATGACGAAGCCGCTGATGGTATCGTATTCGTCGTCAGGTATGTCGGTGCCCGTCTGCTCGTTGACGGTCTCGATCTCGGTCATTCCGGCGATGAGATAATTGCCCTCGCCGATCTCGGTGATCTCCTGTTCTTCGATGACGGCTTCTTCCGAATCGTACTCGTCGCGGATGTTGCCCACCAGCTCTTCCAGAATGTCTTCCATTGTCACTATGCCGGAGGTGCCGCCGTACTCGTCTACGACTACCGCCAGATGGTTGCTGGAGCTCCTGAGCACGTTCAGCAGCTCGTCGAGCTTCTGTGATTCGGGCACGTAGCTTACTTCACGAAGAATGTCGTTAATATTGAACGTTTCCCGATCGATCTTTAAAAGGTCCTTTATGTGTATTATGCCGATGATATTGTCGATGGTGCCTTTGTAAACGGGTATGCGAGAATATCTTTCGCTTACGGCAACGTCGAGTATCTTGTCCAGCGCGTCTTCCGAGTCGATGGCGCAGATTTCCGTCCTGTGGGTCATAACGTCAACGGCAGTCTTGTTGTCCAGGTCGAACACGTTGCTGATCATTTCACGCTCATCGTCGTCAATAGCTCCCGTTTCCTGGCCTTCGTTGACCAGCGAGATGATGCTGTCTTCGGTTATCTTTTCAGGAGTCCTGACGGATCTGATCCTGAACACGAAAAGTATCGCCTTGGCGATGTAGAAGTTTACGATCACAAACGGGTAGAAGATTATCCTGAAAAAGCATATAAAATTGACCAGGGAAGAAGCACGTTTTACAGCATCTTTCCAGACAAGATGGCGGGGGATGAGATATATGAATACGTTCGTCAGAAGCAGCAGCGTGGCAATGAATCCCACGTATATAATGATCTGAACGTGCAGTTCGAGGGATACGATCTGTCCCTGAACGGCCATAGAAGACAGGATGAGCACGACAAATATACACAGGAGCCTGCCCAGGTGCATGGCTTCGATATAATCGATATCGTTGTCAACGATCTTTAACAGTTTGTTGTAACGCTTGGCGCTGATCTTTCCGCTGAATTTTTTTAGTTCGGATTCGTTAAGATTGTCCAGCGCGTATTCGGCGCAGGCAAAAACGGAAGAAAAGATAAAGAAAATAATCGACAAGATTATTTGTAAGGGGACGCTGCCGTCGTCGAGCATCTAAAAATTCACAGATCCTTTCCGTCGAAAAAACGACGCGCTTATTATACATTTATTTTTCAGACCGTGTCAACAAATATAAAAAACCGGGGCATAGAAGCCCCGGTCATGACCTTGTGAGTTTAAGTTTTCATCGTTCCGTCAATGGTCCATTAAAGCTTATTATGCTTTCTTTTTCTTCTTGGCCAGTACGATTACTACAACGACTACCGCGATAACGACCGCTGCAGCTCCGGCAATGATGCCGATGAGAGCTCCGAGAGGAAGTCCGCTGGTCTCGGTCTTGTTTTCGTCCGGTACGGGGACCTTCTCGGCAGGACGGTTGTACTTGTTAGCGTTCTCAGCTACCAGAGTGCTCTTCTTACCGGTACCGGTCTTGCACTGGCTGAGATCGAAAGCGTCTTCCGCCTGATGCGTCTTGATGTGGAAGTTGAGGAAGATCGTGGCGGTCTCGGGGATCTTGGCGATGGTCTCTTCATCAAGATTCAGGTAGATGGACTGAACGGTGCTCTTGTAGTTGGTGCCGTCGATGGCATTTCCGTCGGCGTCGGTCTTAAGGTTGTTCTTATCGAAGTTGACTTCGGTGCTGGTGGTCTTGCTGTGGACGGTGCCGAGGATCATGGAAGAGAACTCGTCGTATTTCTCCTGGGTGAGATATCCTTCGTCAAGAGCGGCCTTCTTAGCCAGGCAGTTGAGTTCGAAATCGTTGAGAGAGATGACGATGGTGTTCTGATTCTGAGGATCATCTTCGGGGTTGTCGTAAAGCTGCGCGCCAACGGCGTCGATCTCTATGGAGATGTCCTTGATCTTAACGTCCAGCTTGGGCTCGCCGACCATAGGCGTACCGTAAGCGAGGAAGTCGTTGACTCTCAGAATGTTGTCCATGGTGAAGGAAGTGTTCTTGCTGTAG
The DNA here is from genome assembly GCA_016287565.1 of Clostridia bacterium. GTDB lineage: Bacteria > Bacillota > Clostridia > UBA1212 > UBA1255 > UBA1255. The sequence goes on from JAEFAM010000055.1 coordinate 9,724, forward strand.
TAAACGCTGTCTTCGTATTCCACGGGAGCTGCGGTGGCGTCGGCTTCGGCTTCTGCCTGAGCGGCGGCGGTAGCAGCAAGATCTACTTTGGAGATCTTATATTTCTGGTTGTAGGTGTAGTTGTTCTTGGGGAACTTGTAGCTCTTCTTGTTGGCGATGAGTTCGGCCATCTCTTCTTCGTCGGTAGCCACGTGGAACTCGAGGATCTGAGGATTCTGAGGAGTTACGGAGTTGGGATCGGCGTCAAGCATAGCCTCGACGTTGGCAAGGAAAGCATCCATCTCTTCGCTGGAAACGTACTGGAGAACTCTGATGGAACTGACGTTCTTGATCTTTCCGTTCTCGTCGAAACGCTTCTCGTAGGGGATCATAACGAAGCTCTCGATGAACTTGATGTTGTCCTGGGAATATTTAAGTTTGCCCTTCTCGTCTCTGCCGGTGCAGACGTACTGGCACTTCTGGTAGAACAGCTCGATGCGCTGTCCTTCATTGTCCAGCCACAGATATTCGTCCATGTTCTCGCCGGCGTTGGTGATGACGTAGCCGTTGATGTCGATGCGGTTGAAGGTTCCGTCTTCGTTCGCGTTCTTATCGAGAGCGTAGCCGTCGCTGTTGTACTCGACGTTGGGGTTCTTGTTTACGTAGGGTTCGCCTTCATCGTAGGGATCGGTAAGTCCGTAGAACTGCACGGACTCTTTGGTTTTGATAATGGAACCGTCCTGGATGTAGGTGATGTAAGCGTAGTTATAAGGAACTTTCGAATAGTGTCCGAGAGCGGGGATGTTGAGGTCGGAAGACTGAAGCTGATAGAAGTTGAACTCAGCGCTCTTGGAAGACTTGTTGGTGTAGTAACCGTTGTTCTTCGTGGTACCGGCTCTCCAGATGTACTCATCGGAAACGGCAGAAACGCCGTCGACTTCGAACAGATAAGACTTCGTGGACTTATCGTAGGTGTAGTCGACAAGGATCGGTTTCTCGTAATGGATGGTTACAGAGTAGAAATCGAGTCCGCCTGCGCCTTCGGGAGTCAGATCGGTGTTCTTGAAAGTTGAATCATCCGTGGCTCCGGTCGTGACTGCTTCTTCAGCATACAGATAAGCAGAGAACAGAGATACAACAAGTGCAAGTAGAATCGTCAATGCACAAATTCTCTTTTTCATTTGAATTCCTCCTACATTATTCTCGCCGTGAAAAACAGATTAAACACGGCGCGTTTAAAAACCACACAAGGATAGTGATCTATTACCGATATTTTAATCCTCGTTTCGCGGCTTGTCAATAGTGATATTTTCGATAAAACGGCAAATAAGTACTAAATTGACCGTATAATTTAATTGTGATAATATATGAGAGTCGGGAGGTGAGCTTTTTGCGTACCGTTAAAATATTTGATTCCACGCTTCGGGACGGTGAACAGTCACCCGGTTTTTCAATGACGACTAAAGAGAAGCTTAAAATGGCCCGTGCTCTGGAGACTCTGGGCGTCGACGTCATCGAGGCCGGTTTCCCCGCGGCGTCCCCGGGAGATTTCGACAGCGTCGCGAAGATCGCCGAACAGGCTTCCGAAAAATGCTGCGTTGCCGCGCTGGCCAGGCTTAACAAGGACGATATAGATACGGCATGGCGCGCCGTTTCACGCGCAAAAGATCCGAGGCTGCACGTTTTTATTGCCACATCCGATATCCATTTAAAGTACAAGCTCCATCTGACCAAGGAAGAACTTATAGATAAGATCAGGACCTTCGTTTCCTATGCGGCTTCTTTTACAGAAAACGTGGAATTCTCTGCTGAAGACGCCACGAGGTCCGATCCGGAATTCCTTGTGGAGGCGTATAAGACCGCCGTCGCCTCAGGAGCCTCCATTATCAACGTTCCGGACACTGTGGGCTACGCCTCTCCCGACGATTTTTCAAAGATCATAAACAGGATTAAGCAGGATGACGCGCTTCGGGACGTGCCTTTTTCGGTGCATTGCCATAACGATCTGGGCATGGCCGTGGCAAACTCACTCGCCGCCATCCGTCTGGGCGCGTCTCAGGTCGAATGCACCGTCAACGGCATAGGCGAGCGTGCGGGCAACGCGGCCATGGAGGAGATCGTGATGAATCTTAAAGTCAGGAAAGATCATTACGACGCCGATACGCGCATCGACACCACCAAGATCATGGCCACCAGCAAACTCCTCTCTATGATCACGGGCGTACGCGTCCAGCCCAACAAAGCCGTGACCGGCGACAACGCCTTCTCCCACGAGGCCGGCATCCATCAGCACGGAGTTATGGAAAACCGCCTGACATACGAAGTGATGACTCCGGAATCCGTGGGCCTCACGGAGAACAGGATAATCCTCGGAAAACATTCCGGCAGGCACGCCTTCGAAGATAAACTCGCAGAGATGGGATTTACGGTGCCGCAGGAAAAACTTGACGTGGTTTTCGCGGATTTCAAGGTCCTGGCGGACAAGAAAAAGCATATCACGGATAAAGACATTGAAGCGCTTTTGAAGAATTCTCTGTCTGACATCCCCGAGATATTCAAAGTCGACAGGTATATGATCAGCTCCAGTAATATGCTTTCCAACACCTGCTGCATCCGGCTGCTTAAAAACGGCGTCAGGACCCCAGAGGGCACGGCAATGGGCGGCGGTCCCATAGAGGCCGCTTTCAACGCCATCAACATCGCCACTGGATACAAGATCCTGCTTGCCGAATATAAGATCGAGGCTGTGACCGGCGGCAACGACGCTCAGGGCGCCGTGTCGGTCCGCATCCGCTATAACGACCGTTCCTTTAAAGGTTACGGCTTGGATCCCAATATTTTCGAAGCCAGCATCAAGGCGTACATCAACGCCATCAACAATATGATCAACCAGACCGAGAATCAGGCAGTCGCTCAGGAGGGGAGGGACCGCAGATGATCCCCATGTCATTGTCCCGCCGCATACTGGCCTTAAAAGCAGGGAAGGATCACGTTGACCCGGATGAACTCTGCAACTGCTCTCTCGACCTGGCTTTCGGCAACGACATCACCGTGCCTCCTGCCATCGATCTGTTCGAGAAGCATTTCCCGGACGGAAGGATATACGAAAACTGCAGGTACGCTTTTTGCATGGATCATTTTACTCCTTGTAAAGACATCCGCTCGGCGACCAACGTTAAACAGTGCAGGGAATTCGCTAAAAAGCACTCAAATATCGAATTTTTCGACGTCGGCAATTCCGGTATAGAACATTGCTTCTTGCCCGAAAGCGGCCGCGTAAGGCCTTTAGACGCCGTTATAGGAGCCGATTCGCACACCTGCACTTACGGAGCTCTGGGTGCCTTTTCCACTGGAGTGGGAAGCACGGACCTTGTAGTGGCGATGCGAACCGGAAAATGCTGGTTCAAGATACCGAGAGCGATCGGTTTCGAGCTGAAAGGTAAACTTCCTGACGGTTGTTCTGGCAAGGATCTGATATTGTGGATCATAGGTATGATCGGTGTTGACGGAGCGCTCTACCGGTCGATGGAATTTTTCGGTCCCGGCGTGGCTTCGCTTTCTATGGACGACCGCTTTACAGTGTGCAATATGGCCGTGGAAGCAGGCGCCAAGAACGGCATATTTATTGTTGACGATGCCACTGCTGAATATCTTAAAGAAGCAGGTGTTCCGGAGTCTGAAGTCACGTTCAGCGTCGTTCCTCCCGCCGAAGCTTACGAACAGATCGTCGAGATAGATCTCGCCAGGCTGGAGCCCGTAGTGGCGCTGCCTCATAAACCTTCCAACGTGGTCAAAGTCTCGGAACTTGCTCCTGTAGAGATCGACCAGGTGGTGATCGGTTCAT
>JAEFAM010000137.1 GCA_016287565.1 Clostridia bacterium
AGGACCTGTAGTCGTCGTAGTTATGGACGGAGTTGGGCTGTCGGACAGAGTCGAGGGCAATGCCGAGAAAGCCGCGTACAAGCCGAATCTTGACCGTCTTTACGCCGATTATCAGTGGACGAAGATCAAGGCGCACGGCACCGCCGTCGGACTTCCTTCCGACGACGACATGGGCAATTCCGAAGTGGGGCACAACGCCATCGGCGCCGGCCAGGTGTACAGCCAGGGCGCCAAGCTGGTGAACGAATCCATCGAATCCGGCGATATGTATAAAGGCACCGGCTGGAGAGAGATCGCCCAGAACGTGCTGGACAACGGCTCCACGCTTCATTTTATCGGACTGTTTTCCGACGGCAACGTCCATTCTCACATAAATCATCTTAAGGCCATGATCGCCGAGGCCAAGGCCGAAGGCATCCGCAGAGTCCGGGTCCACATCCTTCTGGACGGCAGAGACGTAGGGGAGACTTCCGCCCTCGAATACGTGGATCCTTTCGAAGAGTTCCTCGCCGGGCTCCGGGACGGATCATTCGACGTGAAGATCGCCAGCGGCGGCGGCAGAATGAACATCACCATGGACCGCTATAAAGCCGACTGGTCGATGGTCGAGCGCGGCTGGAACACTCACGTTATGGGTGAAGGCAGGACCTTCGCTTCCGCGCACGAAGCCATCGAGACCTACAGAAAAGAGACCGGCGCCATCGACCAGGATCTTCCCGCGTTCGTTATCGCAGACCAGAACGGCCCGGTAGGAAAGATCGTGGACGGCGACAGCGTTATCTTCTTTAACTTCCGCGGCGACAGAGCCATCGAGATCAGCGAGGCGTTCACGAACCCCGAGCTTAATACGTTCAAGCGCACCTACTGCCCCAAAGTCTGCTACGCCGGAATGCTCCAGTACGACGGCGACCTTAAGCTGCCTCCCAGGTTCCTGGTAGAGCCGCCCAAGATCTCCAACACTATGGGCGAGTTCCTGGCCAATAAAGGCATAAGCCAGCTGGCCGCGGCCGAGACTCAGAAGTTCGGCCACGTTACCTATTTCTGGAACGGCAACAGAAGCGGCAAGTTCTCCGATGAACTCGAGACTTACGTCGAGGTCAAGTCCGACGTAGTGCCTTTTGAGCAGCGCCCCTGGATGAAAGCCGCCGAAGTCACCGACGTGATGATCAAGGAACTCAGGACAGGCAAGTACGGCTTCGCCCGCGTCAATTTCGCCAACGGTGATATGGTCGGCCACACCGGCAGCTTCCAGGCGGCCAGGATCGCCATGGAGACCGTCGACCTCTGCCTTGGCAGGCTGCTTCCCGTCATAGACGAACTGGGCGGCATGGCCATCATCATCGCTGACCACGGCAACTGCGACGAGATGTATGAGATCAAGAAGGGGAAGGTAGTCCTCAACAGCGAGGGCAAGCCCAAGGCCAAGACGTCTCACACTCTGAATCCCGTTCCGTGCATCTTCTACGACAACACGCCCAACCGCGGCAGGTACGCCATCAAAGAAGGCAGCTTCGGACTTTCCAACGTTGCCGCCTCCGCCGTCAAACTCATGGGCCTTGAAGCGCCCGAAGGCTGGGACGAAAGCATTGTCGAGTTTAAAGACTGAGACGATCTAACGGAATATGGATCGCGGCGGCGCGGAGTTGATCCACGCCGTTTTTTTGCCTTGATTAGCCCTCGCTGTATTACGCCGAAATTGACTCGATCACACGGCTTTCTTCAGACCTTCCTCGCCGTTGTCGTAATTCGCCTCTGGCCCCTGAAAATAGTCGTCGATTATCTGCAGGTCAAGTATCGACAGTATATTTCTCAGTTTCTCTGTCTCCGACCTTGTAAACGTCATTCCCTTGGAAGAGCGCGACATGTCCGCGTTCCAGTCCCTGATATCCAGCTTGAATTTGCCGGTGCCCCATTTAGTCACCGTCACCATCCGTTTCCATCCGCTCTTCTGATTGTCCCTGAGAGTGGCCAGCTCCGCCCGCACGATCCTCTCCATCGGCTTAAAATCCTCGGTTTTATTGTCCTGACCTTCGTTCCGGTTTTCTTCGTTATTCATAGCAACACACTCCAATCTGATTTGATATTTCGCCGCCTAGCGCGGCAACCGTGAATATGTTATATCCGTCTACGCTGCGGTTTCAAATATTTCCCGGGAAATACACCTATTACCATTTTGCATAAAAGTCGTATCTATTTATTATAAAATTGATTAATATATGTCGGATATTTATTAAAATGAGAATTTGATATTTACGATGAAAGTAAGGCTTTAATATTAACTTGTGATTTTCTTATAAGAGCCTTTACTTGATTTTCCGCCCTCATCGGTGCTATACTTCGACTCGCGAAACGCATTGATTTTCATTCTGACGCTGGAGATTTTTTATGGCTAACTGGATCCTGCAAACAGTTCTTTCGATACCGGGGATGGTGCTGTACTT
>JAEFAM010000008.1 GCA_016287565.1 Clostridia bacterium
CCGTACTATTATTCCTATGTTCTGCATGCTCCCTATTTTATCCGTGCACTGAAAAATACGTTTCTGATCGTGATCGTGACGGTTCCGTTATCTACGGGGCTGGCGCTTTTGATCTCGCTGGGGCTGAACCGGATCAAAGCGCTCAAGGATCTGTTCCAGACGGTCTTTTTCCTGCCGTATGTGACCAATACACTGGCGGTGGGGCTGGTATTTATGATCCTGTTTAAGAAAACGGCCTATACGGACGGTATGATCAACGTGCTTTTGCATGTCTTCGGTTCGCCGGGCGTGGATTTTATCGACGGGCCGTACTGGGCCAAGATGTTCGTGCTGTGCTTCTACACCATCTGGGTGGTAATGCCGTTTAAGATCCTGATCCTCACCAGCGCGCTTGCCTCGGTGAATCCCAACTTCTACAAGGCGGCGAAAGTGGACGGCGCTTCCGGGGCCAAGATCTTCCTGAAGATCACGCTTCCCATGATATCTCCCACGATCTTCTACCTGGTGATCACGGGCTTCATCGGCGCCTTCAAGGCGTACAGCGACAGCGTTGCCCTGTTCGGCGTCAATCTTAACGAGGCAGGCATGAACACCATCGTGGGTTACGTGTACGACCAGCTGTACGGCGGCAGCGGAGGGTATCCTTCGTTTGCCAGCGCCGCGGCTCTGATATTGTTCGCCATCGTGCTTACCATAACGGTGATCAATCTCATCATCAGCCGCAAAAAAGTGGTTTATTAAAGGGGGGTGACGCAATGGACAACGAAAAAAAGACCGTTGATACGGAGCTGAATACCGCGGAAGAGCTGGTGCGCGAGAACCAGGCGGAAGCTAAGAAAGCCGCCAGGAAGAGCGCCGCCGGCAACGTGGTCAAATACGCGCTCCTGACGCTCTGGGCCGTGATGGTGCTGTTCCCGTTCTACTGGATGATATTGACCTCCGTCAAGACCACCAACGCCTACAACTCGGAGCTGACGCCTCAGTTCATAACCACGTCCCCGACGCTGCAGAACTACGTCGACGCGTTCAATAAAGTGCCTCTGGCCAGGTATTTCCTCAACACGTTCATATTCTCCGTCGTCACCACGGCGCTGATGCTGTTCGTGTCGATACTGGCCGCATACGCGTTCTCCCGACTGGAATTCCGGGGCAAGAATCTTGTGTTTACCGCCTTCCTGTCCCTTATGATGATACCCAACGAACTGGTCATAATCACCAATTTCGTCACGGTCACCAACCTGGGGCTCAGGAACTCGTTCCCCGGACTGATATTGCCCTCGGTGGCTTCGGTGTTCTACATCTACCTTCTTAAGGAGAACTTCGAGACCATACCGGACGAGCTGTACAAGGCGGCGAAAGTCGACGGCACATCGGACCTGAAATACCTTCTGAGAGTGGTCATACCCATCGCCAAACCCACCATCGTCACCGTGACGATCCTCAAGGTCATAGAGTGCTGGAACTCCTACGTATGGCCCAGGCTAATCACGGACAAGCAGGAGTACTACCTGCTTTCCAACGGCATCCAGGAGATCAGGGAGACAGGCTTCGGCCGCGACAATTACCCTGCCATGATGGCTGCCGTGGTGGTGGTCTCCGTGCCACTGGTGATACTGTTCCTGGTGTTCAGGAAGAAGATCATGACCGGCGTTTCGAGAGGAGGGCTTAAAGGATGAAAAACCTGTACAGGACGGTTGCCCTCATACTTTTCGCATGCGCGCTGGCATTGACCTTCTCAGCCTGCCACGGCCACAGGAAGATAGAGCGGCTCGACGTTCCCGGAGCCACTTATGACGAGAACGGAGAGCTTCTATACGATCCGGATTACGAAATAAAAGGCGAATACGAGATCACTTTCTGGGCCAAGAACGACACGAACCTGGTGCAGCGCGACATCTACCTGAAAGCCGCGGAAGCGTTCCACGAACTGTACCCCAACATCACCGTGCACGTTAAGATGTACACGGATTACGGGATGATATTCAGGGACGTAAAGACCAACATAATCACCAACACCACGCCAAACCTGTGCATATCCTACCCGGACCACATCGCCACCTACCTTACAGGCGAGAATATAGTGGTGCCTCTGGACGACCTGATGAACAATCCATATTACGGGCTGGGAGGCAGCAAACTCAAATTTGACGGGCCTTCCTTCGAAGAACTGGTGCCTCAATATATCAGCGAATGCGTTGTCAACGGCGCGTATTACGCATTGCCGTTTATGCGCTCCACCGAGGCGCTGTACGTCAACAAGACCTACGTGGAGAGGCTGGGCTACACGCTGCCGGATATGGTGACCTGGGACTTCGTATGGGAGGTATCCGAGGCCGCGCTGGCCAAGAACGACGACGGCACCTACAAGGTCTCCGGCAAGAACGTGCTGATGCCTTTCATCTACAAATCTTCGGACAATATGATGATCCAGATGCTGAAGCAGCTGGGCGCGGATTATTCCACCGATAAAGGCGAAGTGCTGATCTTCAACGACACCACCAGGAAACTGATGCTTGACATATCGCCTCACGCCAAAAACAAGGCATTCTCCATATTCACCGTCACCAGCTATCCCGGCAACTGGTTCAACGCGGGCGAGTGCATATTCGCCATCGACTCCACGGCGGGCGCCACCTGGATGGGCAGCAATTCTCCTCTGAAAGAGATCCCCGAGGAGCAGGTGGTGGAATTCGAGACTGTGACGCTGCCCATACCTCAGTTCGACGTGAACGACCCCAAGATGATATCCCAGGGTCCGTCCATGTGCATATTCAACAAGGACGATCCCGACGAAGTGCTAGCCACCTGGCTGTTCGCCCAGTTCCTGCTTACCAACGAGGTGCAGAACGCCTATTCCAGGACCGAGGGCTACGTGCCGGTGACTTTTAAGGCCCAGCAGTCGGAGGAATATCAGAATTATCTGTCCAGGTCCGGGGAGGACAACGACGATTATTACTACGTGAAGATTGATGCGGCCAAGATGCTGCTGGCGAACCAGCAATACACGTTTATCACTCCCGTATTCGACGGTTCCGCCTCATTGCGCGAGGCCGCCGGTCAGATGATAGACGAAGTGGTGCTGGCCAACAACCGAAAGCAGACGGTGGACGACGAATTCGTCACGTCGACCTTCGAAAGAGTGTCGACGCTTAAAAAACTTGACCAGATCAAGGTGTCGGGCGGCAAGGAAGGGAAGCAGGAGCTGGGCAAGCTGCCCGCGGCTTCCGTGGCGCTGCTGATCGTGCTGCCCGTGGTATGGGTGATACTGGGCGCTTTCTACTTAAAAGAACGCCTGGCCGAAAAGAAAAAACAGAAGGAACAGAATAAGTAAGAGCCGTGACACTGCGGCCGCTATTAACCAGGAAACGGACGGTGTATTGTATGAAACTTCTTAAAAAACTGACGTGCCTCATCCTCATCGCGGCAATGCTGACCGCCACTGCGGTCCTGAGCGCTGCCGAAGCGCCGGCCGACGAAGCCCCTCCCGTAATGACCGTGGAAAACGGAGCAGTGACCCACGGCTCCATCACGGCGGGCAACAACGTTATGACGCTCATCTCCGGCGACGTTGTCAAGTTCGGCTTCAAGGGCACCGCGGACCCCATGATCAACATCAAACCCGACTTCGCCGTTGACACCGCCGTGTATCCCATACTGGCCATAAAGGCCCGGCGGGACGGCCAGGAGAAAGACGGCCAGGTATTCTACAACGAGCCGGGCTCCGGTGCCGTTGGCGGTAAGGAGGTCAATTTCAGCTGGACCGAAAGCACTGACTGGCAATGGCTGCTGATAGACCTTTCGGGCTGCGGCATCGTGGGATATATGCGGTTCGATATGTTCAACAGCGCCAATATCGATACCACGGGCATGATCGCTGCGGTGACGTTTTTCAAGACCGTAGAGGACGCCCAGGCTTTTGCCGCTACCGAAGAGTGGGCCGCCCTGGGCTCCAATCCCGGAGAGGGGACCATCGCCGAGGAGATCGAAAAAGATAAGAACGCATATTATCCGCTCTTCGACGAAAAAGAAGCGATCAACACGGGCTGGTGGTTCCATCCGTATGTCGCGGATCTCAGCATCGCCTTCGAATTCGAATCCCCCGTTTGGTTCGACAAGATCTGGTATTTCTGCTATGCTGCGCCATATCCCACTCCCATCGTGGTCACGTTGTCAGACGAGAACGGCAATGAACTGTTCACCACCCAGATGGAAGTTACCGGCAACACGGAATACACAGTGTCTCTGGGCGCCAGAATACATCCCGGCACTTATACGGTGACCTTCGAAACGGTGGAAGAATTCGACGAGACCGTGTCCCATTTCGTGCTGGGCTCCGGAGACGCCCTGGATGACGTGACCGTGGATCTCGTGGATATGAACGGGGCCAAGACCAACGGAGATACTAAAGAGTGCCCGGCGGTAAAGCTCGTAAAGTGCGAGGCAGATCCGGACTACACGGAGAAGCCGAAACCCACCCAGAAACCCACCGAAGAGCCAAAGCTTCCCACTCCCGTTCCCACACAGGCGCCTACGGAAGCGCCCACGCCCACTTTAGAGCCCACCGCCGAGCCCAAGGCGGAAAGCGGTTCCGGACCTAACGTAGGCCTGATCCTGGGGATCATTGCCGGAGTGGTCGGCGTCGCCGTAGCGGTTGCCGCGGTGGTCATGGCAAAAAAGAAGAAAAAATAAGAAAAGCGGAAAAATAAGTGTTGACAACCCCGAAACGGGTGAGTATAATCTCTGTCGCTGACCGCGTCAGGCTAGGCCGGCGCTCTCAGTGACATGCGAGTATGGTGGAATTGGCAGACACGTGCGTTTAAGGGGCGCATGGGAGACCGTATCGGTTCAAGTCCGATTACTCGCACTTCCAGCCCGGATTTTTTCGGAATGAAAAAGTTCGGGCTTTTTTCGTAGAATCCTCCGGAGGTGTTTTATGACCGAGCGCGAGATAAAATTCATGATCGACGGCAGCGGGTACCTGAGGGCTAAAGAGGCCCTGGATGCCGCTTGTTCGAACGGCAGGGCGTTCTTTAAAGGCGAGCGGGTGCAGGTCAATTATTATTACGACACTTCCGACAGGGCGCTCCACCGGGAAGGGATCACGCTCAGGATAAGGCAGAGCGGCGGCAGGCTCCAGGGCCAGATAAAAATGCACGACAAGGGCCGCACCGGCAACAGCGAGGAATATTATTTCTCGGTGGACACGCTGCCTGAAAAGCTGGTTTTCCGCGGCAGGAAGGTCAAATTGAGAGGCTCCCTGGTGACGCTCAGGGCCGAATACCGGGTGGAAGGCAGGGACGCCGGGACGAAACTCACGGTGGACCTGGACCACGACTTTTACCTGGGCAATGAAGATCACGAACTGGAGATAGAATATCCCGAAGGCGCCGAGGCCGAAGCCAGGGCTTTCGCGACCTCTTTGGGAGTGGGTTTTTTGAGCGTAAAGGGCGGCAAGTATTCCCGTTTTTTAAAGGCGCTGAAGCGTTCTTCCGGAGCTTCTGCAGAACTGGCAGAGCCGGAGGCCGGGCGCGGGGAAGAAAAAGAGATCTGACCGTTTACAGCAGCCTGACAGAGATGTTTCCGGAGCGCAGCGTGACGCGCTCGAAGCTGCCGTTGTCCGGCCGCACGTTGAGCCCAAGGTCTTCCGACAGACCTTCTGTCACGGCGTGATATTCGTTGCCGCTTGCGTTGTCCACAACGGCGATCCGGCGCCCGCAGGTCCAGGCGATCAGTTCCGAATAATCCGCTCTAAGCGTGTCCGCGGCAGTTTCCGGACCGTTTTCAAAAGATAATATGCGATCTCTCATGCCGGATATCAGATATCCGGCTGTTTTTTCCAATAAATGATCATTATCGCGGTCTTTGACGCGGCCCGTCAGCGATCCGGCTATACCTTCCAGTTCTTTCGGAAACCCGCCGGTCGGATCGAACAGATCCACGCCGATGCCGATAACGGCACAGAGGAGCCTTCCTTCGCTGAACCGGCTCTCGGTCAATATCCCGCCGATCTTTTTGCCGCGGAGCATTATGTCGTTGACCCATTTAAGAGAAACGCCGATGCCGGAGGCCTTTTTTATGGCTTTCGCGCATTCCACGCCGGCTACCGCGGTGAGCAGCCCCGGCATTTCAGCCAGCGCGCCGGAAAGCGCCTTGCCTGGCCTTACGACTATGCTCATGTAAAGCCCCGATCCTTCGGGAGAATAGAAACTTCTGCCCAGCCTGCCGCGCCCTTCAGACTGAGATCCGGCCAGCACTGCTGTCATATGCCCGGCGCCTGCGTCGGCAAGCCTCGCCGCCTCCGTGTTCGTGGAACCGGCGTTCTCGAATATCACAAGTTCTTCATCCCCGAGCCCCGATAAAGTCTTCAGGATCTCCCTGTCAATGGCCATTAGTCGTCCCTTCCGGCGCCGCGCCGCGAAAGCCCTGCGGCGCCAAAGTGTATTACGTACGCGCACAAGTATATTACATACAGATCGTTTCTTGCAACAGCTCCGTTTTTTTGGTATTATATTGAGAGACGGAATACCGCACCCACATTTTACCGGAGGGAATTCTGATGATACTGTATGATAAAACGGCCTTGACGGAAAAGTACGGCCGGAAAGTTGCATCCTATATCGAAACGCTTTTAACGCCGGAGTCCGGGGAAAGGGAAATCAGAAACGCCCTGGAACGCCTTATGAACGTGGACACCGGCAAATATATCAAAAAATTCGGCGACGAGCCGCCGGAGATATGCATTGCCGCATCGGTAGGCTTTTTAAGGCTGGAGGGCGGAGACGACTCCCAGGCCGGCGCCGTTGCCATCGACAATTTCAACGAGGCCATCAGGCTTTGCCCCGAACTGGGCAACGATACTCTCTTCAGAAACGATTTCATATACGAGCTTATCAAGGCGGGTGCCGAGCAGGACGACAAGGCGCTTATGGCGCTGCTTTGCGATATGTACGTGGGAGACGTCACCGCGCCGGGTCCCAAGGCTCATTTCGAAAGCGACGGCATGACTTTAGAGGAACTGGAAGACGCCATAGAAGCCGTTTCCGGCGCCGCCGCCATGAATGAAGAAGACGGGGAAGCCGTGGCTGTGACAGGCATTTCTCCCGACCAGCTGAAAGAAGAACTCTGGTGGCTTCCTTACGAAGAGAACGGATACGCGCTCTCCCGCAGATACGCCGTGGAGGGCAAGATGGCCCTGGAAGCCGGCGATAAAGAGGCCGCTGCCGAAAGTTTTTTCAAGAGCGCCCTTATGGGCAGCTACGAGGCCGCCGCGGAATACGTTTTCCTTACCTCCGAAGTGTACAGTCAGTCCGCGAAGGACAGAGCGCTCCAGCTAAAAGAGCGCAAAATGCTTCGCAAAATAAACAAAAAAGCCGAAAGGGCGAGGTATTCCGGCATCCCCGCGGAAGAGATCGCCGCCATGTACGATATACCGGAACTGACCGACTGCCCCGCGGCCATCTATGAAAGAAGCAGGCTCTTAAAAGACGTGCTGAAAGAAGAGTCGTTGAGGCTGCTGGAGCTCGCCGCGGACAAGGGCGACCACGACGCGGAGCAGGATGCGGCGTTCTATTACGGCGCTCCCGGGAATTTCGATTTCGACAAGATGATGCGGTACCTGTTCCAGGGGCTGGTCAATCCGGGCAGCTTTGCGAAAGGGCCCAAAGCCGTGCCCTTCGGCGAATTCATTGCCCCCGAAAACGCGTACACATACCGGTCGATGACGGTATTGCTGGGCGATCTGTGCGCCGGGCGCGATATTATAGACGACCTGGAAGAATTGTCCGAACCGAAAGAGACGTTCGTGCCTGAATTGACGCCGGAGCAGAAGCGGTCCGTGTTTATGTGGTTCCTGTGCGACCCGGGCAGCGACGAGCGGAGAGAAGTGCTGGCGCGGCTGTACGACGAAGGATTCGGCACCGCCGTGGACCACGACAAGGCCCTTTCCATCAGGAAGGAACTTTGCCTGAAATACGCGCCCGAAGGTATTTTCGAAGGTGCAGCCGGCACCGCTTCCGGCCAGGGGCAAGGGACGGGCGAAAACGAATATGAAGATGAAGACGAAGAGCCCTTTATTCCTTACGAGAGCTTCTACACGTACGCCCTTAAGCTGATCACCTCGGAAGGCAAGGCCAGGGACAAGGAGACGGGCAAGAAGCTGCTGGCCCTGATCCCCGAAGATTCCTCCATGCACCAGAAGGCCGCCAAGCTGCTGGCCCTCACGGATACCGAAACCTCCGAGCTCCTCAGGCTGGGCAACATGTTCCGCAAAGAAGGCAACGACGACGCCATGATCCGGATATACGAAGCGGCCGAAAAGCTGGGCGATCCCGTGGCCGCCAGAGTCCTGGGCAGGTATTATATGCTTCCCGAAAACGGCGCCGACGGCGAGAAGGCGCTGGATCATTTGAGGATCGGAGCTTCCAGGGGAGATGTGCAGAGCATGTACTTCGCAGGGACCGCGCTCCAGGAAAGGGGAGACGCGCCGGAGGCAGCCGAATATTACGAACAGTGCGCCGAGACGGGAGAGGGATCCGAAGACCAGGATGACAAGGCCGTTGCCGCAAGGGCAATGAAGGACCTGTCCGAGCTCTGCATCAGCGGCGCCCTCACCGACGAAAAAGACGTTCCCAAATACCTGTACTGGCTTGACCGCGCCGTCAACGCAGGCTACAAGCTCAGCGACGTTTCCGTCGATAAAAGGCGTTCCGCCGAGAACTATTTCAAGCCTGCCCAGTGGCAGGAGACTTTCGCCTCCGCCATGGAGCAGTCAGACGGCAGGTACCAGGAATGGGCCGTAAAAGTATGCGCCGAGAGGAAGATCCCGGCGGCAATGGAAGAACTGGGCGTCCGGCTCTACAGAGACGAATGGAAGACTCCCTTGAAAGACGCGTCGGGAAGACCCGTCAGCGCACTTTCCGTGCTGAGGACTCCCGCGCTGTCATCGCCCAGGGCCCAGTATTACGTCGCCTGCGCCCTGTATCAGGGTAAAGACTGCGAAAAGGATCTGGAACAGGCCGCGTCGATACTTCCCCCGGAAGACGAGTTCGGAGATCCGGAAAAACTTCGCCATGAGATAGCCGGAATGGCCGCGTATATCAAAGCGGGCGAGCTGGGAGAGCATCATTCCGACGAAGCCGAAAAACTGCTTAAAAACGCCGAAAAAGACCTGGCCGCGGCGCTGAACGACTGCGGCAACGAGACGGTCCTGTACGAGCTTTCCGACATTTTGATGAGGGCATACGACGTGCCGGACAAATACGATGCGGCCCAGGTCAACGAGATCTGGAAGAACGGCTACCGCTACCTCCTCAGGGGCTACGGCCGTGAAAACCGCTGCACTTCCAGGATCGACGCTTTCTCACCGGGAAGGATGTGCGAGATCGCAGGCATGTTCGAAGGAGACGAGGCTTTGTCCTGGTACCTGATCGCCGCCAACCGGGATCCTGCCGCACAATACGGAGCCGGCAGCATTTATCTTGACCGGGGCAGGGACGCCGAAAGCGGCAAGGTAGTCGACCGGGATGCACTGGGCAAGGCGAGGGAACTGATCGCCCGTTCCGCCAGCCTGGAATATGCCGACGCCGAACTGGCAATGTACAAGGAGCGCAAATATCTTGACGTTGACCAGGAGACCGCCAGGCTGTTCCTGAAGCGCTCGGCGGTGCACGGCAGCGAAGAGGCGAAAGCGCTCTGCAAAGAGGCGGAGATCTTATATTGACGGAGCCCCGCCGCTGAAACACTTTTCCGCGCTATGAACGACGATATATACAGCTTATATGAAAAATGCGAGCTTTGCCCCCGCAGGTGCGGGATCGACCGTACGGCGGGGGAGCGCGGCTATTGCGGAGCCGGGACCGATGCCCGGGCAGCTCTCACGATGATCCACAGATGGGAAGAACCGTGCGTGTCCGGCAGCGACGCCGTAAAAGGCTCGGGTGCCGTTTTTTTTGCCCATTGCACGCTGGGCTGCGTGTATTGCCAGAATTACGCCATCAGCAGGCGGAACGCCGGGGAGAACGGATCGCTGAAGGGCCTCCGGGAGATGGACGCCCAGAGCCTGGCGGAAGAGATGCTGTCGCTGGCCGGAAAAGGCGCGTACAATATCAACCTGGTAACACCCACCCATTATATGCCTGTGATCGTGAAAGCGGTGGAAACTGCCAGAAATAAAGGCCTGGCCATACCGGTAGTGTACAACACCGGAGGCTTCGAGCGGCCTGAGATGATAAGCCTGCTGGAGGACACCGTGGACGTGTTCCTCACGGATATGAAATATCTTTCTGACGTCACGGCAATGAAATATTCCCGCACTTCCGTTTACGTGAAAAGCGCTTGGGAGGCGCTGAACGAGATGGTCAGGATCACCGGGGAAGGGCCCGAATTCGACGAAGAGGGAATGATCCGCCGCGGCGTAATCGTCCGTCATCTCGTGCTGCCCGGCAGAGCCAGAGCGGCTCAGGAAATATTGAAAAAACTGTACGCCCGGTATTCCGACCGCATAATATACAGCCTTATGAACCAATATACGCCGCTGCCTGAAGGAAATCCGGAGCTTTGCAATTACCCCGAGTTGCTTCGGCCCGTCAGCGACGGAGAATACCGCCGGGCGGTGCGCACTTTAAAAGAGCTGTCCCCGGAATACGCCTACATACAGGAAGGCGGCACCATCAGCGAAAGTTTCATACCCAAATGGTGATCAGCCGTTCAGCCGTTCAGCCGTTGGCCAGCCTCCGGGCCAGTTCCGCCAGCTTGCGCTTTTTGTCTGCCAGTTCCTCCGCCGTTAGACCCGCCGGTTTAACGTTCGTCTCCAGCGAAAACACGCCATCGTAACCTATATCGTGAAGCGCTTTCGAGAAGCTCTGCCAGTCGATGACGCCTGTCTCCGGCAGCCAGTGAAAATCGCCGCGGCCGTCGTTGTCGTGAACGTGGAGCACTCTGAGATACCGCCTGCCCGTTTCTCTTACCGCTTCCGCCGGGTCAACGCCGCATACGGCGCAGTGTCCGGTGTCGATGCACACCCGGAAGTATGGAGAATCGATCTGCTTCACGAAATCCAGTATCTGCCGGGGCGTGGCCAGGGTCAATACGGGCATGGGCATATTTTCAAAATCGATCACAACGCCGTACTCTTTTGCCCTTTCTGTGAGCCTCCTGAAAAAGTCCAGATTCATATCCATGAACCGTTCCGGATCCGGATTCTGGTGGTCGCCGAAAGGCATGATGGGGTGGATGACCATGTCCGCCGAGCCCAGCATTGCCGTGCCTTCGAGCGAACGCACCATCTTTTCAAACCGCTCCCGCCTGTTCTCCTCGGTGCCGTCCTGAGGAGGCCAGCGCCAGGGCCCGTGGGTCTGGGAAACGGTTACGCCCGCGTGCTCCGCCGCATTCCGCACCACGCGCAGCAGCTTCTGCATATCTTTGGAGTTTCCCTGAAAAAATATATTTTCGGTGTGGCAAAAAGATTGAAAGTCAACGCAGTCGTACCCCAGCGCCTTGATCTCCGTCAACACTTTTTCCGCGTCGTCTACTGTGGCCTCGGGGCACCATTCGATTCCGGTCCTCATTGTCATTTCTCCTTATCAAGCTAAATTCGTCCTGCGGACGAGCTAAATTGACCTTCGGTCAGCTAAATTCGCGCTGGCACGCGAGCTAAATTGCCGCTTTTCGCGGCAGCTAAATTCGTCCTTCGGACGAGCTAAATTGACCTTCGGTCAGCTAAATTCGCGCTGGCGTGCGAGCTAAATTGCCGCTTACAGCGGCAGCTAAATTCGTCCTGCGGACGAGCTAAATTGACCTTTGAGATCAATGCGTTTTTTCTTATAAACGAAAAATACGATCCTTTTCTTGAGGATCGCATTAATCTTCTTTACGATATAGACGCCTGCTCATTATTCGGCAATCTTCTGCTCTTTAACAGCTCTGTTCACCTTACCGGATCTGAGGCATGCTGTGCAGACATAAGCGTAACGGGGTGTCTGTCCGTCCATGATCTTTACGCGGCGCACGTTGGGTTTCCAGTTTCTCTTAGCGCGTCTGCTGACCTGGGAACGGGTGATGCTGATATGGCGGCCGTAAAGCATTCCTTTTGTACAAAACTCGCACTTTGCCATTTAAAACACCTCCTTAAATCTTAAACAGCGGACGCTATTCTACCACGGACAAAAAACAAATGCAACAACTTTTTTGCTAAATATTATAAAAATGTGATATAATCTTTCCGGGAGGCGGGAAATGGTACGCGTCGTGGCCGGTATTGCCGGAGGACTGAAACTGAATACGCCGGATTCCGAGGATACGAAGCCTACGTTGGACAGGGTGAAAGAACCGATGTTCAGTATGTTGTCGCCGTTCATTCCGGGAAGGACCGTGCTGGATCTGTTTGCCGGGTCCGGAGCGCTGGGCATCGAGGCGCTCAGCAGGGGAGCGGAATTTTGCTGTTTCAACGACGTTGACCGGCGCTGCCGGGAGATCATCAGGCAGAATCTGGAGCACACGCATCTTCTGGAGAAGGCGGAAGTGCTGTCCGCGCCGTACCGCCAGGCGTTGTCCCTGTTAAAAAAACGGGGCGTGAAGCTGGGGCTGGTGCTGCTGGATCCGCCGTACAAAATGAATTGTTACGAAGAGGTCATTTTGACCGGTATAAAGTATAGATTATTTGATGAAGAATGTGTTATAATGTGTGAGCACGGAAGGGACGTTGTCCTTCCCGAAGAGATCGGCGGTTTTCGTATGATAAAGGACCGGTCTTACGGCACGGTGGGAGTGTCCATCTTCTCCGGAAAAACAGGCGGAGAAGAGGCGGACGCCCTGGTCTGAACAGGCGGTGATATGATGGCGGAAAAGAAAAAATGCAGGACGCAGGAGCGCATAGGAGTATACCCCGGAAGCTTCGATCCGCTTACCAACGGCCATCTGGACGTCATCCGCAGGGCGTCGAAGCTTTTCGACAAGCTCATCGTAGGCGTGCTGGTCAACGATTCTAAAAAGAATCCTCTGTTCACCATGGAAGAGCGTGTGGCGCTTATCAAGAAGGCCACCGCGGGCATCCCCAACGTGGAAGTGGGATCCTTTAAAGGGCTCCTGGTGGATTTCGTTAAAGAGAACAACGCGGTGGCCATCGTGAAGGGCCTCAGAGCCGTTTCCGACTACGAATACGAGCTCCAGATGGCTGCGCTTAACAGGCATATCGACAGCGACATAGACACCATCTTCCTGATGGCGGACATACAGAACTCCTTCCTGAGCTCCAGCGTGGTGAAAGAACTGGCGTGGCACGGAGGGAACATCGACGGACTGGTTCCGGACGAGATAAAAGAAGACATCGTTCGCAGCATAAACAGGTTGCGCAGCGGCAGTTCAGAGAGTTAAAATATACAAAAGATCAAAAGAAGTGAGGAGTGCGCGTTATGGAACAGGATGTTCAGAGCCTTGACCTGCTTGACATGCTTGAGAGCATGATCGGAGGAGCAAAAAAGTCGATGTTCAATAATAAGGTGGCCGTCGACCGGGATGAAGCGTTGGGGATCATCGATGAGTTGAGGAATTCTCTTCCCGAGGAAGTCACCAGGGCAAGTGAGTTTTATAAAAAGAGCCGCGAAGTCTGGTCCAGGGCCAACGACAGCGCCGACGACGTTATAAATAAAGCCAAGGCGGACGCGGAAGATATAAGGGCCCAGGCCGAGAACGAGGCCAACAGCATCATCAGCGAGGCCCATAACCAGGCCGAGCTCATAATCCAGGATGCGGAGACCCGCAGGCAGCAGATGGTGGCGGAGCATGAGATCACCGCCGCGGCGCAGGCCGAGAGCGAGCACATCATAGCCGAGGCCGGACAGAAGGCGAAAGACATCCGCCGCGGCACCAGGGAATACGTGGACAACACGCTCCTGGGCCTCAGCGAATTCCTGGCCAAGACGTACAACGAAGTAGAGTCGAACCGCAAGAACATCTGATCCGTCCGCCTCTTCGCTGTAAACTGCCGGTGCCGCTGCTCAATCCGCCGCGTCAACGTATATGACGTCGCCGTCGGTGTACAGCGGCCTGCAGTCGATTATTTCTCCTTTTTTAAACGAAGATCTGTGACACGTTTTATTCGCGGAACCGGAGCCCAGGCTCCCTTCCGCGACTTTTATTTCTATGAATTCTTCCGAGTGGCCCGTCTTGTTGGCCTCGAACAGCACGCGAAGCTTTCTTCCGCTCCGCACGATCTCTTCCAGTATACCGCGCTTGATCTCCCGCTGGATCGCGTCCAGCCTTGCCGCACGATCGCGCTTCACGTCCTCGGGCACCTGATCGGTCATTGACGCCGCCACGGTCCCGGCCCTTTTGGAGTAGGGGAATATGTGAAGGTGGAGGAAACCCACTTCACGGACGAAATCGACCGTCTCCCGGAAATCTTCTTCGGTCTCTCCCGGAAAGCCCGTTATGACGTCCGCGAACAGGCAGGCGCCGGGGAAAGTCTCTTTAAGAAATTTTATCCTTTCCAGGGCGGTCCCGGCGTTGTATTTGCGCTTCATTTTCGCCAGGATCCGGGAGCTGCCGCTTTGAAGCGATATGTGGAAATGGGGCATCAATTTATCCGCCGCCCGGAGCCTCGATATCCTTTCTTTGGTGATATATGCCGGGTCAAGGGAGCCCAGCCTTATCCGCTCGATCCCCTTTACGGCGCTCACTTTTTCCAGCAATCCCGGAAGGTCGTAGGCGTAGGAGGACAATTCGATCCCGGTCAACACCACTTCTTTGTATCCTGCTCCGGCAAGCCCTTCCACTTCCTTCAGCACGTCCGCTTCCGGCCTTGACCGGGCGGGACCTCTGGCGGTGTGGATGACGCAATATGCGCAGGCGCTGTCGCAGCCGTCCTCGATCTTGACCACGGCCCTGGTGTGGCCGAAACTTTCAAGGGACAACGGTTCGTACGGCTGTCCGGGGGAGAATGGGTCAACTTTAACGGAGGGGAGAGGCGCCTCTACCGGGGCAATGACCGGATCCACCGTGCGTTCTTCTCCGGTGGTTTCGCCGGCGTCAATACCGCGGGGCGGGAACCGCCTGATTATCTCGTCCACCACGTCTTTTTTGGAAGTATTGCCGCCCACAAAACCTATCCCGGGGATCGCGGCAAGTTTTTCGGGCGAGATCTGGGCCATGCAGCCTATGACGCACACGAACGCGGAGGGGTTCAGCCGGATGGCCCTGCGGCACATCTGCATCACTTTCCGGTCGCTTTCGGCGGTGACGGTGCAGGAATTGACGATGTAAATGTCGCAAACGGCGGAAAAGGGCAATGCCTCGAAACCTTTTGCTTCGAGGAGACCTTTTATGCATTCGCTCTCGTATTGATTGACCTTGCAGCCCAGCGTGCAGATCGCGAACGTGTATGGCATTCCGCTGTACCTCCGTCACGGTTAGATCGCCGGAACAGGATCGCGCTCCGGCGGCGTAATATTAGCACAAAAACGGCGACTCGGCAATGTTGACGCTACGCTAACGATGTCACTTCGCTGATGATGACGTCCCTGCGGGACTAATGTTGCCTTCGGCAAATGATGCGTGCTGCGCACATGATGCGTACCCTTCGGGCACATGATGCGCGCTTTGCGCATGATGCCGTTCGCTTTGCTCACTAATGAAGGAAAATTATTTCTTCCTTAATTAGCCCCGAAGGGGCGACATCATTAGTCTCGCAGAGACGACATCATTAGCGCAGCGTCATCATTTGATCTATGCATTTTTCCGCCGCATATGCTATAATTGCCCCGATGCACAGCCTATAAAGGAGGTCCTGAATAATGAAAAGAGCTATCGCAGTATTAATGTGCCTGATACTTATCCTGTTGCCCGTGGCGGGATCCGCCGAAAAGGCAGCGTTCGATACGAACCTGGGATGGAACGTGTTCGCTTACGACGGCAATTCCTTCCGAATCAGAGAAGACGGCCTGTACACGCCTCAGTCCACCAACACGGTATTCGTAAGGTCCGACAAATACGTTGACGGGACCACGTCTTTCACTATGGAGTACGAAGTCGACATATTGTCGATGGTCGACAACGATTACGTCTGGAACGAGGGCTGGCTGTATTACACGTTCAGCTTCGGCATGCCTTCGGAAGAGGAGACGCCCTACGACGAGCTCATAAAGAACAGGCTCTTCACCCACGGCGGCCTGACGATGCTGCCCAAGACCAGCGAAGGCGTATATCTCGAAGCCGGCACGGCTGAACAGATGCCAGAGGCGCTCTGCGGAGACGTAAAACACCTGACGGTCAAGATAGAATATGCCAAAAGCACGGAAGTGTTCACTTTCACCGTCAACGGCTTAGAACTTTACTCCGATTATTTCGAGCCTGAATATCACGAAGGCTACATCGGCATCGAGACCGCCTGGACCGAGATGCTGGTGACGAAGGCAATATATACCGAATATCCCGAAGGGCTGCCCTCCGAGAAAAAGGCTACCGCCGAGCCGCAGCCTACCGACGCTCCGGAGGTGACCGAGGCCCCGCAGGAGCCCACCGATCCGCCGGCAGCCACCGAAATCATCTCCGACAACGCCACGGACGCTCCCGCCAAGAACGATAAAAAAGGAGATATAAGCCCCATTGTTTGGATCGTGGCCGCTCTTGCCTGCGCCGCGGTCATAGGCGTCGTGACCACGCTGATCGCCAGGAAAAACAAGAAATAAGCGGACGCCGTAAAAGCTGCCGCTGACGCGCGTTCTGCGTACGTTTTCAAAGCCGCTCCGGGCTGTTTCGGGGCGGCTTTCGTTTGACACTTTTCCGTATTTCGGGTATAATGAAACTGTATGATTATTTTTAAGCGGAGGTGACGAAATTGAGCGGTAAAAACGGCGGAACGGAAGCCCGGAAGACGGGATCCGGAAAGAAGATATACTATGCCGCGCTGTTCGTCATTTTCGTTGTCCTCGGCGCGCTGGTGGCAGGAAAGACGGTGCATTCACGCCGGGTCGCCAAAGCGAGAGAAGAGGAGAATCAGGCCCTCATCGAACAATACACGCTGGAGATGGAAGAATTGTCCGAGTCCGTCAGTTCGCTGCGTGGAGAACTGGCCCAGACCGAAGACCGGTACACCGAAGTGCTGGCCCGGCTGAAGGAAACGGACAAGGATTTCTACAACGTTCTTAATATGTACAGCCGCGACATCGAAGCCGGGCGCCTTCTGGCGGGACTGACTTCGGTCTCGGGCAGCGGCGTCATCATAAAACTCGACGATTCCGGAATGGGCGGCGCGCTGGTCCACGATACGTATCTCAACGAGATCCTGAACGTGCTGAAAGAAGCGGGCGCCCAGGCCATTTCCATAAACGGGGAGCGGATAGTTACGGGCAGCGAAGTCATCTGCCTCGGTCCCAGCATCCGCGTCAACGGAGTGCGGCTTTTCGCGCCTTACCGCATCAGCGCCGTGGGAGATCCCGACGCGCTTTTAAAGGCGTACCAGGAGAGCAGGATATACAAGACCATCGTGTCACAGAATCTGCTTTACGACGCCCAGAGATCCGACAACATTCTCATCGGCCCCTACACGGGGAAGGTGGAGCGGGTCTCCGAACAGTGATCCCGCAGGAAAGGAGGAGCGCAGGTGACAGATCTGGACGACAAAGATTTCGATAAGATCGCGGATTCCGCCGCGGAGACCGGCAGAGAAGTTCAGGCTTCCGGCGAGAGCGCAGGAGACGCGCTCAAGGCCATCCTGGGATCGGGCAGCGAGACCGGCAATGAAAGAACTGCCGCCCCTGTTTCCGCGCCTGAAAACGTTGACGCTGCCGGAACCGAAGCGAAAGACGTTGACGCCGCCGGTACCGATGCGGACAACGGCCCTTCTCCTTCCGAGAGCATCGTTGCCGCCTGGAAGCGCAGGATATTCCAGAGCCGCGACGGCTCCTACGGCAATACGGAAGGTTACGCCCCTGCATCCTCCAGGTCCCGCACTTCCGGCGCAGTCGTAAGAAACGTGCTGCTCACGGTGCTGTGCATCGTGATAGGCATCGTCGCCGCCCTCCAGTACAAGACCATTGCCTCCCGCAAATCCGCAGAGCCGGATTCGGAAGCCAGGATAAACGAACTCCTCAGCACCATCAACAACCTCCATTCCGAGCTGAACTCCCTGGAGGCAGAGCGAAACGAGCTGAAGAGCCGCCTGGAGATACTTGAAAGTTCCACCCAGGACGAACAGCTGGCAGCCTTAAGAGAAGAGCTAAACAGCATCAGGACCTTCGCGGGCCTGACCACCGTAAAAGGCCACGGCGTACACGTGAGAGTGGATTTCAGCGAACGCACCAACGTTAATCTCGTCCAGACCAGGCTCCTTTTGCTGATCAACGAACTCAGAGCCAGCGGCGCCCAGGCCATCAGCATCAACGGCGTCCGCATACTGGCGATGACCGAGGTCCGGGTGGTCAACGAACAATATATTTCCGTAAGCGCCCGGCAGCTGGCGCCCCCTTACGACATATATGCCATAGGCGACGCCACGGACCTGTACAACGGCCTTAAAATGGGCGGATACGGCATCGTGGATCAGATCAACGAACTTGCCGGAGCCTCCTGCGAACTATACGTTCAGGAAGAGATAACGATCAGCGCCGCGGAAGATTCGGACATCAGGACGGACCTGCTGAAGCCTGCACAGTGATATGGATAACGACATTTACGAACTTATAAAAATGACATACGGAGTTTCGGACGAGGCGCTCAGGCTCGCGGAAGAATGCGAGCGGGACGTGAGGCCGGTCTTCGACGAGATCGACCGGGTCAGGGACTTCAATCAGCTTAAAGTGCTGCTGGCCATGCAGAAAAACGGTCTCCAGGAGAGGCATTTCAACTTTGCCACCGGCTACGGATATTCCGATATAGGCAGAGACGTGCTTGACCGGATCTATGCCGATGCGTTCGGGTGCGAAGACGCGCTGGTTAGGAGCCAGTTCATATCCGGGACCCATACGTTGTCCGTGACGCTGTTCGGATTGTTGAGGCCCGGGGACACGGTGGTTTCCGTTACGGGGAAGCCCTACGACACGCTGGAAGAAGTGCTGGGGATCAGAGGCGAAGCGGGCGACGGTTCCCTCAGGGATTTCGGCATCAGGTACGCCCAGGTGGATCTTCTGGAAGATGGCAGCCCGGACTACGAAGGCATCGCCGCCGCTGTAAAGGGAGCGAAACTTGCGATCATGCAGCGGTCAAGAGGCTACAGCTCCAGAGACGCCATCAGCGTGGAGACTCTCGGCAGGATCGCCGCCGTCGTCAGGGAGTCCAGCCCCGATACGGTTACGATGTGCGACAACTGCTACGGCGAATTCGTTGACACGGTCGAGCCCGTCAACGCAGGCGTGGACATTATGGCCGGGTCCCTCATAAAGAATCCCGGAGGCGGCCTTGCCCTCACCGGAGGGTACATCGCCGGCAGGGCGGAACTGGTGAGGAAATGCGCCAACCGCCTGACCGCTCCCGGACTGGGGAAGCACGTGGGCTCTTCGCTGGGCACTCCCAGAAATATGATACAGGGGTTCTATATGGCGCCCCATATCGTGGCGGAAAGCCTGAAAGGCGCCGTGTTCACGGCCAGGCTGCTTGACCGGATGGGATTCGACACGTCTCCCGCATACGACGCGAAACGGTCCGACATCGTGCAGACGGTGACCTTCGGAGATCCGGAGAAATTGTCCGCGTTCTGCCGCATGATCCAGAAAGCCGCTCCCGTTGACTCGGACGCGGTGCCCGTGGCGGACGACATGCCGGGATACGAGGCGAAAGTGATAATGGCTGCGGGCAATTTCGTGCAGGGCGCTTCCATCGAACTCAGCGCCGACGGGCCCATGATCCCGCCTTACCGGGCTTTCATGCAGGGAGGACTCACGTATTTTAATATAAAATTGGGGGCAATACTTGCGTCGGACGCCCTAGCCAAACTATAATATAGACGCAGACCGTTCTCGCGGCGCGCAGCTGCCGACATTTTACAAAAGAGGAAACCATGGAGAAGCACGACGATCAGAAAAAGAAAGGCGAAGTAAGGCTCGTTAAGGTCAATTCCGCAGGGGAGGATAGCAGGCGTTTCGACGCGTACGGATACGAGATACCGCCTGAAAAAAGAGAACGCCCCGCGGCTTCGGCTTCTGCCGGGAACGCCGGGACTGTTGAAGATCATATTTCCGACGGCAGCGATGCCGGTTTCGAAGAAAGACCCTCCAGAAAATATACGTACAACGCCGATATAAGAGCCGCCATTGAGAGCGGCGCGCACCGCAGAAAGGCGGACGAATTCGACGAAAGAACTTCCGGCAGCACTGCCGTAAGAGATAACGGCGCGTCCGAAAGGCGTCAATATTCCGGCGAGCGTTCCGGCACCGGCGCTTCAGGCAGCGGCGCCGGCGGCACCAACGGCAGCGGCAGCAGCGGCTCCGAGAGGAGAAAAACTCCCTCCCGTACGAGCCACGTGGCTTCCGTAAGATCCGAAAACGGCGAGAAGTCCGGCGAAGGCAGGAAGAGCGCCTCCGGGGCTTCCGGCTCCGGCACGAGATCAGGCTCCGGGTCTTCCGGAAAGGCCGTCCGCAAGAATACGGACAACGCAGCGGCTAAAAAGAAGACCGCTTCCAAAAAAGCCGAAAGCGAAAGGGCCAGAAAGAAGCGGGAGAAAGAAGCCAAAAAGGAAGCTGAAAGGCAGGAGGCGGAGCGCCTCAGAGAAGAAGAGGAAAACAGGGAACTCACTCCTACCGAAAAGCGCAAACTGATCGTCAGGCAAAAACGCAGGGATACCGTAGCCGGCATATTCAAGGTGCTGGCGGTGATCCTGATAATCGGACTCATAATCGCCCTCATCGCCGTAAGCTCCAAAAAAGGCGACGATATCAACACACAGTATCTCTCTTCAGGCTATATCGAAGACGCCGCATCCGGAAAGCTGTCCTTCATACGGACGGAAACGCCGGTGTATTCGTCCTTTTCCGGCGTGTTCGTGCCGGACGTCAATGAAGGCGACCGGGTCTCTAAGAACGCCGTCATCGGCCACGTGGTAAAAGCCGAATATTCCGACACTCTTAAAGAGCTCAAAGACGTGGAGAGCAGGATCTCCGCCGCCCTGAAAGCGTCCTCTTATATTGACGCCTCCAAGAGCGGAGAGATGCTGTCGCTGGAAAACGCCATCGAAAACAGGATCGACGACCTTGCCGCTCTGGCCATGTCCGGGGGATTGACCGGTTACGACAATATTTTCTCTGAGCTGAGCGACCTGTTTTCGCGGAAGAACGAGCTGGAGATGAGCGCCGAAAGTTCCGACACCTACATCACCGGCCTTCAGAGGGAGCGCAATTCCATCCTCAACAGAATATCTTCATATATGTACGAGATCCACGCCTCCGAGTCCGGCATCGTATCGTTCCGCACCGACGGCATGGAAGGGCGCGTCAGCGAGATCAAAAAGGCGCTGGCTTCCAGGATCGAGGCCACCAATTTCACCTCCGTGCAGTCCAGCACCCTGAGCTCCGCCGAATACGAATCTTTTGCCCTTCCCGCATCCGAAATAACCAATTCCTCCGGCCAGTCCGTGAGCAACGGCTCCATCGTTGCCCGCATCGCCACGGAGAACAGCTATTACGTCACTATGGAAGTTGAAGATCCCGAATCGCACAGGATATTCCAGGGCAACAAGGCCGAGATATACGTGAACGGCGACAATCTGCTTTTCGAGGCGGACACGGAGGGCGTTTTCTACTACGGCAATAAGGCGGTGGCCGTGTTCAGAGTCTCCAGGTCCCTTGACAGCACCGTGTCCCTGCGCTCCGAGGAAGGCAGGATCATATTCAGCCACGTGGAAGGATTCAAGGTGCCGCTCCGGGCGCTTACGGACTGGGACAGCGCGGGAGTGACCGCGAGGATCACGCTGATACGCTCCGGTTACGTGCGCTACGCCTACGTCAACGTGCTGGGCGCCGACAGCGACTATGCCATCGTCAACAGCCGTTCCACGCTCGACGACGGTTCCGGATATTACGTGAGGGAAAACGACGAATACGTTGTCAACTTCGACAAGGTCTACGAGGGACAGGCGGTGGGATGATGAGCATTGCCGGAAACCTGAAAGAAGTAAACGAAGAGATCCGCAGAGCCCTGGATGAATCCGGAAGGACCGGCGAAGTGACGCTGGTAGCCGTGACGAAATATTCCGGCCCGGAAGAAGTGCTGGAAGCGGCCGCGGCGGGGCAGACGGAATTTGCCGAGAACCGCGTACAGATGCTCGTGGAAAAGTGGAAGGCCTTCGACGAGATGCGGGAGCAGGGGAGAGCGCTTCCGGAAATGAACTGGCACCTTATAGGGCACCTCCAGACCAATAAAGTGAAATATATAATCGGCAAGGTAAAGCTGATCCACTCGGTGGACAGTTTGAAGCTGGCCTCGGAGATATCGAAGCAGAGCGTAAAAGCCGGCGTCGTCACCCATATATTGATCGAGGTCAACGTTTCGGGAGAGGAGAGCAAGTCCGGCGTCGCCCCGTCGGAGGCGGAAGATATTGCCCGTCAATGCGCCGCGCTTCCCGGCATTTCGGTGGACGGCCTGATGACGATGGCCCCGAAAGACGCCCCTGAACAGGAGCTCACGGAAATTTTTTCACAACTTTACAAATTATTTGTTGACATAAAAAATAAAAACATATATAATTGCTCTAACCCTACCCTTTCGATGGGTATGAGCGCGGATTTTTCTGCCGCGGTGAAGTGCGGTTCGAATATGGTTCGCGTAGGTCACCGGATTTTCTCTTAAAAGGAAAAACGGGTGGCCCTTACAAAAGACTTTTGATTTACGGAAGATAAAGGAGGCTATTTTAATGGCAGAAGTTTTCTCACGCTTCAAGAATTTCCTTGGTTTCGGTAGCGGAAATACCGCTCAGGACGTCGAAGAGTACTACGATGAAGATGCAGAACAGGCAGCCAGCTTTGCGGATTCCGAAGACGAGTATACCGTCATCACGAAGGACCGTTACAACAAGGTGAATGCCGTTTCCAATTCCGCTTCAGGCGCTCCCCGTCAGAGCACCCGCGAGGCCGCGGCCGAAAAGCATACCGAGCGCACCGAAAGATCCACCCAGTCCGGCGAAAAGTCGGCCAAGGTCATCAGCATGGGCGTTAATTCCAACCTTCGTGTAGTGCTGTCCAAGCCCTCTGCTTTCGAGAACTGCGAAGCCATCTGCTCCCACCTTCGCGGACAGATGACCGTCGTGCTCAACCTCGAGTTCGTTCCCGAGGCAGGCGACCGCCGCAGGATCTTCGACTTCGTTTCCGGCTGCTGCTACGCCCTCGACTGCAGCATCCAGCGTGTCTCCGAGCTGATCTACGTTATCGCTCCTTCCAACGTGGACGTGCTGGCAGAAGTTACCGAGGACGAAGAAGAGCCCGCATACTCCGCGTTCTGATCATAATCCTGAAGGTTTGCGCACTTTTTCAGACTATCTCCGGCATCCGCCGTTTCCGCGGATGCCTGTCTGTCTGTATATCGTGAGGGTCAATGGGACATATGAAAAAGAATGATATCGTCAAACTGATCGTCGCGGCCGCAATATTCTTTGCCGTCGGTTTCGCGGGACTCGGGATCGCCAGACTGATCGCCGGGCCCGAGATCTACAAAGAGATATTCAGACTTGTCGTCCTCACCGTATGCGCCTTCGTTTCCGGATTCCTTTCGCTTATGGCGGTAAAAAAAGCCGGGCCGTGTCTTATAGCGGCGCTGGTGTGCGACGCCGCAGTGTACCTCATCGCGGTGGAGCTGTCGGCGAAAGTGCTTCTCTGGAATCTGCTCTACGTGTTCAGCAGCCTCATAGGGCTCATGATCGCCTACATCGTCCTGACGCACAAGAAAGCGTAGCAGGGACAGTTCAAACAGTCTTACCGTTCTCCCGAATGAATGAATGATAAAAAATGGCGGCTCCGTCTCGGCGGGGTCGTCATTTTTTTACTGAATGTCTCAGCCTGCCGCCGCTTACGATCAGCGACCGGCCTTCAGCCTTGCCGTGCTCTCAGATCCTGCATTTGATGCTTCGGTGTTCTTCCGCAGACCTGAACATGAGGTCGACCACCTGCATCAGCCTGATCTCTTCTTCGGGAGTAACTATGAGCGTCGCTTCGCCGCGGATGGAGGCGGCAACGTTCTTATAGAAGTCGCACCAGTCGGTGTGCACTTCGGGGAGGGGAAGCTCTCTGGTGGTCTCTCTGGGGCGCGGAGCCATCGTCCTGGTGGGTCCGGCCTCGGTATACACGATCTCGGCGGTCCAGCCCAGATCCTTGTCGTCCGCCAGTTCCACCATTTTTCCGCTGCAGGCCCAGTCGTACACTACGGCGGTGCCGTCGGTGAGGCTCATGTGCCAGCGGGGCTGGGGCACGAAGCAGTTGGTGGAGACTTCGATCATTGCCCAGAGGCCGTCTTCGAATTTAATGTACAGCTTGCAGTTGTCGTCGACGCCCTCGGAATAGACTTCGAACAGTTCCGCCTTGACCTCCACCACCGGATTTTTGTCCATCCACATCAACTGGTCGAGGAGATGGATGCCCCAGTCCAGCAGCATGCCGCCGCCGTTTTCCCTGCGGCCTCTCCAGCCGGAGAGCACCCGCTTGGAGCCCTGTACGCGGCTCTCGACGAAGTAGGGCGTGCCCAGCCGCTTCGTATCGTATATGTTCTTGATAATTACGTAATCTCTGTCCCAGCGCCTGTTCTGATGCACGGTGAACAGTTTGCCCGTGCGGCGGGACACTTCCAACACTTCCATCAGCTCGGCGGTGTTCAGCATAACCGGCTTTTCGCAGACTACGTGTTTTCCGGCTTCCAGCGCGGCAATGGATATGGGCTTGTGGAAATTGTTGGGCGTTGCCACCAGCACCAGCTGTATCTCTTCGTCCGCCAGCAGCGCCTCCCTGGTGGGGTACACGGTCAATCCGTTTTCCCTTGCCACCTGGCAGCGTTCCGGCAGCAGATCGTAAATGCCTTTAACTTCAATGCAGTCGATACGGTCCCGGATGTTCTGGTAATGGTAGTGGCCCATGCCTCCGAAACCTATGATACCCATTTTAATGCTCATACGCATCCTCCTGTGACGCACGCAATATATAGCGGCGGGCGTCGTTTAAGACGGAAATAGAATACAACATATTGACCCGATTTGCAAGCCGTTTTTGACCGGCGGCGAACAATATTTTTTGCTCCCGGCGAACTCTGTTATAGCGCTTCCGAAGCGCTCACGCCGTCGAAAAGCTTTCCTATGTCTTCCTTGTCGATGGTCTTGCTGGCGATCAGCGCGCCTGCCAGCGCGTCAACGGCCTTTTCATGTTCTTTCAGTATCGATTTCGCTCTTTCGAACTGACCGCTGATGATGGCGTCAACGGCTTCGAACACCCTGCCGGGCTCCTTTTCTCCGTCCTTCAGGCAGCGGGCGGCGAATCCCAGCGGCGACATGCCGTTCTCTTCCACCATCTTCCTGGCCAGGTCGATGGCGGAATTGAGGTCCGAGGAGCCCCCGTCTGAATACGCTCCCAGGAAGACTTCTTCTGAAGCCAGGCCTCCCAGCAGCACGCAGATGGATTTTTCGTAATCCTCCCGGACTTTCAGGTATTTCACCCTGGGCTTCTGCTGCACGTACCCCAGCACGCCGCCAGCAGACGTCTCCACCGTGATCCGCTGTATCTCGTCTCCCGCGTTCAGCAGCCTCCCCAGGAAGGCGTGACCGGCCTCGTGGAAAGCCACGCGCCTGGTCTCGGAATCCTTGACGGCGCCGGGCAGTATCATAAGCTCGTTGTTGGGCAGGTATTCTATTATCTCGTCGATCTCGGGGATGGAGCGCTCGTCGATGTTGTAGATGTCGGGGTCGTTGACGGCGGAACGCTTCTGGAGAGTCAGCTGGTAGAGCTTGTCCACGAAACGGCCGTTGCCCAGATTCTCCACATTGTGGAAATACTGCACGATGCTCTTGATCTTAGGCCTGACTGACTCCTTCACGTTCAGCTTGCTCTGGCGCATCTTCAGGAAGAACATGTCCGCCAGCTCGTCCTCGGAATAATCTTCGAAATGGAAGGTGTAGCCGATCCTGGAGGCGATGCCCGGATTGGAAGCGATGAACCGGGCCATCTCGTTCTTGTAGCCGGCAAAGATGATGACGAGGTTGTCCCGCTTGTCCTCCATGGCCTTCACCAGCGTGGCAATGGCCTCTTCGTTGTACGAATCGTTCCTGCCCGAAGACGCCAGGGAATATGCCTCGTCAATGAACAGCACGCCTCCCAGCGCTTTCTCTATCACCGCGTAGGTCTTGGGCGCCGTCTGGCCCAGATACTCGCCGATCAGGTCCTTTTTTTCGCACTCCACCAGCTTGTTCTCCTTGAGGATGCCGATGTCGTAGAGGGCCCTGGCCAGCAGGCGGGCAACGGTGGTCTTGCCGGTGCCGGGATTGCCAGTGAACACCATATGCATATTGGAAGCCTTGAGTTGGATGCCGTTGTCCCTGGCGGCCTGGCGGAACCGGGCGAAATCGTAGAAATTCTTCACCGCGGTCTTTATGTTCTTAAGGCCGATCAGCTGGTCCAGTTCCTCCATGAAATTCTTGCGCTTGACTCCGGAAAGGTCCTGTGGGAACTCGAAGGCGTGCTTCTGGATCATATAGTTCGCCATATATTCCGCCAGCGACCTGTTCTTGAAGGGGAAGGCGCCGATGTTGAAAGTGAAATATTCCTTGAACTGTTCCGCCGCGTCCTCCGGCAAAGGTCCTCCCAGCTTTCCGTCAACGAGCGGCTTGAATATTTCGTATATCTCGTCAATGGTCTTGTCCCGTATTATCTCCTTATTGTTGTTGAAGAAGATCTGGAGCGACGGCGACAGGGACAGGAATTCGTCAATATCGTTTTCCGTGCCTGCCAGCAGTATGAACCGCCCCAGCTTGAATTCAGATATCTCTCCTATGAAGTGTTCCGCCTGGCGCCTGGCCGGATCGCCGTAGTCGGAGGAGGCGGAACGGTACGCCCTGGTGAACTCGCTGAGCCCCGTGATCAGGTAGACCGTGTTGTCCTGGATGTGGGTGTAGGTCATGGGCATATAGCGGGGCTGGTCGTTGACCGTGGCCAGATTCTGCATCAGGTCCATGGCGGTGAATTTGCTGTAGGTATTGCTGATGCCGAACTTCAGCTGGATGTTCTCGGCGATGGTCTTGACCCGCTCCGCCACCTCGTTCCTGTCGTTGCCGGCCACGTAGCCGTAGTAGCAGCCTCCCGTGAGTTCCGGGCCGTCCTGCTCGGTGGACGCGATGCGCTGCACGTATTCCTTGTACCTGGCGGGATTTTCCAGCAGTTTCAGTATCATCAGGTAGTTCATCTTCTCCGTGTCCGCGGGAGAGTACTTCTGGGCAACGGAGTTCTCCAGGCTGGCTTTCAGGAACGCGTTGAGGGACTGGTTTTTCCAGTTTTCCACACGCTCAGAGGTGGTCTTGGTATTTGTATAGTCGGATATGGACAGGGGGAAGTTGGGCTCCTCGGACCTGGAAATGTCGTAGGCGTATTCGTCTATCTTCCTGCGGATGGCTTCCACCGCCTGCATAGGCATCAGCGGCAGTTCGGAAGGGGAATAGGCAAGTTCGGGCAGAAGGTATTTGTAATTCAGATATCCGTCGATCTCGTCTTTGTTCTCGAAATATTGCTGCCTCTGGCGGATGAATTCCTCCGGGTGGTACGTCTGCAGGAATTTGTAGTAGCCCGCAAGCGCCGGGCGGCAGGGGAGGCCTCTGTTGCAGAGCTTGCAGTTCCAGTCGCCTCTGACCGACACGTCGGTGTCTTTTTTGACCATGGTGCAGGGGAGGAAGAAGGAGTAGGGCTTGCCGGGGCGGATCCACATGCCGCAGTTCTTGGACTCCAGGTCGAATGGATTGCCTTCCTGGTGGGCAAGGTCCGGGAACCTGTCGGAGTCGCACATCAGCCGGTTGAACCACATCACGATGTCGCCGTCTTCGTCGGGCTTGTCTTCCAGTATCATGGCGTCGGCGCATTCCCTGACCCAGTTCATCATCTGGGCGGGTATCTGGCTGAAATCTTCCTTGAGGGGCCAGACTACGTCTTTAATGGATCCGGAAGCGTTGGCGGGCTGCTGTTTGTCGCCGCTGTTTTTGTTGTTTTTCTCTTCGCTCATGGTCTTACCTCTGTGTGTTATTTTCGCGTGTGGTCAACTGTTATGTTACCGCCGGTTTTTGCGTCTGTCAATCGCTGCCGGGGCCCGGCGTGGGAGACGGTTCGGGGAGCGCGGTCGGCGTCGTCAACGGCGTGGCGGCGGGAGTTGCCGCGGGAGTGGCCTCCGGCGTTGCCCCGGGAGTGGCCTCCGGAGTATCTGAAGGCGTTGCCGCAGGCGTTCCCGTGGGGAATTGCGCGGGAGTGGCTTCAGGTCCGGGCGTAGGAGTAGATTCGGGCGGCGTTGTGGGCGTAGTTTCCGGCCCCGGCGTAGGAGTCGCTTCCGGCGGCAGCGTAGGCTCCTCCGTGGGAGGCACGGGCTCCGACAGATCGTATCCCAGCGATCCGAAATACTCGTCCATCTGGGCGTCGGACAATCCGAAATACGCCTTGATATCCCTCAAAACGGTGATATTCCTTCTGCCGTCCCTTATTATATCCTTCATCTTCTCCAGCCATTCGTACCAGCGCTCCACCGTCATGCCGTACCTGGCCTGGTTCATAGCGATCTCAGGCTCCATTATAGACACGAACCAGTCTATCTTCGCCATTATGGCAGTTTCGTTCAGCACGGTCCCCATGAGCTGGGCGTAGCGTTTCAGGAACATGTCCCGGAACAGGGGATTGGTGATCAGCCGCTTCATGAGAGAGCTGTTGGGGCCGTTGACGATGACGTTGTTGATGGAGTCGGTGCGGTCGGTCCAGAAGGCCCAGTCGAGGTCGAAATAGCACCAGCGCCACTTGCCGTCGGCCTCGTCGGACTGGAAGAAACGGGCGTTGGCCAGGTCGTTGTCACCCATATAGGAGCGGCAGACGTACCAGTCGATCAGGCTGTAAATGTCCACCTGCCCGGTCACGTAGGCCAGATTGTCTATTTTGGTCATATCGTGGGTGCGGCAATAGTTCAGCAATTCCGAATATTTCGCCTTGTCCCCGTCCTCCACCTTGCCGTAGGCCCTCAGCACGTTCACGGACTCTTCCGAAACGCCTCCCAGCCTGCGGGCGAAATGGTCCCGGTCGTACCGCTCCCGAAGGAAGTATATGCCGTGGTACTGACCGTTCAGGTACAGTATCACCGGGCGGCAGGCCAGCACGTCCAGGTTGGTATACCCGTCGATCAGCGTGGTGCACAGCTCGTCCCGGAAGCCGCAATAAATGTAATCTTCGCTGCCTCCCTTAAGAAGGAGCGAATTGAATATATCCACTTCTCTGTTGTCGAACAGCTTGCAGTGCAGCTTGGAAAGGCCGTAATCCGAGCGGAACCTCAGCTGGAAATTCTGCTTCTCGCCCAGTTTGCTGTCGTTGCCGTGGAGTTTAAACCCGCAGGGCGCCGAAAACACCTCTTTCCCGTCCTCCATCAGCGTAACGTAGGAAACGTGCTCGTACTCCGGCTCCACGTGGTTGAGGACTCCCTCCGGGCCCGTGAGATACTCCTGTCGGATGGCAACGTTCACCACCGGCAGCGTGTGGTCTATCCCCACCATATAGAAGAAGGACGTCTCCCGGCTGCGCTTCATTCCGTCGATGCACACCGCCCGTATGGATACGATGCCGTCAACGTTTATTGGCCCCGTATACTTCTTAGACGAAACGTCAGGTTCCGTGCCGTCGGTGGTATAATACACGGTCCCCTGCCCGGTCAATTCGACAGTGAATGGGCTGTCGTATGCGCCTGTGGCAACGTCGGCTTTCGGCATCGAGAGCGTGTACGTGTAGCCCGGCGCGTTCGACCGTCCCGGAGTGGCTACGGCCATATATACGAAGCCCTCGGGGCCCCGCCCGTAGCTCTCGTTCTTCTTAAGGTCCCCGGGCACTTCCACCGTGTCGATGATGCCGCCCGGGCCGCTTAAATAGATCTTTTCGCCCGAGGCGCTGATCTTGAAGGGCGCTCCGGTATCCGCGGTCTCTCCCGTACAGTAGATGACTATGAACTGTCCCGCGTCAAGCTTCATGTCCGGCAGCCTGTATTTCTGCAATTTAGACTTTTTATCCGAAAGATAATATTTCGAAAGGTCCACGGGGGAGGAAGTATTGTTGTATATCTCCACGAGATCGTAGCAGTTGCCGTCGGGAGCCGGGAACCTGTCGTTGGAGGCCATCACTTCCGTGATCACCAGGTCGGGAAGGCCGGGGAATATATTCATTACAGGCGCTCCGGTCGGCGTGGGGGCGACGGTGGGAGTGGGACTTTCCGTGGGAGAAGTCTGGGGAAGGCCTGTCCCGCGTGGCGCCGTGGGAGTTGCGGGCCGCTTCGTGGCCGTGGGAGCCGGTATTTTAGTGGGCGACGGAGAGGGAGTATGCGTCGGAGAAGGCGTCCGCGAGGGGGCGGGAGAGGAGGTCTGAGAGGAAAGCGGTGAGGCCGCAGCGGTATCGACCGGAGAATAAGATGCGTCTGTGGGCGCGGGACCGGTCTCCCCGGTAACTATTGCCGTCGCTAACGCCGTTGACGCCGCCGTCGTTTCGGGGCCGTCAGATACGGGAGCGAAAGTGGGAAGAGACGAGGAAGGCGCGCCGGTGGGGACGTTGACCACGGGAGCCTCGGTAGGCTCGCTGCCCGGCAAATAATCGCACGCCGAAAAGACCGCGGCTGACAATACCAGCGCGGCGGCGACGGACGATATGGCGGTTAGAGACGGTTTCCTGTTTTTAGCGTTTTTCATAGAAGGTCAACGTTCCGGACGGCAGCCCGCGAAAGGCGGTCCGTATCTTCTCCGTTCCGTTAGTATAATATTTTTTTTGCCAAAAGTACAGTTTTTTCAAAACAGGGGTTGACAAGTTAGCGCAAGGTAACTATAATTCCCGGTGATGGTTAGCAAAAGCTAACTGTCATGATGAAAGGGAGTGACAGCATGATGCCTCTGAGCTATGCAAAAACCGGAGAAGAGAATACGGTTTTAAGAGTGGGAGGAACGCCCGAAGTGCGGCAGCATCTGGAAAATCTCGGTTTCTGCGCCGGGGCCGCCGTCACCGTCATCACTTCTCTTGGCGGAAACCTGATAGTAAAGATCAAGGAATCCAGGATCGCCATCAACGAAGAGATGGCGCGCAAAATAATGATCTGAAAAACCGACCGAAGCAGGCCGCGGACGCGCGGCAGACGGACGAGGGCAGACGCGCAAGGGCGCGGAAGGGAAGGAGGAAACGGATAAATGAAGACTTTAAGAGAGGTCAACATCGGAGAGACCGTGAAGGTCGTGAAGCTCCACGGAGAAGGGGCCGTAAGGCGCAGGATCATGGATATGGGCATCACCCGCGGCGTGGAGGTGTTCGTGAGAAAGGTGGCTCCCCTGGGAGATCCCATCGAAGTGAACGTGCGGAACTACGAGCTGTCCATCCGCAAGGCGGACGCGGAAATGATCGAAGTGGAGTGACGCGTTGCCCCGGCAGAACGCCGGAGGGGACGAAGTACGTAAACGCGGAGAGATCTGCGTATTTTTTGAAGAGAGGGTTAGCCAACGCTAACGCAAAAATCGGGAAAGGAAGTATTTTTTATGGACATACGCATTGCCCTGGCAGGCAACCCGAACAGCGGCAAGACCACGCTGTTCAATGCGCTCACCGGTTCCAACCAGTTCGTGGGCAACTGGCCCGGCGTGACCGTGGAAAAGAAAGAGGGAAAACTGAAGAAGAACGAGGGAGTCATCATCACCGACCTGCCCGGCATATATTCGTTGTCCCCCTACACGCTGGAAGAAGTGGTGGCCAGAAATTATCTCATCGAAGAGAGGCCTGACGCCATACTGAACATAGTTGACGGAACCAACCTGGAGAGGAACCTCTACCTCACCACCCAGCTTACGGAACTGGGCATACCCGTGGTGATGGCCATCAATATGATGGACGTTGTCAAGAAGAGCGGCGACAAGATCAACATCGAGGAACTGTCCCGCCAGATGGGCTGCAAAATAGTGTGCATCTCGGCGCTGAAAGGCGACGGAGTCCAGGAAGCCGCGGACGCGGCGGTGGAAGCGGCCAAGTCCACCAAGACCATTCCTCAGCATTCGTTCTCCGGCCCCGTGGAGCACGCGCTGGCGCACATAGAAGAAGCGGTGGTCCACAATATGCCCGAAGAGCAGCAGCGCTGGTACGCCGTTAAAGTGTTCGAGCGCGACGAAAAGGTGATGGAGAAACTGAACCTCGATCAGGCCACGAAGGACCACATCGAAGCGGACATCCAGGCTGCGGAAAAGGAACTGGATGATGACGCCGAATCCATCATCACCAACGAGCGGTACATCTACATCGGCAACGTCATAAAGGCTTCCTACGAAAAGAAGGACAAAAGCAACCTGACCGTGTCGGACAAGATCGACAAAGTGGTCACCAACCGCTGGCTGGGACTTCCCATTTTCGCCGTCATAATGTTCCTTGTATACTTGATCGCCATGATGGGACCCGGCAAGTGGGCAACCGACTGGGCCAACGACGGCCTCTTCGGAGACGGCTGGCACCTGTTCGGCATCGGCTCCAAGGCTTACGAAGAGAAATCCGGAGCATATGGAGACGCGCTGAATGCCGTCAACGCATTCCTGGGCGACGACGCGCTCGACCCTGAGGACGAGGAATTCGACGCCGACGCCGCGCTGGCCGCCATCAAGTCCTTCGCTCCCTCCGGAACCTCCGCCGAGATCGACGTGGAAGACGATGAGACGCTGGAGGTAAGCACCATGACGGCATACTACGATGCCGTCCCCGGCGACGCGGACGAAGACGCCACCATAGGCACCACCTTTAAGGAAGCCGTTGCCTTCTTCGAAGAGAAGGGCTTCGACGCTCCGGACCCGGCCGACGACGGCGTGTGGGTCCCCGGAATACCTACCCTTATTGGCAACCTGCTGGACAAGGCCAACGCCCCCGAATGGCTCAGGGGACTGATCCTCGACGGTATCGTTGCCGGCGTGGGAGCCGTTATCGGATTCGTGCCTCAGATGCTGGTGCTGTTCCTGCTGCTCGCATTCCTGGAAGCCTGCGGATACATGGCCAGGATAGCGTTCGTGCTTGACCGTATATTCCGCCGCTTCGGATTGTCCGGAAAATCCTTCATACCCATGCTGGTAGGCGTAGGCTGCGGCGTTCCCGGAGTCATGGCTTCGAGGACCATCGAAAACGAGCGCGACCGCCGCATGACCATAATGACCACCACTTTCATCCCCTGCGGCGCCAAAGTGCCCTTCATCGCCATGATCGCAGGCGCCATCTTTGGAGGCAGCCCCTGGATCGCCACTTCCGCGTACTTCATCGGTATGGCGGCAATAATCATCTCCGGCATCATGCTGAAGAAAACTAAAATGTTCGCCGGCGAACCTGCTCCCTTCGTAATGGAGCTGCCCGCGTACCACTGGCCCACACTGGGCAACGTGCTCCGGTCGATGTGGGAGCGCGGCTGGTCCTTCATCAAGAAAGCCTTCACCATCATACTGCTTTCCACCATCGTGGTCTGGTTCACCACCTTCTTCGGCTGGGTCGACGGCAAGTTCATGATGCTCTCCGACGACCAGATCCAGTATTCCATCCTGGCCGCCATCGGCAAGCCTCTCTCCTGGCTCTTCAAGCCTCTGGGCTGGGGCACCTGGCAGGCTACCGTGGCCTCCATCACCGGACTCGTGGCTAAAGAAAACATCGTAGGCACCATGGGCATCATCTACGGCGGGGGAGAGCTTTCCGCCCAGGCCGCCATCCACGCAGCCTTCACGAAACTGGCCGGCTTCTCCTTCCTGGTGTTCAACCTTCTCTGCGCTCCCTGCTTCGCCGCCATCGGCGCTATCAGGCGCGAGATGAACAACGCCAAATGGACCTGGTTCGCCATCGGTTACCAGACGCTCTTCGCCTACAGCGTCAGCCTGATCATCTACCAGATCGGCGGCATCTTCACCGGCAATCTCAACGTGATCGGCCTGATCTTCGCCCTCGTACTGCTGGGCGGCATGGTCTACATGCTGTTCTTCAGGAAGTATAAGGAGGCCACCAAGCTGACCGCGAAGGTCAACGTGAGCAAGTAATAAGGGCCCGGAACGTCCGGAGAAGAATGGCCGGATGTAAACCGCCTGAATGATTCGGCGAATGAGAAAAATGCAGGGGCCGCGCGCCCCTGCGTCAATGGAAAAGGAGGGACAATTATGCTGGGCTGGCTTCAGGAGAATATAGGCACGATAATAGTGCTGGCGGTACTGGCGGCGATCATTGCCGGAGCCGTGATCGTGGTGGTCCGCGACAAAAAGCGGGGCAAGGCG
The DNA here is from genome assembly GCA_016287565.1 of Clostridia bacterium. Taxonomy (GTDB): domain Bacteria; phylum Bacillota; class Clostridia; order UBA1212; family UBA1255; genus UBA1255. The sequence goes on from JAEFAM010000008.1 coordinate 34,421, forward strand.
ATCTGCGGCGGCAGCTGCTGCTCCGGCGGCTGCGGCAATTGCCCCATGCACGGGAAGTGCCATCCGATCTCCGAGGAGATCAATTCCTCATCGCAAAGCTAAATTCGGCCTGACGGCCGAGCTAAATTGAAAACCGCAGGCTTTCAGTGACAATGGAGCCTGCGGTTTTCAGCGAAATTGACCCCTGACAGTTTATATGAAATTGTCAGGGGTCAGCTAAATTCGCACTGGTGTGCGAGCGAAATTGCCGCTTTGCGGCAGCTAAATTGAAAGCCGACGGCTTTCAGCTTAATACATCCTGCGGACGAGCTAAGTCGGGTTCACTTTCTCGCTCATTTTGAGCCTTCGGGCAGAGCGTCCTTCTTTCAAACGCCAAGAATCAAGGGGGTAAGTGGTAAATTCTGGGCGTTTCTTGCTCATTTTTTGTTGTCGGGCGGTGCAGCTTCATTCCAAACGCCAAGAAATCCGAGTTAAGGGGCAAATTCTGGGTGTTTCTCGCTCGTTTGCGGCTTCAGAGGCAGCTCCGCTTCTTCCAAAACGCCCAGAAAATTGAGACAAACGGCAAAAAATGGGTGTTTCTCGCTCTTCGCAGTTTCAGAGACAGCGCCGCCTCTCCCAAAACGCCCAAAAAATCGAGACAGACGGCAAAATATGGGCGTTTCTCGCTCGGCTCGCCTTTCGAGACAGAGCAGGGGTCCTGGTATGAGCAAAGGAAGTGTTTCGCTGCCGCATCGCGGCAATTTAGCTGAATCCTGACAGCTCGAATGTATCGGACCGTCAGGGTTCAACATCACTCGCCGCAGGCGAATCTCACTCGTGCGTCAGCACGAACATCACTCCGCGAAGCGGAATATCACTGCGCTCCAGCGCAATCTCACTCGCCGCAGGCGAATCTCACTCGTGCGTCAGCACGAATCTCACTCGCCGCAGACGAATATCACTGCGCTCCGGCGCGAATCTCACTCCCGTAACGACTACCTCAGCACGTGCTCCACGATCAGTTGACCGGGCCCCGCCTTTACGTTGGCGAAGGCACCTGAAATAAGGGGCATAGAAGGCGCTGTATGGCCTATGTCCGCGTCAAGCACTATGGGTACGCCCAACCCCTCCAGAGGGGCTAAAACGGCCTCCTGGAGGCCTTCAGGGTCATTTCCCAGGGCCAGCATGAGCGGGCGGCCGAAAATGAAGCCGGATGCGCCATTGAACCAGCCCGCTTCCCGCAATTGCCACAGCGCCCGGCGGATGCCCATTGTCCCCAGGTCGCAGGCTTCTAGGAACCAGACCAGCCCGTCGCCTTTGTATCTTTCGTAGAAATCCTTGACCTTGTCGAACCTGGTGCCGCAGAGGACCGACAGGCAGTCGAGGCAGCCGCCGATGAGCCTGCCCGAGAAGGAGGCGGTCGACGCGAATCTCACGCCTGACGCGCCGGACCCGATAGCAACGCCGTTCAGACAACCGTCACCGATCACGCAATTGCCGTTCGCGCAACCATCACCGGCTGCGTTGCCCGGGACAGCCACCCGCGTCAGCGAAGGTTCGGTCAGGTTCAGGGGCGCGAATGGATCGTCCTCGGATCTCAGACTCTCTTTTTCCCATGCCGGAAAGCCCTCGAAGGTCAGTTTGCGGCCGGTCAGCAGCGCGAATGCGTCGTCGATGGAGGCGTGCCAGTCTTTCATTCCGAAAGTCGGGGCGTTGGGGCCGTACACCGCAGCGGTATCGCAAAGGACGGGCAATGTAAACGTGAGATTGGTGTTGTCCGAATATCCCATGAACCACCGGGGGCGGGATGCGGCAATTGCCTCGAAATCCACGTAGGGCAGGTCTTCGCACATCGTCTCGCCGCCGCCGCAGGATATGACCGCGTCAACGCCGCCGCGACCGTCCGGTCCGCCTGCGCTGAAGTTGACCGCGCCGCCGACACCGCAATTGCCCGGCACGCCCGTGCCGCCTTTTGCGGCATTGTCCGTGAAAAACATATCGATCTCCCGGCCGCACTCTTCGGGGGAGTTGCTCTTTCCCACGCCTTTGGCCAGGTAGCAGTTTGGGCCCGTCAACGTCCCGTAGCCCATCGTCCGGAACCGCTCCAGTGCCGCGGCGAAACAGGTCACGTACGGCTCGGTGGCGCAGCCGTAAGAAGGGGCGATGAAGCCTATGGTGCCTCCGGGCTTTAAGAATTCGGGATATCTCATGGGAGCCTCCTTCCGACGGACCTTGTAAGGACCGCGCAGCTGAATATTTTCAAAACGTCTCCCGGCAGAAAGGGGAGCACGCATACGGACAACGCCCCGGCGGCGCCCGTGCCGGTGACGGCGCAGAACCAGGCGGTGCCGCAGACGTATAAAAGGGCCGTTCCCAGCGTCCCCAGGGCGGCGCAGGCGGCGATCGCGGCACCGTCGCTCTTAAGTTTTCTTTCTATGAGCGCGTACAGGCCGCACACTGCGGCAAGCATCAGGTAGCCGATGAGGTACCCGCCCGTTGGCCCGGCAAACGCTCCCACGCCCGAGTTGAATCCCGCGAACACCGGCAGCCCGGCGGCTCCAGCCAGCAGGTAGATGCCTGTGGCGGCAGCGCCCTTGCCCGGCCCCAGCATAGTCCCTGCAAACATCACCGCCAGCGTGGCCAGCGACAACGGAACGGCGCCTATATTGACCGACAGGGGCGCGGCAACGCATACGAGCGCCGCGTGGACGCCCACCATTGCCGCCCGTCCCGATACGGTCTTGGTCAATTCAGAAATTCGAACCATTCCAGCCCCAGTCCGCCGTGTGCCGGTACTCCACGTAAACGTTTTTGCCCGGTATGCCCAGCTTTTCCTCAAGCACGTTGCACACCGCCTTGGTGAACTTTTCGGAACCTGCGGGATTGCCGCTGCCCAAAACATCCACCGCCACGTAAGCGCCTTCGTCAAGTTTATTGCCGCCGAAATACAGCGTGTACCCGTCCTGGATCCCGATCATGGTGTACGACTCGGGCTTCCCGATCAAAGCCATGCTGCCTCCGATGGCGGCCTTCAGTTCGTCTTTTTCGCTGTCGCTGAGCTTTTTGGTGATCTTCGCGTCAATATAAGGCATTTCGTCCGCGCTCCTTCCGGTATCGATCTCGGTCAAATTATAGCTTATTCGCCGCGGCCGTTTCAAGCGGTGGCGCGATGGCGGTCAAAGAGTCCGGGCTGTGGCGGCCCATGCGTTCGCCTGCCGTGGATCCGGGCGGCCGTGCGCTGCCTTGAAGCTTAAAATCGGCGCGAAATAAATCACTGCGCGCCAGCGCAATATCACTCCGCGCAGCGGAATATCACTCGTGCGCCGGCACGAATTTAGCTGCCGCAACGTGGCAATTTCGCTCGGCGCAGCCGAATTTAGCTGAACACTGACAATCTTGCTTAATAGTCAGTGTTCAATTTAGCTGCTCGCCTCGCCCCCAAATATGCTATAATTATTGCCGCACGAAACGACCGCCGCACGTAATGATCGACGGCCGGAACGTTCGTTGGACGGAACGACCGCCTGGCGGAAGGACGGAGGCCGTAGGGACGCATTGCCGCGCCCGGGCCCGGGGAGGATGTCACGATGGAGATCAGACTTGTAAAGCCGGAAGAATTCGACGAATTGATGGACGTGATGAACGAGTCCTTCGGGTTCACAGAAGAAAAAGACAGATTCCAGCATATATTGCCCAAATATTATTATCCCGAAAACAGGACGATGGTGCACGTTGCCGCCTTCGAAGGGGGCAAAATGGTGAGCTCCGTGGGGATCTACCCGGAGACGTTCATAAACGGGGACAAAACGATTGACGCCGCATGCATCGGGGCCGTGTCGACGCTGCCTGCCCACAGGGGGAAAGGATATTTCACGGCGGTGTTGACCCGGGCGATCGAGGAGGCACGCGGTATGGGCGTGAAGCTCATGTTCCTGGGGGGCGACCGGCTTCGGTACGGCAGATTCGGCTTCGAATGCGGAGGCAGGGCGTTGACCGCAGTCATTTCCCGGCGCACGCGCGCGCTCCTGGATCCGCGGCCTGTGGAAGTTTTTGAGATCACCGGCGGCGAAGACCCTGAAGCACTCGAAAAGATACTCAAGGAGATCCTGGATATTTACGACAGGAGGCCCATGCGTTTCCGGCGCCGTCCGGAGGACGTCCTTAAGATCTTAAGGTCCTGGAACAGCCGGGTGTTTTATTTCAGATCGGAAGGGAAGACCGCCGGATATTTCGCCATCCACGGAAAAGACGTGGCGGAGACAGGATACGTGTGCGACATTGACACCGCATTCGAGGCGGTGCTCCGGGTGAGCGACGAAGCGGTGCTGCGCCTGCCGGCGGACGCGTATTGTCCGGAACTGCTGGACCGGGTAAATCATTACGGCGTCGGTGCGGATCACATGTATAACATCCTTGACGAAGAAGCGGTGCTGGAGTTCCTGGGAGGAGACGCAAAAACGCTCTCCGGGCTTCCTTCCGAAAAACGGGCCAGGACAAGGCTCATTCTCGGGGACGCGCTGACGGAGAGCGTTACAGGTACGAATATTTTTATTTCAGGTTCCGATTCGGGCTGAAGAAAGGGCCTTTACGGCAAGCCGGACGAACGCATCAAATCTTCTTGATCTTCATCATCCCGCCGCTCATCGGGATCGCGCCGTTCTCGTCCGGGACAAGTTCGTCCCAGGAAGACTGCACTTCGCCGAAAACTTCCCGGTGCTCCCCGGTGTCGTAATAATATTTGCCGTCAACGGCTTTCCATTCTTTCCCGCCTGACGAGAACATGCCGTCTTTTACGCCGGCGATCTCTCCGGCTTCCAGGGCTTTCTGGATCATTTCCTCCGAAACTCCCGCAGGAAGCGGCCTCCACCACAGCACCTTGTGATCTTCCGTAAACTCTATCATCATGGAGAAGGAACTTAAGCATTCCGCAGCGGTCTCTTCGTCCATGTCTCCGGCGGCCACGCGCTTTTTAACGTCCGCTTCCACCTGTTCTTTAGTGAACGTGCCGAACTTGCCGTCCACCATCGACATCGCCTCGCATACCGCATAGGTGCCCACGATATCGTTCATTGCCAGATCGGCTTCCGAAGGCTCCGCGTCTCCCACGTCCGTCTTTTTCTCTTCCGTAACGACGCCTTCCGCCGTTTTCTTCATTGCGATCACCAGGAATCCGATGGCGAAAGCCAGATGGCCGTTCTCGATCGACAGTTCTTCCGCCGCGTCCTTAAAAGGCCCCTCGGGGATGCCGTCGAACTTATCCAGATGATATCTGTATGTCAACAGGTCCTTCTGCTCCCAGGTGCCGGTCTCGTCCACCTTTTTCGAAGTGTCCGTCAATCTCACGGTGTGGTCTTCGAAGAACTCGAAAGAAAGAGACTCGAAGGTCGCCCCGTCGCCGTCCTTGAATTCCGAAGCCGGAATGTGTTCCAGGTTATTGGAAAACAGACTTACTATGAAGTCCGGCCTCCAGGTACCAACGATAAATTTCAAACCGTTTCTGAGATCTCTTTCGTCAAGCGTCATAGTGATTCCTGCCTTCCTTGCTTTAATGATTCAGCGCTTCTGTTTTTCCGCACCGGAGCCTCTTTTCGGAGCCTCTTCCGGGGCAATTATATCCGAATCTTTTTGCCTTTGCAACGCCGCCGCTTCTTGAAAAAGCCGGGGTCGATGTGGTACAATATTACAGCGCGATCCAGGGGAGGCGGGTAGTTTTGTTTGAATATATCAGCGGAATATTGCAATATACCGGGCTCGATTTCGTCGTCGTCGACGTTTCGGGCATCGGGTTTAAGCTGAACACGTCTCCGCGTGTGGCTTCCTCCGTCGGACCCAAGGGGTCGGAAGTGAAGCTGTTCACGTATCTGAACGTGAAAGAAGACGAATTGTCCCTGTTCGGTTTCGGGTCCAAGGAAGAATTGTCCGCCTTCGAAATGCTGATCACCGTAAGCGGCGTAGGACCGAAAGTTGCCCAGGCGGTGCTGGACGCGTTGACGCCCTCGGAATTCTGCCTGGCCGTGGCCACTGGAGATTTCAAGGCCATCAGCAGGAGCAAAGGCGTGGGGCCCAAGCTTGCCCAGCGCATCGTGCTGGAACTTAAGGACAAGGTCGCCAAGGATTACAGGAGCGTCGACAGGGCGGAGGACGTGATCCCCGTGAACGTTCCCGCGGGCTACGTGCTGAACGACGCAGCTTCGGCTCTTATGGTGCTGGGCTACAGCCCCAAAGAGGCCTCGGAGGCCGTTAAGAAGGTTTACAAAGAAGGACTTACGCTGGAGGAAACGGTCAGGCTGGCGCTCAGGCAGATCTGACCGGGAGGATAAAATACGGGCATGGACGACGACAGGATCATTTCGGCATCGGTAAGGCAGTTCGAGGAAGCGGAGGAGGCGACGCTTCGCCCCAGGCGCTTCGACGAATACATAGGTCAGGAGAAAGTGCGCTCCAATCTGTCCGTCTTCATACAGGCCGCCAGAGAGAGGAAGGAGCCCCTGGACCACGTGCTGCTCTACGGGCCTCCCGGACTGGGCAAGACGACTCTGGCAGGCATCATCGCCTCCGAAATGGGTGTAAATCTCCGCATCACCACCGGCCCGGCCATAGAAAAAGCGGGAGATCTGGCGGGACTGCTCACCAACTTAAACGAATTCGACGTGCTTTTCATAGACGAGATACACAGGCTTAACAGGGCGGTGGAGGAGATTCTTTATCCCGCCATGGAAGATTTCGCCTTCGATATCGTCATCGGAAAAGGCCCTGCGGCCAGGTCGCTGCGCATGGACCTTCCAAAGTTCACTCTCGTGGGCGCCACCACCCGGGTGGGACTGCTTTCCGCGCCTTTGAGAGACAGATTCGGAGTGGTGAACCGCCTGGAAATGTATTCCGTGGAAGAACTTTCCCGCATCGTAAAACGTAGCGCCGGAATACTTAAAGTGCCCATCGAAGAGGGAGGCGCGATCGAGATCGCAATGCGCTCCAGAGGCACTCCGAGAATAGCCAACAGGCTGCTCAGGCGTGTGAGAGATTTCGCCCAGATCAGGGCCGAAGGCGTTGTCACCGAAAAAGTTGCCAGAGAATCGCTGGACCTGCTGGACGTGGACAAGCTGGGGCTGGACAACGTTGACCGCAACGTGCTGCTCACCATGATCGGCAAATTCGGAGGCGGTCCCGTGGGACTCGACACTCTGGCTGCGGCAACTGGCGAGGACGCCACTACCATAGAGGACGTTTACGAGCCCTACCTCCTGCAGCTGGGATTCATCAACAAGACCCCCAGGGGACGCGTGGTGCTGCCCGGAGCGTACAAACATCTCGGCATACCTTTCGACGGCAATGCCTGGGGCGCCCTCGGGTCCGAGAACGTTAAAAACGGAAGCTCCGACTGCAGGGACGACAAGTCCGGTTCCGGGCGCATATCCCTGTTCGACTTTCCCCAGAGCAGCCGGGAGGATCTGAAATGATCATACTCGGCCTGGATCCCGGATTCGCCATAACGGGCTACGGACTGGTGGAGAGCGTGTCCAACCACCTTTCCATCATAAAATACGGCGCCATAACCACTCCTGCCGGTATGCCTTTTACACAGCGCCTCATGGCCATAAGGAACGGCCTTGCGGACATCATATCCGAATACCGGCCTCAATGCGCCGCGGTAGAAGAGCTGTTCTTCAACAGCAACACCACTACCGCCATTAAAGTCGCCCAGGGCAGAGGCGTGGCGGTGGAGACGCTGGCGGAGAACGGGATACCCGTGTTCGAGTACACGCCGCTGCAGGTCAAGATGACGGTGGCGGGTTACGGCCGGGCGGACAAGAACCAGATCCAGCAGATGGTGAAAGTTATGCTGAAACTGGACTCCGTTCCCAAGCCCGACGACGCGGCGGACGCGCTGGCGATAGCCATCTGCCACAGCTTCTCGCAGCTGACGGCGAAACCGGTGTGACCGGCAATCGGTGCGGGCGGCCGGTACCTGTGCTAAAAAGGTGACAGACAGGGTGACTGATATATGAGCATTATTACGCCGGGAGACGGCGCGGACTATAAAAGAAAAACGCTGATGCACATCTGCTGCGGTCCCTGCAGCTTATTTTGCATCGACGAATTCAGGCGCCTATGCCCGGAAGCTCTGCTCCGGGGGCTGTACGCCAACCCCAACATCCACCCCTATGACGAGTTCCTGAGAAGGGCCGAGAGCACCGCAATTGCCGCGGACTACAAGGGGCTGGAAGTGGACTTCCTGCCTTACTATAACAGAGGCAGGTGGGAGTGCTTCGCCCGGTCGGACGATCGTCCCCAGCCGCAGGGGGAGCCGGACAGGGAACGCTGCGAAATGTGCTACAGGGCGCGGATGGAATTGACGGCGGATCACGCCGCCGGACTGGGTTTCGACGCCATCACCACCACGCTTTTCGTGAGCCCCTACCAGGACCACGAGCTGCTTAAGAAGGTGTGCGAAGAGGCTGCGGAGGCAAGGAGCCTCGATTTCGTATATATCGATTTTCGCGTGGGGTTCAGGAAGGGCCAGGCGGAAGCCAGGGAGATCGGACTCTACAGGCAGAAATATTGCGGCTGCATACGTTCCTTAAGGGGACCGGCGGCCTCAGAGGAGTTAAGGAAATGAACGACGAAAAGTTGAACGAAAGCGGCCGGGCCATTTCGGAAGAGGTTTTGGAAGACGTTGACGGGATCGAGATCGAAAGGGTCGCGCCGGTGAACGCGGAAGAATATTTCGTTGACGCAGAAGCTGCGGAAACTGCGGCGGAAGCGACGTTGCCCGATGCGGATGCGAACCGTGAGGCCAGGTCTTTTTCGGAAGGCGCCGTGACCATCGCAGACGATATGGTGGACTCTTCCCGCTATTTCAGGGCCAGGGCAAACGCCGGCCTCGAGGAAGCGGAGGACGTGTACTCCGACGGCGATCCGGAAGTCGTCCGGGACGGCGGCGGTAAGAAAAAGAAGGGCAAAAAAAGCGTGGGGAGAGAGATATTGAGCTGGGTGCTTACGTTCGTTATAGCGTTTTTAGTGGCGATCCTGATCAACGCGTACGTGTTCAGGATCAGCACCGTGTCCGGCAATTCCATGCTGCAGTCCTACACCGACGGCCAGACCGTGTTCATCTCCCGGCTGCCCTACATATTCTCGGAACCCAAGTACGGAGACGTGGTGGTGTTCGACCACGACCAGGTCCACAGGAACTTCTTCGTAGAGATAAAAGAGTCCATACAGTACAACATAATAACCATAAAGCTCACCAAGAAGAATCTCGACCACAAATACTGGATCAAGCGCGTTATCGGAGTGGCGGGCGACACTATAGAGATCAAGGAAGACGGCGTCTACAGGAACGGCGAGAAGCTCCAGGAGGACTACGTGAATCCGAACGAGGCGCCGCGCTATACCCTGGGCAAATGGGTAGTGGGAGAAGGGGAGGTCTTCGTTATGGGGGACAACCGCAACCACAGCTCCGACAGCCGCGTCATCGGTACTATAAAGATCAATTCGATCCTGGGCAAGGTAATCAAGTCATGACGCCCGCATCTTTTCCGCTTCCCGACAGGGACAAACTGCTCATCGTCGTCGCCACGGGCAACGACCACAAGGTCTCGGAGTTCAGGGCCATAATCGGTTCCGTTCTGCCGGAGGACCGTATCTGCGTCATTACCCAGAAGCAGGCCGCGTCGATATGCGGCAGGCGCTACGTTTCTCCCGAGGAGACGGGAAGCACCTTCGCCGAAAACGCCCGCATCAAATCGACGGCCTTGAGAGACTTCATAAGGGCGTCGGAGGAATTGACCGCCTACGCCGCCGGGTTCGGAGCCGCAGCCGATATAGCCGACGATTCGGGCCTGTGCGTTGACGCGCTGGGAGGAAGGCCGGGCATATACAGCGCCAGGTACGCCGCCGCGCCCGGGTCCTTCGACGACGCGGACGACGTTGACAACGTAAACAAACTTTTGAAAGATATGGAAGGGGTGCCTGACGGACGCCGCGGCGCCGGATTCAGCTGCCACATATCCGCCTTTTTGCTGTTCGGTTCAGGGCTCCGGTCGAGCATTGACGTGGAGACCAGAGGAGAACTCAGGGGCGTGGTGGCGCGAGAAGTCATGGGAGAGGGAGGCTTCGGGTACGACCCGGTGCTGTTCATCCCGCGGCTGGGCAAAACCACCGCCATGCTGACGCCCGAAGAGAAAAATTCCATTAGCCACAGGGGCAGGGCACTGAGAGCCGCCGCAGGAGAGATATATGGTCATTTTACAAAATTGCGATAATTACGAATATTCCGAAGTATACCGGAACGTTAAAGAGATATTCGACGCGTGCGGCGGTATCGAAACCATCGTCAGCCCCGGTATGAAGGTGGCGCTGAAGCCCAACCTTATTGGCAGGAAAAAGCCGGAAGAAGCGGCGACCACCCATCCTTCCATAGTCAGGGCCGTGGCGGAGCTTTGCAAAGAAGCGGGCGGCAGCGTCATGATCTGCGAAAGCCCCGGAGGCGTTTACGATAAAGGCGCCCTCAGGAGCATCTACAAGGCCACCGGTATCGAAGAAGCGGCGGAACTCTCCGGCGCGGAACTCAATTACGACACCTCGGTGACCAAGGTGGAAAATCCGGACGGCATGTACTTAAAGACGCTGGAGATACTTACGCCGCTGGCCGGGGCTGATATCGTCATAAATCTGGCCAAGCTCAAGACCCACGGCATGATGGTGTACACGGGAGCCATGAAGAACCTGTTCGGAGCCATTGCCGGAGTGGGGAAGGCGGAATACCATTTCAAAATGCCGGATTACGATTCTTTCGCCAACACGGTGATCGACATATATTTGTCCGTAAAGCCCTGCTTCAACATTATCGACGCTGTGGAGGGCATGCACCGGGACGGACCCACGGCGGGAGATCCGTACCACGCGGGGATACTTATGGGAGCAGCCGACGCCTTCGAGCTCGACCGGGTGGCCCTGGACATGATCGGCGCGGAGCTCGGCCGGGTGCCTATGGGTAGGATGGCCGTGGCCCGAGGACTGATGGCGGAAAACGTTCAGGATATCGACGTCAGAGGCGACGTCTCCCTTAAAAAGGCGGAAGAGCGCTGCCGGGATTTCGTGGTGAAATATAACGACGGCAACACCCGCCTCCACTTCAGCGACGGCGTGCTGGGCAGGGCAATGGAAAAGATGATGAAGCCCAAGCCGGTGTTCACTAAAGATTGCCGCAGCTGCGGAGAGTGCATGCGCAACTGCCCAGTAAAAGCCATCACCGTGGAAAAGGGAAAGCGGGCAACGGCGGATCTGGACAAGTGCATCAGATGCTACTGCTGCCAGGAGCTCTGCCCGTTCAAGGCGGTCAAGATCAAAAAGCCCCTCGTGGGCAGGATCGCCGGGAAGCTGTGAGAAATGGCAAATGGCAAATTGAAAATGGCAAATGGCAAATGGCAAATTGAAAATGGCAAATGGCAAATGGCAAATGGCAAATTGAAAATGGCAAATGGCAAATGGCAAATTGAAAATGGCAAATGGCAAATTGCAAGTTGAAAGCGATAAATTGGATGTGATAAATAGCAAGTGATTAAGGGCGAAGGGAAATTGGTTTTTCGGGATATGGATAATCTGATCGAGAACAAAAGTTTTGATTTTGCTGTCAGGATCGTAAAACTGAGCCAGTTCCTTAATGAGCAGAAGAAAGAATTTGTCATATCGAAACAGATTCTTCGTTCCGGCACAAGCATAGGCGCCAACGTTGCCGAAGCGCAGCAGGGACAAAGCCACGCGGATTTCATTTCGAAGATGAACATTGCGCTAAAAGAGGCAGCGGAGACAAAGTACTGGATCCGCCTTTTAGAAGCGACAGGATATTTGACGGAGACCGAGACGGAGGCCCTCCTTGCGGAGTGTGTCAAAATCGAAAAAATACTCTATTCGATCGTCCGCACATCGAAAATAAAGAAATGATTTGCAACCTCCGATTTTTATTTATCACTTAAAAATTGCAAATTGCAAATTGAAAATTGAAAGATAAGAATTGCAAATTGAGAATGAGAAAAGGAAATCATCATTTCCCATTTACCATTTCCAATTTGCCATTTCCCATTTGCCACTTGCCATTTGCCATTTCCCATTTGCAATTTGCCATTTATAAACGTTTCGGAGTGATTGTATGTTTCGTGGGTTAAACATTGTGCTTGTGGAGCCGGAGATACCTCAGAATACGGGAAACATTGCCAGGACCTGCGCCTGCACCGGTTCCCACCTTCATCTGGTGAGGCCTTTGGGCTTCGAGATAGACGACAGGAAATTGAAGCGCGCCGGACTGGACTACTGGGACCGGCTGGATATAACTTATTACGACTGCTTCGAAGACGTGCTTGAAAAAGCGGGTGAGGGAAGCAGGTTCTTCCTTTTTACCACCAAGGCCAAACGGAGATATTCGGACCAGGCGTTCAGGGACGGCGACTATCTGGTGTTCGGCAAGGAGACTCACGGGCTTCCGGAGCCGCTGCTCAGGGCGAATTATGAAAAATGCCTCCGCATTCCCATGGGAGGCGAACTGAGATCTTTAAACCTCAGCAATTCGGTGGCGATCGCTGTGTACGAGGCGCTGCGCCAGCTGGATTTTGAAGGGCTGGAGTCGGAGGGCCATCTCACCGGAAGACCGGATTGACGTTGATTGTCGTATTTATTCAATGTCCATATTAGGCTCTTTTCATGATACCGTCAGAAATGGTCCTGGACGATCACGGATAATGCGAAAGTTTTTTATAATAGGGTTCCTTTCAACATAATCAATGGGACGAAAGAATTGAAATTCGAGGGGAATGAAGGAATTCGGTCAAAATTCTCGAAGCCTATGCTCATTTCTTTCAAAGTGATGGAGCTAAGAAATTTGAATTCGAGGGAAACAAAGGATATCGTTAAAAATCCCTGAAGCTTGTGTTCATTTCAAGCAGATCAAAGGAACTCAAGACATTGAATTTCGAGGGAATTCACAAAAGCATCGATAATCCTTGCTTTTTTTGCTCGTTCCAATTACTAGTGCGGCTTCTGCTTCAAGAAATGAGCCTGACAGACGGCGCACGCTTCATTTTTTTCGAGGGAAAAACGCAGAACCTTTAGAAATCCTCGAAGTTTGAGCATCCCGCAAAAAACAGGCAGCGCACGCTCCGTTAAGTTTCGAGGGAATTGTAAACATCTGTAAAAATCCTTGAAATTAAAGCTCATTCGACCTCCGCGAGCAGAACAAAACGCCGCTCCTCAGAGCCAAATGAAAAAACGAGCGATAAACACACAAATGCGAAAACATGGCGTCTTCGCATTTGTAATTATCGGTATCAGTTAAAGAACTCTTTATTATAGTTTACTCGTTATTTCCGCTTTCGGCGTTATCGGTCTCGGCGACGGCGTCCGGAGCGGTTTCTGAATTGACCGGCAGAGCTTCATCGGAAGCGGCCGGTTTTTTCTTGCTGTACAGCAATATCTTGCGCATTCCGAAATTCCACACGAACACGATCACGGTAGCCACGCATTTGCCCAGGATGTAATATTTGTCCTCCGGGAACCAACTCCCCAGCGCCTGCTTCGGGCCCAGCACGGAATCGAAAAAGTAGATGATCAGATTGTTCAATCCCAGCCCGATCACGCTGATTATTGTAAATACGGTAAATTCCGCCACTCTGGTCTTGGTGTTGAGCCCCCTGAAGGCCCAGAACGTGGACAGCAGGTAGTTGGTGACAAGGCCCAGTATGAACGCGATGGTGGCGGCAATGACGGTGTGCTCTTTAAGCCCCAGGAACTCCTTCAGGACTATGAGCGCGACCATATCAGCCACCGTTGCAGCGGCGCCCACGAACAGAGAACGGAAGAACTGCACCTTTCCGTCCTCCGGCGGGTCAACGAACAGTTTTTTCAATAACGCTTTCACTCTGCCGCTCCTCGATCACAGTCTGTATATCTCTCCGAACTTTTTGTTCAGATATTCCACGTAAACTTCCGGTCTGAATGCGCCGCACACTCTCTTGAACAGATCCGAAGGATCGTACATGCTTCCGTGCTTCCAGATGTGCTCCCTAAGCCAGCCGGACACTTTGGAAAGGTCTCCCGCGGCAACGCTCCCGAACACGTCGAAGCTCTTGTTCATCTCTTCCAGGTACTGGGCTCCGTAGGCGGAACCGATTGCGTAGGAAGGGAAGTATCCTATGGCGCCGAAGGACCAGTGGGAGTCCTGCAATACGCCCTGGCGGTCGCTGGGCACGTCGATGCCCAGGTATTCTTTATAGAGCCGTTTCCACTCACCGGGAAGGTCTCTGGCATTGACGGCGCCGGAGAACATCATGCGCTCCAGCTCGTATCTCACCATAATGTGGAGGCAGTAGGTAAGCTCGTCCGCCTCGGTGCGGATGAGAGAAGGGCGGGAGGCGTTGACCGCCCGATAGAGCCGTTCCCGGGTGAGGCCGGAGAGCTGGTCTTTGAAATGCTCAGTGAGCCAGGGCAGTATGACGCCGCAGAATTCTCTGCTGCGCCCTATAATGTTCTCGAAGAACCGGGACTGGGATTCGTGTATGCCCATGGACACTCCGGAACCAAGTATGGACATGGCCAGTTCGTCGCCGGTGTTCAGTTCGTACAGCGCGTGGCCTCCCTCGTGAATGACGGAATACATTGAAGAAAGGGGATCGTCCTCGTGGTAGTGGGTGGTGATCCTTACGTCGTATTTGGAAAAATCTGTTGTGAACGGGTGCTCCGTCTCCCCGATGACGGACCGCTCCGGGTCAAGCCCCATGACGCCCATTATGAAGGTTGAAAATTCGCGCTGCACCGGGATCGGGAACGTGTTTTTGAACAGCGGCTCGTCGACCTGATAAGGGGAGGCAATGACTTTCTGCAGCAGCGGCACGATGCCCGCCTTCAGCGTGGCGAAAAACTTGTCGCAGGTGTCGGTGGTGAGACCCCGTTCGAACATGTCCAGCTGAGTGTTGTACGGGTCCTTTCCGGGCTCGACGCAGAGCGCGATCTTCTTAGACGTGTCGAATATCTTCTGAAGGTATGGTTCGAAGGACGCGAAATCGTCTTTCAGTTTCGCCTCGTGCCACACCGCGTCGGATTCCACGCACAGCATCTGATACTCCACGAAAAGGTCTTTGGGGATCCTGCGGGTGCGGTCGAAATCCCTGTAAAGCTCGTCGGCTTTCCTGGCGGTCACCGGGTCCAGCTCGTTCTTGTATTCTTTTAAGGCAAGTATCATCTCTTCCGTTTCCGGCGCCGTTGTCAGTTCATAGCTCATCCGGCTCAGTTCTCCCTGAGTCACCGCCCGGACTTTTGCGGACTGCTTCGGGGCCACCGTGTTTCCGTCGTAGGAAAGTACTCCGGAGGCGTGGCCGAGCGCGAAGGAGACCCGCTCGTATTCTTCAAGTTTCTTTAAAGCCTGTTCTTTTGTCATTTTTCCACCTGTGCCTTCGTTATTCGGTCAATATTTCTTCGTCTGCCTTTTTTAGCGCGTCGTATATCGCGGAAACCGGAAGCCCCACCACGTTGTTGTAGTCTCCGTCAATGCCGCTGACGTGCACGCCGAAAGCGCCCTGTATCCCGTACGCCCCGGCCTTGTCCATGGGGTCCCCGGAAGCTATATAAACGTCTATCTCCTCTTCGCTGAGCTCGGACACGCGCACCGCGGTCCTCACGCAAGCCCCCCTGATCCTGAGGGTCGGAGTCTCGTATCCTTCTGCATGCGCCCCGGAACGCTGCCTCAGGGGATATGCAAGCCTGAAAGCCGTATACACGTTGTGGGTCCTTCCCGAGAGGCGCCGCAGCATATCCCGGGCGTCGCTCTCATCTTTCGGTTTGCCCAGCATCTCACCGTCCAGCCACACGGAGGTGTCGGCGGTCAATATGACTTCCCCCGGCCCGGGAGTTTTGACATCCAGCGCCGCGGCAGCTTTATTGTCCGCCACCTTCATCACCGTTTCCGCAGGGTCCGTCACGGGCACGTGCTCGTCCGCGTCAACGCTGAAAGCGTAAACGGGAAGGCCGAACTTTTCTACCAGTTCCCTGCGCCTGGGAGACGCGGAGGCCAGGCATATAAGGCGTATGTTTTTCAGTACAGTATCTGCCATACGGTCGTTCCGCGCCTGCCTGTCATTCGTTGATGAGCTGCTTGATCCAGCGCTTTTCCCTGAGAGATACTTTTCCGTCAACGGCACAGACCATCAGGCATACTGTGACGATGTCGTTCTTGAGATCTTCGGACAGCAGCCCCAGCACGTCAACCATCTGATCCACTTCGTTCTTCAGGTCTTTTCCGGCGGTCTTGTTCTCTTTGATGAGCGCCTTGCAGTATTCGAAATCCACGTCGTTTCCGAAGAATCTAAGAAGCATGGGTTCCATAAAAAGATATTCTTCTTCGGACAGCTTTCCGTCGGAAACCACTGCGCCCAGCAGGAACCGGGCGAAGGTGATCTCGCCGGTGATGCCGTCTTTAGTGATCACCTGGAGCGCGGGAATGATGCGTGAGGCCAGTTCGTCCAGCACCAGATTATAACTCATGGCGTCCATCTCTTCGAATTCTTTGCAGAGTTTGTTAAATTCTTTCATATCATGCTTCTCCTTTTGCGTTTGTGCCCTGTATTATATACCGCGGCGGCTGCGGGGGTCAAATGAGTTATTTTTTCTTTTTTGTAAAATTTCCGTGACATTCCGCCGGGAAAAGGTTACTATAGTGGCGAAAGGCTTCCGGAGAAGCGCCCAGCGCCGGACCGGAGCGAAACAGAAAAGATACTTCAGGAGGTATCGCTATGAGATCAGGAAAATTGTTTACTATATTGACCGCGCTGATGCTCTCGGCAGTGCTGCTTTTGTCCGCGGGATGTTCCGCGAAAAAGCTGGGGCAGTCCGGCGGGGTCACCGTTATCGACAACGGCGGCACAAAACCGGTCAACGTGCTTGAAGGCGACGGCGTCATCGGCGAGCGCAAACCTTCCGAAGGCGGATACGAGCCGGAGCTGGCATATGCCGGAGACAGAAAGACGTCCTACGACGGCGGAATTGCCGTTCCCGAGTCGGACTATTACGAAGTCGCCCCCGGATATCCTTCCGAGATCTATTCGGGAATAGGCGAGTACAACGGCCAGATCACCGCGGGAACGCTTACCGCCGGAGCCATCAGAGACCTGGAAGATCTCCAGAACTGGCTCTCCGTCTGGAACGAGGAGAACTGGGACAATATCAGAAAGACCCGGGGCCTGTTCGCGGACAACGTGATCTACGTGAAGACCGCGCCCCTTACCAAAGTTGCCCTCTCCTCCGGCGAGACCCCGGTGTATTCGGCCGTGTCCGACATTTACGGTAAAGCCGCCCTCGTGTTCAAGGACGAATACAAGGGAGAAGAATTGACGCTGGCCACCGCCACCGCCTCCACCTCCGTGATCTGCCAGCCCGGTACCAGCGTGACGCTCGGCGACGCGGGAAATGCGGTCAGCGCTACGAAGCTTGACCTGATGCTGATGATCGACCCCACCGGCAGCATGGGAGACGAGCTGGAATACATCAAGGTAGAGCTGAAAGATATGATACAGCGCGTGAAGGCGGAGCAGAACATCGACATCCGGATCAGCGTGAACTTCTACAGGGACGACGGCGACGAATATATCGTTAAATATTACGACTTCCGTTCCGACATCGACGAATGCGTAAAGATCCTGG
>JAEFAM010000138.1 GCA_016287565.1 Clostridia bacterium
TGAACTCCGTCGAAAGGTGCGTTAGCCGTAAATGCGGCAGCAGAATAACAACCTGCTGACTGAAGCCATTGACCCACGCCAAAACCATTTGATACATTTACCCACTGGGTGATCAGAACGTCGTCATTGTGGTAATGTGCAGTGTGGATGACCTTTGTATCATTGTCCGAAAACTTTGCCACAACTTTGAAGTCGTGCTCGCCTTCCTGAAGCGCCTCATAGGCATTGATCCTAAGAAGCCAATCAGCGTTTTCCCAGCCTGCTCCCCAGCCTTTAACAGCACTGGCGGTGCCTGCGTCAACTATGCCGCCTCCCCAATGGATCTCGCCGTCATCGGTCTGAGTTCCAAGGTCAAGCAGGGGCTTGGGCGGATAGTACCATCCGTTGACAAAGAACTTCGTAGCGCCTGATTCAGCATAAGGCTTAAGCTGGCCCATATCGGTCCCGGTTAACCCTTCTTTGACTTTTCCGTTAGCCTCGTTTCTTAAAGAAACTTCATCGATGTTGAAGTGTTCATCAACAGCAAATGACGGAATGATCAAAGCTACAGCAAGTACTAATGCCAATACTAAAGCAATTCCAATTAGTCTTTTCATAACTCCTCCTTATTATCTTAAAGCATCCTGAAAGGTCATAATGACCCAAAGATCTTCTTTTTGGACTTATTTATATTATCATATTTTCAAAATAAGTACAATACTTACTTTTATGGATTTTACGCGATTTTACACTTTTTTTGTAAAATACACAAAAAACACCGGGCCGTGTCTGTCAGGACACGGTCCGGCATAAAACCGACTTGTTATTGTCCGGTCACCCGGGATTATCAGAACGCTCTCTTCTTAATGAAGACGACTGCTGCGCCCATAGCGAGAACAGCGATAACTGCGAACATTGCCACAGCTGCGTCGCCGGTAGCGGGCTGAGTTTCGGGTTCAGTGCCGGGTTCGGTGCCGGGCTGAGTCTCAGGCTCAGGAATTCCGCTGTACGTGAAGGTGTAGAATACCTTCTCTTCGCCATCGGCCAGACCGATGATCTCAACAGTGTGAGAACCTGCGGTCGCAGGGACGTTGATGGAGGCACGGTAGCCGTTGCCGGGAACGCTGAAAATGCTCTTCGCAGCATTCATGATCGCCGCGTTGTCCTGCTCGTTGGTGCCGTAGAAGCCTTCGTCATAAACGGTCTTTCCGCCGTCAACTCTGTAGCCGATTTTCTCGATCTGGTAGTTGGCCGCGAGCCAGCCGTGATAGAGAATGTTCTTGCTGTTTTCATTGACGTTGACGTTCGTGCCGTTCGCTTTATCCTGGTCAACTCCGTCGAGCTGGAGAGCGTCGGTATTGGTGTGCTGTCTGTATTCGCGCTTTACGAATCCGTCGCCCTGCACGCCTTCCTTAATGAAGAGCCAGAATGCGGCGTAACCGGTCTCGTTTGCAATATACTCATCGGGATACTGCCAGTTGCCATGTCCGACAACGAGCCAGTGCGTGTATGCACCGTCGTCTCCCTTGGTATCGTCGTCAAGCGTGATCGTGAGGGTGTACTCGCCTGCGGGAAGCTCATGATTATCCTCAAAGAACGGTATTCCTTCCGCACCGTCTCCTGCTTTAACGTAGCTGAGAGTCCATACGACTTCGCCGGCAGCATTCGTAAGCTTGAGCGTAACGGGAGTGTTGGCGGAAGACCAGTAGTCCGGGAATCCGACTGCCCAGAAAGGAACGTCGGTCGTGAACGTGATATTGGTGGAAAGTCTGCCGGAAGTGAATCCCAGCCAGATCGTGTCACCGGTGACGATACCGGCGTTGGATCCCACGTAACTGGTGAAGTATCCGCTGATAGCAGGCATATAAGGCGCAGGTTCGTAGTCTTTTTCTTCAACAAGCGTTCCGTATGCTTCGATCTCGCCGAGGCTCACATATTCCGCGCCGCTTTCGTCGACGGGGTTACCGGAAATGATCTCCATGCGGATAAATCTCGCGCGGTTGGTTGTGGTATAATTATAGGGCGTAGTAGGATCGGCAAGTCCCTGACGTCCCTCTTCACCGCCGATCTTATCCCAGTTCACACCGTCCATTGAAGTGTAAACGTTATAAGTGTTCGGGAATGCAGCCTGTGCGAAACCCTGGGGACGGATCGAGACTTTCGACAGATCATATATTCCCAGCAGGTCAATGTAAATATCTCCCGTCACGTGTCCTTCTGTAACGCCCGCATAAATGCCCAGCGGCACCGGATCGGCAACTACCGCAGGACTATGGACCGGATTGTAACCGTCGGCAATGAAGTTGTCCGCCCAGTATCCGCTGGCGTTTTTAATGCCGTTCGTTGTGAAGACAACCGGCTTATTGAGCGCGATGTCACTATCATCGTTGATGTAGCTGGACTGATACAGGACTTTCGTTCCGCCGTCATT
>JAEFAM010000056.1 GCA_016287565.1 Clostridia bacterium
TATAATAAGCATAAGGCGAATTTTCGGTGACCCGCAGGCCGCTTTTTATCGACCGCGGGCCTTTCCGTTCGTTGCGATTACTAAAGATAAAGCCGGGAGGTGGACGCGTGAAGAGAATATTCAATTTCCGCAATATCGTATTTGCGGCGATAGCTGTCTACCTCGTATTTCTGCTCATAAGCCAGCAGAAGACGCTCGACGAGAATATCGAGCGGGGCGAGAACATCCGCAGCGACCTGGCGGCCGCGTCCGAGAGGCTCTCCGAGCTGGAGGACGAAGAGGAGATCGCCGATACAGACGAGTATATCGAGAAACGGGCCCGGGAGGAACTGGGGTACGTTTACGACGACGAGATCGTATATATCAGAAAATAGCAGAAGATACGGAGAAGGCGGCCGCTAACGGCCCCGAATCTGGAAGGCCTGCAGCATCTTTCAAGCACTATGGACAATATTTCGGACTATACATACACCGGCGCTGAAAAGTGCAGGGGTACTGCTTCGCTTTTAGCCGCGAATCTGGTATCCCACGCCTTTTTCAAGCGCGGCATCACGCCCGGGGGATATTCCCGCACGGAGCTTAATTCCGTGGTCTACACAGAGATAGGCATCATACCGGCCCCTTCTTCCGGCCAGGCGCCCTCGGAAAAGGAATTTTCCGCCTGGGTGTCCGGGGTTTACGGAATCGCGGACCGGCTCATTTCGATGACCGCCAGACCCACCGCCGTAAAGTATTATCTCATATTCGTTGTCGACGGAGCCTGCCGGACGGGAGAGGGGAGACAGGCCGTTTCCGAGATATTCGCCGCGGTGCAGAGACGCATGGAGAACGGAGGGCTCATTGCCGAGACGATAGATATCGATCCGGACGCCGGGACCTACACAGTTGTCTCCGGCCGGGAGATCACCCACAGAAAAGTCAGGGAAGAGATCGAAAGGACGCTGGGATACAATACGCTCTCGGGAGACGAACAGGTCAGGCTGGCCCGGAGCAGCATCGACGAGAGCCGGCAGCGGTTCAGCTCGCTGGAAGCCTCTCCCGCGTCAAGATACAAAGGCCCCAGCCTGCTCATATTCCTGATAGTGGCAAACGTGCTCATATTCGTCACCGGCTTCTTCATCGAGCTGACCACCGGCACGGATCCTTTGGTGGAATGGGGCATCCAGGACAACAACCTTATATTCGCGGGAGAATGGTGGCGCCTCATCACTTCTATGTTCCTCCACGCGAGCTGGACCCATCTTCTGAGCAATATGCTGTTCCTTCTGATGCTGGGCAGGAGCATCGGGCCCTACTACTCCAACTTCCAGCTGTGGCTCATATATTTCCTGGGAGGCCTGGCCGGAAACCTGCTGGGGCTGGCATTCTCCAACGCATTGTCCCTGGGCGCATCCGGCGCGATAATGGGACTGGGAGGAGCCCTGCTTTACCGCATGACCCTGGGCAAAAACGCACGGGAGTTCAGGCAGGCGGGCAATTTCACCTGGCTGGCGTTTTCGGTGATATTCAACCTGCTGTACGGGCTGTTCGAGCCGGGGATCGACAATTACGGCCACTTCGGAGGGTTCGCGGGAGGATTCCTGGTGGCGCTCTTCATAGGAATAGCGCAAAACGATAAAGGCAAAAAAGTGTCATGATATTCGGAAAACATATAAATAAATACTACCTGAGATACGCGTGGGCGCTGCTGCTGGGCATCGCCGCGCTGTTTTTTATCGATTATATGGAACTGGTGATCCCGTCGCTGTACAAAATGCTCATCAACGGCATGAACGACGGGTACAACGTTATCGACGGGGCACAGGTCCCGTTCGACGCCGCTTTCGTACTGGAAAAGATCTGCTTCCCTCTGCTCTGGATCGTGCTGGGAATGGTGGTTGGACGCTTCGTGTGGCGTATGTGCTTCATCGGCACGGCGCTGAAAGTGGAGACCGGGCTCCGCAACAGCATGTTCGACCGCTGCAAGGACCTGTCCCAGCAATATTACCAGGTGAACAAAGTCGGAAACCTCATGTCCTTCTACACCAACGACCTGGAGACCGTGCAGGACTGCTTCGGCTTCGGCGTGCTGATGGTGGCGGACGCCTCCCTTTTAGGCGTCATGGCCTTCGTCAAGATGTGGCGCATGAACGTTTTGCTCACCATCCTTTCCATGATACCCATGGGCATAATGCTGGCCATCGGCGTGGTGGTGGGAAGGGCAATGGAAGCCAAATGGGAGAAGCGCCAGGAGATGTTCTCGAAGCTGTCCGACTACGCCCAGGAAAGCTATTCCGGCATCGCCGTGATCAAGGCCTTCGTCAACGAGTACAGAGAACTGCTCACGTTCCGCAAACATAACAAGGACAACGAAAACGTGAACGTGGAGTTCGTGAAGCTGTCCATGAAGCTGGAGATCTACACGGAACTGCTGATCGAATCGGTCATTTGCATAATCCTGGGCTACGGGGGCTACCTGGCCTTTAAAGGCGTGTTCAACGCCGGGGAACTGATAGAATATTTCAGCTATTTCGACTCCATAGTGTGGCCCGTTATTGCCGTGGCGGAACTTATAAAGATGACGTCTCAGGGCAGGGCCTCCATGAAGCGGATAGGCGACCTCATCGACGCGAAGATTGACGTTGCCGACGGCGTGAGAGTGACGGAGAGCCCGGATCTCAAACTCAACGGCGAGATCGAGTTCAGGCACCTGACTTTCGCGTACCCGGGAACAGACGCGGAAGTATTGACCGACGCCTCGTTTACGGTGAAGCCCGGGGAGAACGTAGGCATCGTGGGGCGCACCGGCTCGGGCAAATCCACCGTGGCAGACCTGCTGCTGCGTACGTACAACGTTCCCGACGGCACCCTGTTCCTTGACGGCAAGGATGTGAACACCATTCCGATCTACGCCGTTCGCAACAACATCGCCTACGTGCCCCAGGACAATTTCCTCTTCAGCGACACCATCGAGAACAACATCGCCTTCTTCGAATCTCCCTCCCACGACGAGGAGGAGCACCGCATGGTGGAGGACAACGCCCGGCTGGCGGACGTCCACGACAACATAATGGGCTTCGTGGAAGGCTATTCCACGCTGCTGGGAGAAAGGGGCGTCACCGTCTCCGGAGGCCAGAAGCAGCGGATATCCATTGCCCGGGCCCTGATCAGGAAAGCGCCGATACTGGTGATGGACGACTCCCTGTCCGCCGTCGATGTGGAGACGGAGCACACGATATTGACCAACCTGAAAGAACACAGGGGAGGCCTCACAACTATATTGATCGGCCACCGCATCTCCACGATGGAGTACATGGACCGGATCATATTCATCGACGACGGAAAGGTGATTGCCGCAGGCACCCACGCCGAACTTATGAAGACCTGCGGCGAATACGCGAAGATGGCATCGCTTCAGCAGATCGAAGCCGAAAAGGAAAGGGGGGAGAGACTGTGAGCGCGCCTTTGATTATTTTAGCTGTTATAGTGGCAGTGCTTGCCGTAGCTTTCTCCGTGGCGTACCTGCTTGTCAAAGACAAGAAGACTTCCATGGGCTTCGAGCGCAACATGAAGGACGGCGCCATCATCCGGAGGCTTCTGCGCTACGCCAGGCCCTACGTCAAACTCTTCGTGCTGGTAGGTTTCCTGCTGCTGGTGTCCGTGGGTTATGAGATCGTGTCTCCGATCCTGCTGGGCAGAGCGGAAGACCTTATAACCGAACACGCGCCCTACGAAAAGCTCGTCACGGTGGTGATCGTAAGCGCCGTGGTGCTGGTGCTGTCGATGCTGGCCAGATACTACCAGGCCATAATCCTCCAGCGCACCGGACAGCGCATAATCTCGTCCATCCGCGAAGACGTATTCTCCCACACCCTGAGCCTCTCACACGGACAATTGAATTCCATCCCCGTGGGCAAGCTGGTCACCCGCGTCACTTCCGACGTGGGCGCCATCTCCACCATGTTCACGGACATAATGGTGAACCTGGTCAAAAACGCGGTCATCATCGTGGGAGTGCTGGCGGCAATGCTGATCATCAACTGGCGCCTGACGCTCATCGTAATGGCCTTCACCCCCTTCGTGGTGCTGTTTACGGTCATATTCCGCAAATTCGCCCGCAGGGCCTACAGGCACGTTAAAGACGCCAACACGGATCTGAACACCTTCCTTTCCGAAAACCTTTCGGGCATGAAGATCATACAGTCCTTCAACTGCGAGAAGCGCAAGAAGGGCGAATTCGACGAAAAGAACGGAAAACTGTACAGGTCCAAGCGTGAGCAGCTGATCGTATTCGGCATATTCAGGCCCATCGTCAGGATGCTCTACCTGGGCAGCGTGCTGGTGCTGTTCTACGTGGCGGCCAGAGGATATCTGCAGCCAACGGGCTTTCTGGGAAGCACCGTCACCGGAGGCGTCGTGGTGTCCTTCTACCTGTACATATTCAGGTTCTACTCTCCAATTCAGAACCTGGCGGAACAGTTCAACCGCCTGCAGTCCGCCTTCGCCTCCGCCGAAAAAGTGTTCAGCCTGCTGGATCTGGAGCCGGATCTCAAGGACGACGACGGCGCAGTGGAGCTTAAGGAAGTAAAAGGCAGGATCGAATTCAGGGACGTGTGGTTCAGATATAAAGAAGACGAATGGGTCTTAAGAGGCGTTTCGTTTACGGTGGAAGCGGGAGAGACCGCGGCCTTCGTGGGCGCCACCGGAGCGGGCAAGACCACCATCCTCAGCCTGATCTGCCGGAATTACGACATACAGCAGGGAGAGATACTGATCGACGGCGTCAACATCCGCCGCTACACCATATCGTCCCTCCGTCGCCACTTCGGCCAGATGCTCCAGGACGTGTTCCTGTTCTCCGGCACCGTGCGCACCAACATAACGCTGGGAGACGAGGGATATACCGAAGAAGAAGTTGCAGAAGCGTGCCGCTACGTCAACGCGGACAAGTTCATTTCGAAGCTGAAGGACGGTCTCGACGACGAGGTCAGGGAGCGGGGCAACAACTTCTCCGCCGGCCAGAGGCAGTTATTGTCATTCGCCAGGACCGTGCTCCACCGGCCCGAAATAATGATCCTTGACGAGGCCACAGCCAACATCGACACGGAGACCGAGATACTCATCCAGGACTCCCTGGACAAAATGAAAAACATAGGCACTATGCTGATCGTGGCGCACCGGCTGTCCACCATCCGCGGCGCCGACAAGATAATCGTCCTGAGCCAGGGCGAAGTTATAGAACTGGGTTCCCACGAGGAACTGATGGAAAAGCAGGGCGCCTACTGGGCGCTCAGGAACGCGTCCGTTTGACGCGCAAGACGCAAGGGGGAAAGTATTATGATGAAAGAGATCCTCGAAGGCTATATCGGCAATCCCGCCCAGCTGGTGACGCTTCGCAGAGTGACCGTGTCCGAAGGCAGGGCCAGAGGCAGCGGCATCATCGAGATCAGGACCGCGGGAGGCCTCGAACTGGACCTGCTTCCCGACGCGGGGCTTGACGTCGGACAGTGCCGCTACAGGGGCCTTAATATGAGCTGGACGTGCAAGAACGGCTACGACAGCCCGGCGCTCATCGGCAATTACGAAGAAGAATTCACCAACACTTTCCCCGGCGGCCTTATTTACACCTGCGGCCTGCGCTCCGTTGGCCCCGCCAACAGGGACAACGGTGAATGGCAGCCTGTGCACGGCCGTTTTCACAGCATTCCCGCGGACAATATCCGGGCTGAGATCGAGGGCGACTGCATTATAGTCAGCGGCACCGTCCGGGAGACCGCATTGTTCGGCCACGTGCTGGAGGTCAAACGCACGGTCCGGGTGCCGGTGCGGGGAAGCTTCGTGGAAGTGGTTGACCGGGTGGAGAACCAGTCGCCGAAAGACGAAGAGATAATGATGATATACCATTGCAATTTCGGATACCCGCTGCTGTCCGAAAAGGCGAGGCTGGTATTGCCCGAAGAGAGAAAGACCGTGCCCAGAACGGAGTTTGCAAAGACGGGACTCGGCAGGGAATGCGTGTTCGACAGGCCCGTGCCGGGAGAGGAAGAGAGAGTGTTCTTCCACGAGATGAAAAAAGATTTTTCCGCCAGGCTGGACAATCCCGGCCTGGGCGTCAGCATGACTATCAGCTGGAGCGGCGACACCCTGCCCGTACTGGCCCAGTGGCGGTCAATGGCTTCCGGCGACTACGTGCTGGGCCTTGAACCCACAAACAACTACATAATGGGCCGCCACGCCGAGCGGGACAACGGCACCCTCAAAGTGCTCCCCGCGTTCTCCTCTCAGACCAACAAAGTTAAGATAGAATTCTCTGATCTCGAGACCCTCTGATCTGATGAATCTCTGATCTCGCGCAAGAAGGAGGAAGCCTTATGTACCGCCGCCTGGATGACGTTTTAAAGGGCAACGAAGGCAATTACATGCTGCCGTTCTACTGGCAGCACGGCGACCACACCGATACCATTCCAAGGGAAGTCCGGCGCATCTACGAGAGCGGGGCAAGGGCGTTCTGCGTGGAATCCAGGCCTCACAAGGATTTCTGCGGCGAGGGCTGGTGGCGGGACATGGACCTGATCATCCGGGAGGCGGAAGCGCTGGGGATGAAAGTCTGGATCCTTGACGACGACCACTTTCCCACGGGGCACGCAGGCGGAATGATCGCCAAAAAGCATCCGGAATTGAGGAAATGGCAGCTGACGGAGAGGCACATTGACGTGGCGGGACCGCTGGAGGATGCCATCTTGCTGGTGGAGCCGGAGCGGGATGACCAGAAGCTGCTGGGCGTATGGGCATATCCGAGGCTCGGGGGCGTTGACGAAGCGGGAACCGATGCTGCGGATGCTCAGGAAGATGAAGTATTCGGCGGGAAAACGCCGGGCCCGGAGGACGGGTATTCGTATCCGGAAGATTGCGTAAACAGGCCCGTGGAGCTCACGGAAGGCGTTGACGGAGGGTACCTGCACTTTTCGTTGCCCGAGGGCCTCTGGCGCGTGTTCTTCTTCTACAAGACCAGGCGCGGCACCAACAAGCCTGACTATATCGATATGCTCAGCGAAGAGTCGGTGCGCGTGCTGATCGACACGGTGTACGAATCCCATTACGAACATTACGGCAAATATTTCGGCAATACGGTCGCCGGCTTTTTCTCTGACGAGCCGCTTTTCGGCAACGACTGGGCAGCGCCCCATTCCGTCGACATGGGCTTTTACGACCACCGCCTGGGCATGCCTGGCCTGGCGCTTCCCTGGAACGACAGGATCGTAGATATGATGAGAGAGGCCCTGGGCGAAGATCCGGTGCCGCTGTTTCCGGCCCTGTGGTTCGGCCTGGGCAGCGTCACGGGAGAAGTACGCCACGCGTATATGGACGCCGCCACGAAGCTTTACCGGGACTGCTTTACGAGGCAGCTGGGAGACTGGTGCGAAGCCCACGGAGTCCAGTATATAGGCCACATAATAGAGGACATGAACGCCCACGGGCGCCTCGGATGCAGCTCCGGCCACTATTTCAGAGCCTTGGACGGGCAGCATATGGGCGGCATCGACATAGTGCTCCATCAGATCATTCCAGGCATTTCCGACCACATACATACTTATTCTTCATTCGGCAACGACGGCGATCCGGCGTTTTTCCATTACGTGCTGGGCAAGCTGTGCTCCTCCTTCGCCCGGGTCAACACCAGGGCGGAAGGCAGGGCGATGTGCGAAGTTTTCGGCGCCTACGGCTGGGCGGAAGGCACGCCTCTAATGAAGTGGCTGCTTGACTACCTGCTGGTGCGTGGCGTCAATCATTTCGTGCCCCACGCCTTTTCTCCCGCTTTCCCCGATCCCGACTGCCCGCCTCACTTCGGCGCCGCTGACAAGGATCCCCAGTTCGAAGGCTTTTCCAGACTGATGAAGTACGGGAATCAGGCCGCGCACCTGCTCTCGGGAGCCGAGAGCCTGGCGGAGGTGGCGATACTTTACCACGCTGACGCCGAATGGGCGAACCCCTGCGGACGGGCTATGTTCACGCAGGTGCCGGCGAAGGTGCTGTACGACCGGCATATAGATTACGATATTCTGCCCGCCGACTGCTTCGTGCCCGGCACCGGCAGCGACGTGTATCCCGCGGTGCCCAAGGCAGTGCCTGACGAGTGCGGCAGAGGACGGTCCGATGGTGCCGGATCTATGGGCTTCGGCGTGGGCAATGCATTTTACCGCTGCCTGGTGGTCCCTTATTCCGAGCTGCTTCCCGAAAAGCTTGACGGAGCGCTGGAAGAACTGGAGAAAGCGGGAGTTCCCGTGATCCGGATGACGGAAGATATGAAGGGCTCCGAACTTGTAAAAGCCGTTGACGCCGCGCTGGGACGCCGCAGGGTATACGTTGACGGACGCTTCCCGAAATTGCGCGTTTCCTGCCTCCGGGAAGGCACGACGCAGATATGCATGCCGGTCAACGAATCGGTGACCGGGACCGTGAAGACGAAAGTCCGCGTAAAGTCCGTGCTTCCCGCAGAAGCTTTGGAGGGATCGAGCCGCGCCGCCGCGCTGCGCCTGGACCTTCTGAACGACGAGACAGTTTCCTGCCCGCTGGAGACTGTGTGCATCGGCGGCGAGACGTACCACGAATTTGACCTGGAGCTGTCGCCGTATCAGTCATGCATCATCGTCATCGACCGGGCGACGGAGCTGCCTGAGATTGCCGCTCCCGCGGCGCTCAAGCCTGTCGAAAGGCCCGAACTGACTTTCGATATCGAAGCGGCCGGATACGAGGAACCGGACAAATTCGGGCCTGTGGCAACCGGTGTGAGAGCGTCGGAACTGTTCAATATCAATGCCGCGGGACGGGACCCCGCATTTTCAGGGCGCCTCCGCTACACCGCCAGGTTCGAACTCGGAGACGATCTGCCGGAGCGCCTGGCAACAGACCTGGGCAGCGTGGGGCAGACCGCCCGCATGCGTCTGAACGGCATCGACCTGGGCATCAGAGTCTGTCCGCCTTACCGCTTCGACCTCACCCGGGCAATAAAGAAGGGGGACAACGTGATGGAGATAGTAGTTTCCAACACGCTTGCCAACGCCGTGAGAGACGGATTCTCCTATTTCCTGGCGATACCCGCCTCCGGGATCTCGGGACCGGTCTCTTTTTTGTCGAACTTGTAAAGGAATTGTAAAAAAAATGACGATATTGCGGACAAAAAGCGGTCCGCAGCCTTGACAATGTTCTGGTCAAGCGAAATTGTAATACGCTCACACATTTTTATGTCACTTTTCTTGGCGCTAACCCGCCATTGAAAGAGTGAGGCCTTTGGTTGTTGTAATACCCGTACGCGTTTTTTGTTATCTCCGTGTAAAGCGCCTCTTCTGTCTCATATTCATGGAGATAGAGCAGTTCTGTCTTTAGGGTATTAAAATACCTTTCCATTGGAGCATTGTCATACGGGCACCCGGGTTTGCTCATGCTTTGAGTTATACCGTTTTCTTTACAGAATTCCACGAATGATTTGGAAGTGAATTGACTGCCTCTGTCGCTGTGCAGCAGCAGATCTTCACATTTGCCGCACCTCTTTATAGCTGCGTTCACGGCACTTTTAGCAAGCTCGGCGGTTATCCTGGATCCATTAACGCTGGCCACGACCTCACGGCTGTAGAGGTCGATAACAGTACAGTTATAACGCTTTTTCCCGCCGTTGAAGTAGGTGTAAGTAAAATCTATACACCACTTCTTTCCCCGGCCGTCTGATGTGAAGTTCTGCTTCAGTAGATCAGGGAAGATGGCATACGGTTCTTCTTTTGACTTTATATAGCGCTTTTTCTTGCGGGTAACGGACTTTAAACCGAGTTCTTTCATATACTTTTGAACCGTAAGAGCACTGAGCACGATACCTTTTTCTGCGAGTCTATCACGTATGTTCCGATATCCCGGAACGCCACTGGCACTGTGATAGATTTCCTTGATCTTTGTTGTTATCTTTGCTCTTTCTTTTGCTCTGGCGTTCTTTCGATTTCGCTTGTAGTTGTAGTATCCGTTCGGGTAGACCTTCAGACGCTTTAGAAGCCAGTTGACTCCAAACCGTTTATGATATTTGTCTATGAACCGATATCTCTCTACCGGCTTTCTTTCGCAAAGAACGCCGCCGCTTTTTTTAAGAAGTCATTCTCCTTCTTAAGCTTTTCATTCTCCCTCCGGAGTCTGGCAACCTCCTCCATACTCTTCAAAGCGGCTTCCTTCTCGGCGTTCGCCGCAGCTTCCTCTCGATATGCGGAGATCCAGCGGGTTATGGCATTTTTGGATACTCCGAATTCTTCGCTTAAACTTTTTACTGTTCGTCCCTGTTCAAAATGTAACCGGACTATTTGTTTCCTCAATTCATTGTCGATCATTACGATTCACCTCTCTGTTTATATTATACAAAAATGTGATGTCGTATTCCAACTTTACTATACCACGTCAGTTCCGCTGCGCGGAGTGATATTGCGCGGAGCGCAGTGCTATTCGCCTTACGGCGAGTGATATTCCGCTGCGCTGAGTGATATTGTGCTTCGCACAGTGCTATTCGGCTGCGCCGAGTGATGTTCCGCTGCGCGGAGTGAAGGTGGATTTGATTTTTCGCTCATTTTAAGATTCGAAGCAGCGCCACTTCCTTCCAAACGCCCAAAAAATCAGGAAAAGAGGCAAATCCTGGGCGTTTCTCGCTCATTTCGCTCCTTGAGACAGCGCCGCCTCCTTCAAAACGCCCAAAAAATCGGGATGAGGGGCAAATTCTGGGCGTTTCTCGCTCATTTTGGACTTAGAGACAGCGCCACTTCCTTCCAAACGCCCAAAAAATCGGGATGAGGGGCAAATTCTGGGCGTTTCTCGCTCGTTTCGCTCTTTGAGACAGAACCATCGCCATTTGAATAAGCGAAGAGAGAGAATAATTTGGCTGAACCCTGACGAGTTTGAGCAGAAACCGTCAGTGTTCAATTTAGCTGCCGCGAAACGCAACATCCCTCCGCGAAGTGGATCTTGGAAAGACTGTTCCTGCCGGAGCCTACACGCTTCGCGCTTCCGTTCCCGAAGGATGCTACGCTTTCTTCTGCTACGGCGCCGATCCGCTTTCCACAGACTACATCATCTTTGAGCGCGGCGACAGCTACTTCGGCATCTACACCACCGATGCAGGCGAAGGCTTCGTTCCCCTCGGCTCCGAGATCCCCGGCGGAGAGACCGGCAGCTTCCAGCTTCACGGAGCTTCCTTCGACACGATCTACGTCAACGACGTTATGAACTTCGGACAGGACGACGGCGCTGCTTCCGACAAACTTGACGGCGTAGGCAGAACGATCGACGGTTCCGACGGCAGCGTCCAGACCATCCGCATCCGCGGCTGGATCGGCTTCGAGTCCGAGATCGACGAGCTTGGCTACCAGATCAACGGCAAAAACACCTTCGGCGACTATAAAGTTGCTCCCGAGGCTGCCGTTACTGATCCTGCCAACGGCGGTCAGTACGCCACCAGATTTGATATGACCATCGACGTATCCAACCTCAAGGGCACCAACAAGATCGTTGCCGTAGCCAAACTTGCTGACGGCACCATCGTGAAGATCGACGAGAACGTCAGCGCCAACGGCGCAGGCACCACTCCGAACACCAGCTTCACCTACGTTGGCCCTGCCGAAGAGAACGTTACGACCGGCGATATGACCGTGGCAATGTTTGCCGTCCTCGCTGTCCTCGCTCTCGGCGCAGTCGCAGTGTTCGCGAAGAAAAGAGCTTTCTGAGATTTTCGCGGCGAAAACGTTTAAGATCATACGGTGATCATCAAGGACCTGCTCCGTTCGAGAGCGGGTCCTTTTTTAGTCTCGAAGAAGATGCCGGCGGGCTGTCAAGGGTAAAAAAGCGGACTGACAAAGGCAAAAACACCTTGACGGCAAGCCAAAAACCGTTATATAATCCCTATTGGCTTAACAGCTAAATAAAAGGAGGTTTTTTACTCATGAGAAAACTGTTTGTATTTGCGGTTTGCATAGCGCTGTGCATCGCAATGGCAGTTCCGGCTTTCGCCGCGAGCAAGGCAAAAACTCCTGCCAGCGACCTTAAAGTCATTTTCGAGGACGATTTCTCGGGTGACGAGATCGACACCGATAACTGGTTCCTTTGCCAGGGTGTTAAGATCGTTGACGGCGGTATGAACTTTGCCAACGACGGAAACTGGATCAACGGCGGTTATTCCGCCACTTACATCCCCGAGGACGATTATATCGAGAATTACGTCCTTGACTTCGACTTCACCAGCAACGCTCAGGATTGCTACTTCGGAGTCGGCGTTCGCGCTCAGTCCGGCGGAAATTCCAATTTCCAGAACGGCGGAAGATTCCAGGTTCCCTCTGCTGCCGAGCTTGGCACCGGTATCTCTTTCGACCTGGCCATCTCCAAGAACCAGAATGCCAGCGCCGTAGGTTACATCGGCGTCTGCCTCAACAACGGTGGAGCATACGGTGACGCTCCTCAGTTCCTTGTTGCTTATCCTGACGGATTCGACGGCAAGAGCGGCCACGTGACTATCGTTGACCTCGGAGACCTTATCACTCTCTACGTCAACAACGTCGAAGTCGTGACCCTTACCCTCAGCGGTTCCAACGTAAAGGCTTACAACGCCAACGGAGACGAGATCTTTTCCACTTCCGAAGCCGACTATCCCGATGAAGGATCCTTCTCCTTCTATCAGAGGAACAACTCCTACCGCGTCGACAACGTCAAGGTCAGCGAGTTCAAGGAAGGCGCGGCTGCCCCTGCAGGCGGACTTCGCGACTTTGCTGCTGACAAAGGCGACAAGATGTCCTACGACCAGATCCTTGTGAACGGCGCCGAGATCGCCAACGGCAATGACGCTGTCATCGCTGCGAAAGCTCTCGTTGACGGTTCCGACGGCAGCATCCAGAACGTTGCCATGCACGGCTGGTACGGCAATGCCAACTCCAAGATCGAATCCTTCGGTTACATGATCGACGACGGCGAGCCCGTTTACGG
>JAEFAM010000139.1 GCA_016287565.1 Clostridia bacterium
GCCTCACTCCGCCTCCTTCGTGGATCTCACGACCCACGCCGTGGCCGAGGCCGTGGCCGAAATAACGGCCGTATCCGGCGTCTGCGATTATGTCACGGGCCACCTTGTCGAGATCGGCGCCGCTCATTCCGGGCCTGTACGCATCAACAGCCGTGAGCTGGGCGTACAGCACCGTATCGTAGATCTTTCTCATTTCCGGATCGGGTTCTCCCACCGCGAAAGTCCTGGTCATATCGGAGCAGTATCCGTTGTACAGGCAGCCGAAGTCGATGGTCACCATCTCGCCGCTCCTGATAATCTTCTCGGATGCCAGGCCGTGAGGAAGGGCTCCCCTGACGCCGGAGGCAACGATGGTGTCGAAGGAAGGCCCGGAGGCGCCGTTCTTTTTCATCCTGTATTCCAGCTCGTTGGCCACGTCAAGTTCCGCGGCTCCGGGCACTATGTAGGGCACAGTTTCGGCCAGGGATACGCAGGCAATGCGGCAGGCGTTTTTGATATTGTCCAGTTCAGTGTCGTCCTTGATGTTCCTGAGGTCTCTTATGGCGTTGTCCATGGGCGCAAACGAGGCTTCCGGCAGCGCGGCTTCGGTCCGTTTGAACTGGTTGTAGGAGATCTCGAAATTCTCGAAGCCCAGGTTCAGTTTGCGGTCTCCCAGTATCTCCTTGACCTTTCCGGGATCGGAAGCTCCTCCGCCGATTAAAGTATAATAAGGGCACTGCTCCCCTGCCTGGATCGTGTAGCGGGAGTCGGTGATTATGTATGCCTCTCCGGGCGTTATCACCAGCGAAGCGTCTCCGGGAGTTCCGGCGAATCCGGAAAGATACCTGACTCCGGGTCCGGATGTGACGAAGGCGGCGTCGATCTGTTTAGTCTCCATAAAGGAGCGCAGCTGATTCGTTCTTTTTTCTGTGATCTGGTAAATCTGTTCGTTCATAAAAATGGCCTCTCTAACAATCTTTTAAATCTTACAAAGCCCGGTTCGATGGAAAGATCGATGGGCGTGACGAGAACTGTGGTGAGTCCGGAGCGGTTGCCGCCCCAGACGTCTGTAAAAAGCTGGTCGCCTATCATTGCCGCCTGGCAGGGTGCGATACCCGCCTCTCCGCAGAGCTTTCTGAACCCCTTTTTGGAAGGTTTGGCGGCGCCGTATACGTACAATACATTGTCCCTGATATCGTCCGGGAATCCGGCAACGAATCTGGCGATCCTCTCCTTTTTCGCGTTGGAAACGATCCCCACGGTAAATCCCCCGTCGATGCACTCTTTCAGCCATCCGGAGAGCTTTTCCGACGGCAGCGGCGCGTTGTAGGGCTCCATGGTGTTGTCGATATCAAAAAAGAGGCCGCTTATCCCTTTCTCCATAAGGGACTCACGGTCGATCTCGTATATGTTTCCGTATTTAAGATCAGGTCTCAGTCTCTTCTTCATCGTACAGTATCCGGTCAAGAATATTGACGATCTTGGCAGCGGAATCTTCCCTGCCGCCGTCGTTTCTGACCTCCACGTCGGCGTATTTCTTATACAGCGGGAGCCGTGTCTTGTATATCGCAAAAAGCTTCTCGAAGTTGGCCTGCCTCAGCACCGGGCGCTGGTCTCTCACCTTTCTGGGAGTGGTGGCCAGCTTGTAGAAATCTCTGTGGATGTACACCACCAGGCTGCCTTCGTTCTTGAGGATCTTCATGTTCTCGGGCTTGGTGACTATCCCTCCCCCGGTGGCGATGACCGCGTTCTCCGTGGACGCCATCATGGTGGTGACCAGCGTCTCGATCTTCCTGAATTCGGCCTCTCCCGAAGTGGCGAATATTTCGTCTATGGTCATTCCCGCGTACTTCTCGATCTCCTCGTCAAGGTCGTAAAAGGCAAGGCCGTAGTGTTCCGCAATGACCCTCCCGATGGAGGACTTTCCGGAGCACGGCATACCTATGAGAACGATGCGCTTGTACTTGTTCATTTCTCTTTCCTGCTGCGTACATACACGATGCCCAGGGCAGATACGGCAATGGCCACCGCCAGCACCGCGGTGACGGTTATAAGGACAACGGGCGAAAAACCGGACCTGGAATTGCCGGGATCATCCGCCGTTTCCGGAGTGACCAGGGCCGCCTTGAACGTGTTCTCGGGGGGCTTGGTCCTGTCGGGAGTGGAATAGACCGGCCTTCTGGTGTAGGTCTCGTGAGCATTGAACTCGTCCAGAGAAACGTCGAGCTTCTCCAGGTCCGCCTCTTTTTTCACGAACGCGAACCAGGCGATGTCCATATAGTCCATCCCTTCGGGAACGTTGGCGTAGGGGTCGAATCTGGCGGTGGACAGATACCCGGTCCACTTAACGGTGTCGCCGAAATAGAAGACCACGGACTCCCAGTCGCCGGTGGC
>JAEFAM010000057.1 GCA_016287565.1 Clostridia bacterium
TACAACGGCAATGGCCGAGGCGTAACCTACCTCGAACCTGGTGCCTGAATAGTCGCTCAGGTGGAGCATGACCGTAAGACCCGCGTCCTCGGGAGTGGGGTGTCCGGCCAGCGTACCGCCTACCGAAAGCGCGCCGGTGATCTGAAGCACGGCGGCGAACAGCAGCTGAGGCATCGTCTGGGGAATGTCGACGTACAGGAGGCGCTGGAATCTGGACGTTACTCCGTCGACCGCCGCTGCGTCGTACAGTTCCTTGTCAACGTTTGTGAAACCTGCAACGAAGGAAAGGAATCCGGTACCCAGCGAAGACCAGAGGGCAACGATGATACCGACAGGCATTATCAGGTTGACGTTCTGTGTCCACTGCACCGGCTCGGAAACGATGTTCAGGTTCAGCAGCAGGGAGTTCAGATAGCCCGTGCTGTCGTTGGAGAACATGACCGCCCACACGACTGACATCGCTATGGCGCTGGTCAGCGAAGGAGCGTAGAAAGCCAGCGTGTACAGAGGCCTGATCTTGCTCGGCACCTGGTTGATGAACCAGGCGAAGAAGTAGGAGGCGATGTACGCGGTGGGGCCAACGATGATAGCGTAGTACAGCGTGTTGCTGAAGGCCTTTAAGAACAGCGAGTCGTCGACGAACAGATATCTGTAGTTCTGCCATCCCGTGAAGATGGGATCTTCCAGGATGTTCCAGTAGCAGAAGCTCAGCGCCAGGGACGCCACCAGCGGCGCCAGCGAGAAAACGATGAACAGGATGAAGAACGGGGCGATCAGGCCGTAGGACATCTTATGAGTCCATATCTCGTGCATTGTGAACCCGAACCGTTTTTCAACGTTGAACAGACGTTTCTTGGGCTGAGCGGGAGTTCCGCCTTTTTCGGCGACTTCTTTTGAAGAAGTTTTTTTACTCATTTTTCTTCTCCTCTCCCCTCTTAAGGCGTAACGACTTCGCGGAGCACGGATCCGCCTTCGGGGACCTTGTACTCTTTCTGTTTACGCTTCATTTCTTTATTGATCTCTTTAATGGCGTCCTCGAGGGCCACGCGGGCGTTCTTGCCCTGGAGCACCGTCTGGTTGAGAGCGGTGACCAGGTAACGGCTGGTATAGTAACCGCCGAGGGTGCTGGGAGATTCTTTAAGCCATTCCCACTGAGCGTATATGACGTCCAGCTCGTCCTGGGTATAGGGAAGCGTTCCCACGGCGTTTTTGTTGGCGGGGTTCCATCTGGAAGCCACGCCGAAGGTAGCCTCTACTTCCCTTCCGTACTCGGCCTGTACCGCGTCGGAAGACCACCACTGGATGAACTGCCATGCTTCCTGGGGATGCTTGGTGCTGCTTATGATGATGTTGCAGGATCCTGCGCCGCCGTTGGACCTGTCGACCACTATTTCGCCTTCATCGTTCATGACCGTATGTCCGGGAACGGGAAGGATATCCCATTTGCCGTTAAGTTCGGGAGCGGAATATTTGAGCTTGCAGTAGAAGCCCATATCGCCGATGCCCAGAGGCATCTCGCCATTCTTGAATCTCATATAGAAGTCGGCGGCGTAGATGAAGTTGTACTGGAGATACAGGTCCGCGTATTCCACGAACGCGTCGTATGCGGCCTCGGTGTTCAGCCTCGAAGTAAGGCCGTCTTCGTCGTAGAAGGTGCCTCCGTGCTGATAAAGGAACGGAGTGTAGTTGCCTACGCCGTAGGGGAAGTAGAAGCTGTATCCGTCTTTAGTAAGGATGGGGACCAGGTTGTAGACGTCTTCCCAGGTATCCGGGGGCTCCACGTCAAGTTCTTCCAGGATATCGGTCCTGTAGAACAGCGCGGCCCAGTTCTGGGTCTCGGGGAATCCGTAATAATGGCCCTGGTACAGATAAGGCACCAGCTCTTCCCTGTAGAAGGACTGCTCGATCAGGTCGTCGAAGCCGAGGACCTGGGTGCCGTTGTCCAGCGTGTATGTCTCGTTGAACTGGTCGAGAGGAAGCAGCGCGCCTCTTACGGAGAACTCGAAAGGAATGCCGGCGCCGATGGCAACCGCAAGGTCGGGAGCCGTTCCGGCAACGTATCTGGTCATTATAAGGCCCTCGGAGCCGTTGACCATGTTAACGTTCACTTTCACGCCGTAATCGGGAGTGAACTGCTCGGACACCAGGTTTCTGAGGATGTCAACGTATTCACGGCCGCGGGAGATGTACACCTCGATGCTGACCATGTCTTTAGTGGATTTCTCTCTCTGTCCCACGGAGGAGTAGTCCTTGATGAACGTATCCTTGAATCTTATGAATCCTACGTAGAAATTCTGCCATGCGTTGCTGCGGGCGTTCTTGTACTTGTATCCCTGCTCGGAAAGCTCCATGTAGTCCATCGTGATGGCCTGTTCGCGGATGGATACCATGGTGTTGCTCAGACCGGTAAGGGCGCTGTTGATATCGTTCAGCAGAAGCGGGACTTTTTCCATATCATCGTCCATCTTCTTGAACAGCTCGAGGGCCACCTTAACGGCGGAACCGTAGGAAGGCTGCTTGCCGCCGTTGTAGATGGATATCTCCTCGTAGCACTGCTTGAACAGTTCCACGTAGGTGTGAAGGTCGTCCTGAAGGTCGGGAATGTTTTTTTCAAGGTCCCAGTCGCGGTTGCGGTCCACGACGTATCCGCCGGTAGAACTTCTGGTAGAGGAAGTGATCTTGGCTACCTGGTTGATGAGGGAGGTGATGGAGTCCATCGCCTCTTCGATGCGGTAGTAGGTATGCCTCAGGGGACCGATCTTGTTGGTGATGGAGACCGTGTGCTCGCCTTTGGTGAAGTAGAACAGGTATGGCTCGTTGTTCTCGTTCTTAAGAGCGTCTCCGATCCAGCCGTCCGCGTAGGGGAAGCAGTATTCGTTCATCTCCGCGAAGGGGATCTTTCCGTCGAACCTGATGTCTTTATAGGAAGCCACGTTGGTGGTGATTGACATATACCGGAATCCTACCTGGTACCATCCGTCTTCGGGGACCTCGAAAGTCCACTGAACGGAGTCGCCGCCGGTGTTCCAGCGCTCGCCGCCGAACACGTTGTAGCGGGTCACCTTATAGGAAGCGGGAGAAGAACGGTAGTCGTTGTCGTACTCCATCCTGATACTGACGCTGGAAGTATGTTCCGGGACCTCCATCTCCATCCTGATCACGCTGCCCGTGTACTTGTTGGAAGCGCCGCCGTTGGCCGCCACGTACTGTTCGTAGCTCTGCACGGTCTTGGGAGCCGTGAATCTGATGGCTCCGATGGCTCCGGGCTGGTTGTAGAAGTGCATCGTGATCTTTCTCACGCCCTGCTTCATATACATTTTGTAATCGGACTTGTATACGCCTTCGGGGTTCGACATGGTGACGTTCTGCCAGCCGACGATCTCCTGGGACTTGGGACGGATCTGGTTTCCGGAAATGTCGAGGTTCTCGGAGATCTCGGTATTGTAGAAGCCGTACATCCTCTTAAGATTCATATTGCTGGCGTTCTTAAAAGGAAGTTTGTTATCGATGGTGATCCCGACGTACATGTCCGAATCCTTGGCCTTCAGCATGAGATAGTCAAGGTTCAGGGAGTACATGCCGGACACGGGGACGTCCACCGTAAACGTCACGTAGCAGCCGTCGGCCGAAGAATAGATGGCGCCCGGGAACGCGGAACTGTCGACCACGACTTCTGAAGAAGTGTTGTAGTCGTAATAGCTCACGGCCCCGGAGGAAGCTTCGTATTCGGAGAGCCTGACCAGTTCGCTGCCTTCCGCGGCAACGATGCTGTTCATGTCGATGACGATGTCCTCGCCGGTGTAGTCGGTATAACCCTTCTGCTTATACTTGGTCAATACTTTGCCGTATTCAAGCAGGCTGTTATCCAGGCGGTTCTCGGTGGTCAGGAACGGATTGAACTCCATCTCGTCGTAATTATCCACCTTAAACTGACTGGCACCGACCTTCCGGTTCCCGTAAGATATGATGATAACTACGGCGAGGACCACAATGACCGCGAGGATGATTGAGATGCGAATGATCTTTTTCTTTTTCTTGTTCATACGCCAGGCCTTCCCGCAAAAACTGAATAAAATGCACGCAACAAAGATCGTGAGCCAGAGGCCCGCGATTAATTATGCACTATTAACAAATTTATTATACTTTTTTTGTGTGTAGGTGTCAATAACTCCCTCAATTTTTTTGTCTTTCTTCTGTCTGAGCCGTGTGGAATTCGTGTCGGGATTGTGTTATACTTTAAGCGTATTTTTAATCACCCCTGACGGAGGTAGCAAATAATGAACTACGAGAAGGAACTCAGAGAAAACTGCCTGGAGTACGGAAGTCTCCCCTTCTGGAGCTGGAACGACCGTCTGGAGCCCGAGCGGCTCCGGGCTCAGATAAGAGATATGCACGATCTGGGCATGAACGGTTTCTTTATGCACGCCAGAAGCGGCCTTGAGACCGATTATCTCAGCGACGAGTGGTACGACGCCATTAAGGTGTGCATCGACGAGGCGAAGAAGTACGGCAT
The DNA here is from genome assembly GCA_016287565.1 of Clostridia bacterium. Taxonomy (GTDB): domain Bacteria; phylum Bacillota; class Clostridia; order UBA1212; family UBA1255; genus UBA1255. The sequence goes on from JAEFAM010000057.1 coordinate 4,514, forward strand.
GGAGCCCTGGTCGTACGACGAGAACGGCTGGCCCAGCGGGTTCGCGGGAGGAAAGCTCCTTGACGATCCGTACAATCACGCAAAGTTTCTGAAGGGTGAGGCGCGAGGCGCCTTCGATCCCGAAGCGATGGCGGTGTACGTCGTTGACGGAGGTATGTCGAGAAAGGTCGAAGGGGCCGTTGACGGAGCGAATGAATATTTTTGCGTGTACAAACACAGCGACACCTCCTACGTCGACACGCTGAACGACGTTGTCACCCGGAAGTTCATCAAAGAGACCCACGAGGATTACAAGAACAGGCTGGGCGCGGATTTCGGAGGCGCGATGCCGGGATTTTTCACCGACGAGCCTCAGTATTTCAGATACGCCACGCCCTGGTCGGACACTCTGCCGGAACTGTTTAAGAACGAGTACGGATACGACGTGTACAGCGCCCTGGACGCCATGTTCATCGATTTCGAAGGAGCTCAGGAGTTCCGGTACGACTACTGGCGCCTGATCCACAACCTGTTTATCAAGAATTTCATAAAAGTCATATACGACTGGTGCGAGGAGAACGGCTGCAGGCTCACGGGCCACGCGGTGGAAGAGACTACGCTGGCGGGCCAGATGTGGAGCGCCGGCGCAGTGATGCCTTTCTATGAGTACGAGCACATTCCCGGAATGGACCACCTGGGCAGAAACGTTGACCAGGGCATAGCTTCCAGGCAGCTGGGTTCCGCGGCGGCGCAGCTGGGCAAGAAAAAAGTGCTTTCGGAGATGTTCGGCTGCTGCGGCTGGGACGTCTCTCCGCTGGAACTTAAAAAGATCGCGGAATCCCAGTACGTTGCCGGCGTCAATATCATGTGCCAGCATCTCTATCCCTATTCCGAGCGCGGCCAGAGAAAGCGGGACTATCCCGCGCACTACTCTCAGCATCTCCCCTGGCAGAAACAGATGAAGCATTTCGACGAATACTTCAACAGGCTGGGCTACACGCTGTCCCGGGGCAGCGAGACCGCGCCGGTGCTCGTGATCCATCCCATCCATTCGGCGCGCCTGAATTACAAGAGAGATATCGACGGGCCTACGGTGGCGGAACTGGAAGAGTCGCTCCGCAGAGTTGCCGGAGAACTGTACGACAGGCATATCGGATTCCATTTCGGAGACGAGGACCTGATGGCCAGGTACGGCAGCGTTGACGGCGCGTCCGTCACCGTCGGTGAGCAGACTTACACCGCGGTGGTATTGCCGAAGACATACACGCTCGACGCCTCTACAGTGAAGCTGCTGAAGGAATACGTTGAAAACGGAGGCAGGATACTGCTGGCTGACGGCAGGCCCGACAGGATAGACGGCCGGAAGAAGCCGGAAGAGCTGGGATTCCTCGTGTCCAACACCGATATAGACACGCTGGCGAAAGAGTCCGAACTGAGGATCTCAGCCGTGGTGCCGGGGATCCGGTCTATGCTCCGCCGCACAGAGCGTGGCCGCCTGGGCTTCGTGGTCAATCTAACCGACGAGACCATCAAAGGCGTTCGGATCGGCCTCAAGGGCGCGAAGCACCTGAACGTGCTGGATCTGGAAGAAGGCGTCTTCAGGAAGCTTGACACCGACGTGTGCGAAAAATGCGGCGCCCTCAGGGCCACCTTCGATCTGGAGCCCGGCGATTCGGTGCTGGTAACCGAATTCGAAGGCGAAACGGAATTGCCGCTGCCCAAGGCCGGTGAAAAGATCGTATTCGAGAAGCCTTTCAAGGCGGTGGAGATCCCCGGAAACATGATGCCGCTGGATCATTGCCGCCTGTCCTACAACGGAGTGGATTTCGAAGAGAACCGCCCCATCGAGCTCGTCAGGGACATACTGTACCGCACGCGCTACGCCGGAGACCTGTGGCTGAAATTCGAATTCGACGTGAAGGAAGTGCCGGAAGAACTGAATCTGGCCGTGGAGCCTATGAACATCCGGGGCATGTACGTGAACGGCCACGAGATCACGGCTCAGGGCAAGGGCTGGTTCGACCCCTCGTTCCTCACCGCTCCCCTCACCTCCTATATAGTTCCCGGCGTCAACGACGTTACGGTGAAGGTGGATTATTTCCAGCGGGATTACGTTTATTACGTGCTCTACGGAGGCGTTTCCGAATCGCTCCGCAACTGCCTGCTCTTCGACACGGAGATCGAGACCGTGTACCTGTACGGCAGGTTCGGCGTCGACACCTCTGAAGGTGCCTTCGAGAACAGCGTGCGGCACTCGGTGATATACACCGGACCTCTCAGTATCGTGCGCTCGCCCGAGTCCGTTGATATGGGCGACCTGGTCCGTTCCGGTTACCCCTTCTTCGCCGGCAGCGTCACTTTCGAGACGACGCTGGACTACAAGGCGGGAGATCCGGACGAATTGAAGCTTTCAGGCAGATATTCCGTGGCGGAGATATACGTCAACGGTGAATACGTTAAGGCGCTGATGTTCCGCGACCATATGAATCTGGGCGGCTTCCTGAAGGAAGGCGTCAACAGGATCACCGTCCGCCTCTTCAATTCCAACCGCAACCTCATGGGTCCCCACCACGGGCCCGATCCCGAGCCCTGGGCCGTGGGTCCGGTCAATTTCTCCTACGAGAAGCAGTGGTCCGCGGACAATAAATGCGGCTGGTATTTCGAGCGCTACGCTCTGGTGAACTTCGGCGCGAAATAAACGCTCCCTCGCCGGCCCGGCCGTTCGGTCCGGTCGATAAAAAAAACACCGCCGGGGCGCCCCTGATCCGGGCCGCCTCGGCGGTACTTTTTATTCTGATCCTCAGCGTCTGAGGCAGCAGGCTCGGCTTATTCCTTCGTCTCGAGCCTCTTGTTGATGGCCTCTATCAGCTTGTCCGCGTCGATACCGTGTACGGCGCAGGCGTCTTCGATGCTCTCGCCTCTGGCGGCCATGCATCCCACGCAGTGCATACCGGCGTTCATAAGCACTTCCGCCACGCTGCGGTCCATTTCCAAAAGTTCGATGATCAGCATATCTTTCGTCGCTTTCATTGTCGTTCTCCTTTCGATCCTTCTTCACCGGCGCTGTTGTCGTTAACTTTCGTCAGCGCTGTCTTCAAATCCTTCTTCACCGGCGCCATTGCCGTTAACTCTCGTCGGCGCCTTCTTTCGATACTTCTTCTTCACCGGCGCCGCTGCCCTTAACTTTTGCCAGTGCGGCCTCCGATTTTTTCTTCTTTTTGACCTTCCTCACCACATACAGCGTCGCCAGCGCTATGACGGTGAGTCCGATCACCAGAAAGTTCACTACGCGTATGATCGTATAGTTCCTTAAAGACTTCTGTTCCTTCTCCCCCAGTTCCACCACGAAGTTCACGTCGGTGGATTTGGAATAGCCGTCCTTGGTGTAGTTGAACATGTAGCCCCGCAGATGAGACTCGTAGCTCAATACGTTGTCCCCGCCTTCGGAGGCGTCCGGATAACGGTAGTAGAATATCTGCATAAACTCCGGAGCCAGTTTCAGCGTTGACCGGACGGCGTCGAGAAGGTCGTAGGACAGATTTTTGTATTCTCCGAAGGTCAGCCGCTCTCCGGTGAGGGTGGCTTCGATATCCAGCGTGTTTCCGTATTTTTCCAGCATCTCGGCGGGAGCCAGGCCCGCGTCTTCCAGGGGCACCCGTATCTTCGCCGCCAGCGTCCAGGAAGCGCCTTTTTCGGCCTCGTCCCAGCGGGAGCTCAGATAATCCGACAGGTAGTCCTCCACAGCCTGTCCGGCACCGGGATCGCACATGAATTCGGCGTAGTAGCCGTCGTACCGCACCCTGAAATTCTTGGAGGCCATCCGGAAAGAGCCCTTTTGGCAGGAGCACTCGTACTCGTACACGCCCCGGGCTTTGTCGTAGCCTGTAAATTCCACGTTAAACTTTCCGGCTTCTTTTCCGTAACGGCTCCGAAGGTAGGAAGTTACGGTGATCCTGTCGATGAACTCGCCTCCCCTGCTGCCGGAGATCTCCAGATACAGCACGAAGGAAACTGCCACAACAAGCAGCAGAAGGACGATCAGAACCACACGCACGGTGCGCTTCTTCCTGTCCCTCCGGTCAATATCGAACTCGCTGTTCAAATTTTCGGTCGCTGTCATTTCTTCAGCCGGCCGTGATGGCCGCGAAATCGGCAAGCTTCAGGCTGGCGCCGCCCACGAGACCTCCGTCAATGTCGGGCATGGAGAAGAGCTCTCTGGCGTTGTCGGCTTTTACGCTGCCGCCGTACTGGATGCGGACGCAGGAAGAAACGCGCTTGCCGTACATCTCTTTCAGTACTTTCCTGATGATGGCGCACACTTCCTCGGCCTGAGCGGAGGTGGCGGTGCGGCCTGTTCCGATCGCCCAGATGGGTTCGTAGGCGATAACGGTCTTCTTGACCTGTTCGGGGGCAACGCCCACGAAAGCGGCCTTGACCTGGAAGCGCACCAGCTCGGCGGTGAGGCCGGCGTCGCGCTGCTCTAAAGTCTCGCCTACGCAGACGATGGGCTTCAGGCCGTAACGGTAAGCGGCCTTGACTTTATTATTGACGGTCTCGTCGGTCTCGGCGAAATACTGACGGCGCTCGGAGTGACCGATGATGACGTAGGAAACGCCCATCTCCTTGAGCATAAGTCCGGAGACCTCGCCGGTGTAGGCGCCCTTTTCCTCAAAATGCATATTCTGGGCGGCGATCTTTATCCTGCTTCCTCTGGCCGCGGTGATGGCGGTGGGGATGCACACAAAGGGAACGGCGCAGACTACTTCGCTCTTTCCGCCCTTGATCTCTTTTTTAAGTTCCTTTATAAAAGCAGACGCTTCAGCCGGCGTCTTATTCATTTTCCAGTTACCCGCGATGATTTTTTTACGATTGCTCATAATTCAAATCCATTCCTTTCTTGCTGCTGCATAATGAGATCAGTTAATATCTGTCAATTTTATCCGGGCAATGCCGGCCCGCCGGCAGTGAAGGCGCCCTTTCGGGTCTCCCGCCTGCCGGCAGGATGCGCGGACCGTGGCTGCGGTCAATTGCCGCGTCCGGTGCCCTTGCGGAATAATCGTAAATACGGATCAGTCTTTGTCTTCGAGGCAGGCAATGCCGGGAAGATCTTTGCCCTCGAGGAATTCGAGAGACGCTCCGCCGCCGGTGGAGATGTGGGTGATGGTGGACGCGAAGCCGAGCTTTTCGATAGCGGCCGCGGAATCTCCGCCTCCCACGATGGTGGTAGCGTCAGTGTGAGAAAGGGCTTCGGCCACGGCGATGGTGCCGGCGGCCAGCGCGGGATTTTCGGTAACTCCCATAGGTCCGTTCCAGACCACCGTCTTGGCGTTCTTAACGGCTTCGGAGAAGATCTTGTCGGTCTCAGGTCCGATATCCAGTCCCATCATATCGTCGGGAATGGCGTCGATGCTGACGGTGAGAGTCTCGATGGGAGCGTTGACGGGATCAGGGAAACCTGCGGTGCATACGCAGTCAACGGGTAGCAGGATCTTGACGCCTTTTTCTTCTGCCTTGGCCATCATGTCGCGGCAATAGTCGAGCTTCGTTTCGTCAACGAGGGACTTGCCCACTTTGTAGCCCTGAGCGGCCAGGAAGGTGAAGGCCATTCCGCCGCCGATGATGAGGCTGTCTGCCTTGTTCAGAAGGTTCTCGATAACTTTAAGTTTGTCGGCAACTTTGGCTCCGCCAAGGATGGTGACGAAGGGGCGGTCGGGATTCTCGAGGGCCTTGCCCATGATGCTGATCTCTTTTTCGATGAGCATGCCGGAAACGGCGGGAAGGTAGTCGGCCAGGCCGGCGGTGGTGGCGTGCGCTCTGTGAGCGGTGCCGAAAGCGTCGTTTACGAATATTTCAGCGAAGGAGGCCAGTTTTCTGGCAAATTCGGGGTCGTTCTTCTCCTCTTCGGCGTGGAAGCGGGCGTTCTCCAGCATAAGGACTTCGCCGTCTTTAAGAGCGGCGGCTTTAGCCTCTGCATCGGGACCGATGACGTCCGCGGCCTGGATCACGGGCTTGCCGAGAAGCTGGGCAAGGCGGGCGGATGCGGGAGCCATGGAATATTTGGGATTGAACTGTCCCTTCGGCCTTCCAAGATGAGAGACCAGGATCGTCTTCGCGTTATGGTCAACAAGATATTTAATGGTGGGCAGTGCGCCGACGATACGCTTGTCGTCGGTGATGTTTCCTTCTGCGTCAAAGGGAACGTTGAAATCGACGCGGACGATAACTTTCTTACCGGCGACGTCAATGTCTTCTACGCTCTTCTTGTTATACATGCTCATTCAATGCACACTCCTTGATATAGATTTTATATTTTTTATGCTTTTTTTCTGCCTTTCGCCAGCAAAAGCTTTCGACGCCAGGCAGTTTTTTATTATACATCAACATTTGCCCTGCGTCAAGCAGAAAAAGCCCTTCCGAAACGCAAAAAATTGCCCTTCTTTATGCAGGATCCGTCAGGACCGGCCATCCCGGAAGGGCGCAAAAAAACAGAGGGCGGATCCTCGGATCGCGCCCTCTGTTTCGGTCATCTCATATCGACCTTTTCAGGAAGATATCAGAAAGCTCTCTTCTTGGAGAAAACAACGACTGCGCCCAAAGCGAGAACAGCGATGACGGCGAACATAGCCACGGTCATATCGCCGGTCTGAGGCTGGGTCTCCTGAGTAGCAGGAACGTCGGTGTCTGCAGGGTTGGCAACGAAGAAATCTCCATCAACGGCCTCGGCGGTGAAAACCAGGTTGAAGCCATCTCCGGCATACTTGAAGTTATCCGCGTTGGGATTGTCGATCTTCGGAAGAACGAAATAAGGATTCTTGGCAGCGCCGTCGAATTCCTCAGTGTACTCAGAGTTGGTGAGGACGAACTTCAGAACGTAGGTGCCTGCGGCCATTCCGTCGCCAAGGTCGAGTGAAACAACAGCTCCGACGCCTAAGTCGCCGTCAGTAGTTACGGTCATAGACTTTACGGGAGCCTGAGCCAGAGTGTTTTCTACGTTGTAAGCGAATTCATAGAGTTCGATGCTCCAGTCGGCTTTAGGGCCGGTCTTGGTATCAGGGTTGGAAGCCCAGTACTGACCGAGAGTGATCGCTTTGAAAGCGCCGGCAGTGGTGAATTCAATGTAGGTAGAAGTGTTTTTCTTGTCGACCCAGGTGCCGATAGCGCCGCCGCCGTTGTCAAGGATGGCAACGTCGCTGAACGTAGCAGCGCCGGACTCGTCGGCTTTTCCGCCGTTGACCTTTACGATCCAGATAACGTGCTCTTCTTCGGCAGTCTTAGCGATAGCTTCAACATCGTATCCGCCTTCGGTGATGGGAACCATGATCGCCATTCTGGTGGTGGTTCCGGTCTCGCCCGCGATACTTGCGCCGGCGCCGATAACGTCAGAACCGGTCTCAGCAAAGAAAGTCTCGCTGTAAACGATATCTCCGCCGTTGATCCTGTAGCCGAGAGCCTCGATCGGATCGGAGCAGGAAACCCAGCCCCATACGCGAAGTTCTTTGCCTACGTCGCCGGTAAGATCTACGGAAGTAGTCTCGGGGTTGCCGCCGAAGCTGGCTCTGTCAGCGCCGTCAACAGTAAGCTGGTCACGAGAAACGTGCCATTTCGTCTCAGCAAAGGAGTTAACCGCAAAAAGCGAAAGAACTAACGCTGTTGCAAGAACGATAGCCAATAACTTTTTCATAAAAAAACCTCCCAGTTTTTTTGTATGCCGCTTTTGCGGCTATATTCTGTATTATTATATTGCATCCGAAACGGCAAGTCAACACCGATTTCGTTATATTTACGCTTTTTTTGTGCTTTCGCGCTTTTGGCGCGTATAAAAATATATCACACACGTCACGCGCCGCGCATTCCGGCCGCGCATTTTCTCCTTGACATCCCGCCGCCCGCTGTGCTATCATTCCGACCGGGCAAACGAAAAAGCCCATTTTTTCGCGGGTGTAGTTCAATGGCAGAATTCCAGCCTTCCAAGCTGGCCGTGCGGGTCCGATTCCCGTCACCCGCTCCAAACCAATCAAACGGGCAACTCGGCCGGTCTCCGGCCTTTTTCGCGCAGACGATGTGCCTTTAGCTCAGCAGGATAGAGCAACTGCCTTCTAAGCAGTAGGTCGAGGGTTCGAATCCCCCAAGGTACGCCACGGTACGGAGGATGTAGCTCAGTTGGTGGCAGCGCCAGGTTGTGGCCCTGGAGGTCGTGGGTTCAAGTCCCATCATTCTCCCCAGAAAGAAACCCCGGCACCCTATGCGGTGCCGGGGTTTCTTTCTGTGTCGAATTCG
>JAEFAM010000140.1 GCA_016287565.1 Clostridia bacterium
CTATGACCTTCTCGACAGGATCACAAGAAGAATAATCACCGAAGTTAAAGGCGTCAACCGCGTCCTCTACGACCTCACACCCAAGCCCACCGGCACAATTGAGTGGGAATAATTCCCGTTTTTTGCTATCTGGAACTACATTACAGAGCCGGAGGGGCTATATGAGTAAGAAGGAAATCAAGGCGTTGCGGCGTCCTTTTATCAAAGAACTGTTTCGGAATAACAAATTCAATCTGGCTATGACTGTGATCGCATCCCTGCTGGGCGCTGCGACAAATCTGGTGGTCTCCTGGCTCATCAAGGAGGTTGCAGACCTGATATCCGGAGAATGCCCTTACGATTTCGCCACGCTCCTGATCGTCGCCGGAGGCGCGTTTGCGCTGATTGGACTTGGAGGGATTCTGGACAGGACATTTCTCTCCGAGTTCCGGGCAAAGGCGATGAAGCAGTATCGGGAATACGTTTTTGATCGTCTGATGGAAAAGGGCATACAGGCCTTCTCCGGCGAGAACACCTCTCTCTATATTTCCGCTCTTTCCAACGATGTGAATACGATCGAGACGGACTTCATCGGAAAACTGCAAAACACGATACAGGTCGGTATCACCTTTGCCGGCGCCCTGTGCCTCATGCTGTGGTACAGCCCTCTTCTTACGCTTATTGCCATCGGCTTCTCCCTGCTGCCCATCATTGTTTCTGTAGTTTTGGGAAACAAGGCGGCGATAGCGGAAAAGAATGTCTCCGATCAAAAAGAGAGCTATATCGGCATGCTGAAGGACACACTCACGGGCTTTTCTGTGATCAAAAGCTTTAAGGCAGAGAAAAGCATTGCCGATTTGCACGATCACAGCAACACTGATGTAGCGGAAGCCTCGAAAAAACGCACGAAGGTAAACGTCCTGGTAAACTATTCATCAGGCATTGCGGGAGCGATTCTGCAGTTCGGCGTGTTCTTTGTGGCAGCCGCACTGGCGCTCTCCGGCAGCGGTATTACTGCAGGTACAGCCATTGTGTTTGTTCAGCTTTTGAACTATGTGCTGGGACCAATTCAGGAATTCCCCACGTTTTTCGCCGGCATGATGTCATCCTACGGTCTGATCGATAAGTTGGCGCAGGCGCTGAACAAAAACGTTTCAGACGATGGCGAGCATATCCCTCCGCAGCTCACAGGGGGGATCTCGGTCAAGGACGTTTCGTTTGCCTATGAGGAAGGAAAGCCTGTGCTGAGTAACGTGAATATGGAACTGCGCGCCAGCGGCTGCTACGCGCTGGTAGGCGGCTCAGGCAGCGGCAAATCGACGATCCTGAATCTGCTGATGGCGTCATCGAAAAATTATCAGGGCGAGATCCTCTATGACGGAAAAGAACTCAAAACCGTATCCGCAGACTCGCTTTACGACCTCGTTTCCATCATTCAGCAGAACGTATTCGTCTTTAACAGCACCATTCGCGACAACATCACCATGTTCTCCGAATTTCCTGAAGAGGAGATCGACCGTGCCGTGCGGCTGTCCGGACTGAAAAAGCTCATCGACGAAAAGGGCGCGGACTATCTCTGCGGTGAAAACGGCTCCGGCCTCTCCGGCGGCGAGCGGCAGCGAATCTCCATCGCCAGAGCGCTTCTGCGGAAGACACCGGTGCTGTTCGTGGATGAGGCCACGGCGTCCTTGGACGCGGAGACCTCCTTTGAGGTGCTGGACGCCATTCTGAAGCTGGACGGCTACACCCGCGTGATCGTTACCCACGACCTGGACGAAAACATCCTGCGTCGCTGTACCGGTCTGTTCGCACTGAAGAATGGCGCCGTTTCGGAACAGGGGACCTTCAACGCGCTTATGGAGAATAAGGGCTACTTCTATTCCCTGTATACAGTCTCTCAAGGATAATAGAACAAAGGCCTGGGTTCCTGATGGCCTGTAAAACGCAGAGTTGGGCGGCCGAACGGAAACTCCTGCGGAAACGTTTGAGACTTTCCCCGGAAAGCGGTGATCAGTGAAGAATCCACTATCTTCTATTAATGACGGAAGAACATCAAGATCACAGACTAACTTAGAAAACTGGACGAAACAAAAAAGATACGAATCGACGAAAAAAAGAGTACTAGCGTTTTTTGAGAATTATGCTATAATATATCAAAACTATTGGGAGGAGTAATTATGGAACAATACAACCAGAATAACAATCTGCCACAGCCGAATACCCTTGTGTTTGGCATTCTGAGCCTCGTTTTCACGAGTATTCTCGGCATCATCTTCGGTTCAATCGGCCGGAAAAAGGGCAAGGAATTCATTGAACAGGGCGGTGAGCTTACCGGTGCAGCC
>JAEFAM010000009.1 GCA_016287565.1 Clostridia bacterium
TCGGCGAGGGGAACGGACTCGTGTTCGAACGGGCGGTGCGGAGGATGCCGGGTGAGCTCCGGATCCTCCGAGGGCTTGCCCTTGGCGCACAGGTGTATCAGGGTGCACTTCTCGGTGAGGGCGCCGATGTTGGAGCGGATGGCCTCATTGATGGCCGCGGACCCGATGCTGCCGCCCATTATCATTATCACCGGTTTGTCGTCGAATCCCAGTGCCTCTTTGGCTGCAGCGGCGTTGCCCCTGAAAAGCTCCTCGCGTATGGGAGTCCCGGTAAAAACGCCTTTTCCTCCCGGTATCTTGTCCACGGTATCGGGGAAGGTGGTGCATACCGCCGTGGCGTACTTGGAAGACATCTTGTTTGCCAGCCCCGGCGTGATGTCGGATTCGTGGCAGATCACCGGTATCTTCTTTTTCGCGCAGGCCCTGACCACGGGTACGGAGACGTATCCGCCCTTGGAGAAGAGCACTTCGGGCCGGATCTGTTTGACCACTTTTTTCGCGTCCTTCATGCCTTTCAGCACTCTGAACGCGTCTTTTATGTTTTCCACCGACAGGTATCTTCTGAGCTTTCCGGAATGGATGCCGTAGTATTTTACGTAAGGCAGTTCTCCGATTATCTGCTTTTCGATGCCCTCGAAAGATCCTACGTAACTGATCTCAGCCTCGGGATAATCTTTGTGGAGCACTTTAATGAGCGCCACGTTGGGAGTGGTGTGTCCGGCGGTCCCTCCGCCGGTAAACATTATCTTTTGCATAGTTTTTAAACGTCAGCCTCTTCTTTCACCTTTATTGTATCTTTCGGTCAGTCCAGCCTGTTTAGTTTTCTCCCGGAATTGAAAGCTGAAATGTTCTTTGCAACCGCTTCGATGAGCCTTATCCTCGCGGCCTGGGCAGCCCAGCCGATGTGGGGAGTGATGACGGTGTTGGGAGCTTTGAGAAGGGGATTGTCCGGCTTCGGAGGCTCCGTTGACAGCACGTCGAGTCCGGCTCCGGAAAGTTTGCCGCTCTTTAACGCGTCTGCCACCGCCTGTTCGTCTATAACGCCGCCCCGCGAAGTGTTGATGAGTATGGCTCCGTCCTTCATTATTGACAGCGCTTCTTCGTCGATATAACAGGCGGTCTTTTCGGTGAGCGGCAGGTGCAGCGTCACGATGTCGGACTTTCTCAGAAGCTCGTTCCTTGACACGAACCTGGCGCCTTCGGGTAGCTCTTTTTCGCTTCTGGAATGCACCAGCACTTTCATGCCGAACGCCCTGGCGATCTCGCAGACTCTGCTGCCGATGGCTCCGTAGCCTATGATGCCCAGAGTCGAACCCGCCAGCTCTTTAATTGGAGAGACGGTAAAGCAGAAATCATCCGAATCGCACCAGTCTCCGTCCTTTACCGCCGCGTCGTGCGCCGCCGCTTTTTCGCACAATTCAAGTATCAGTGAGAAGGTGAGCTGGGCAACGTCTTCGGTGCTGTATCCGGGAACGTTGGTCAACGCGATCCCTCTCTCTGAAAGGGCCTCCCGGTCAACTGCGTTTGCCCCCGTGGAGAGCAGCCCCACGTACTTCACGCCGTCGAATTCTTCTATAAGCTCTCTGTCGAGCACGCACTTGTTCGTGATGACCACTTCCGAGCCCCGAATGCGCCTGAGCACGTCTTTTCTGGCGGTCCTGTCGTAGATATCTGCTCTGCAGATCTTGTAGAGCGGATCCCAGGATATGTCTCCGGGGTTGGTGGTATGGCCGTCAAGCACCGTGGCTTTCACGGGCGTGTCGAAGGCGAACACCGTGGTGTATTCTTTAGTCTCTCCGGCTTTGATCACCGGAGAAGGCCATTCGGGATGATTTACGGAATCGGGATAGAACTGGGTCTCGAAACAGATGGCGCATCTGCGGCCGTACACCTGGCCCACTTTTCCCTTAAGTCCGTCTTTTACATAATTTGCGGAATACAGCTGGATGCCGGGAAGGTCCGTGGACACGCTCATACGGACGCCCGTGGAGGGGCCGTAGAGTTCCGCGGCTCTCAGCACCGTACCGTCGCCTTTATAGTCTCTTACAAGGAAGTTGTGGTCGATGCCGCAGCCTGCCTGAAGGTTCGAATCGGTCTCTTCTTTCTTCAATACGTTGTCCAGCTTGGTCCAGACGCGCATGTCCAGGGCGCCCCTTACGGACTGAAGCGTGCCCAGGGGGATGCACTCGTCGTTTACGGGGGTGAATCTGTCGGCGTAGAGCTTTATCTCGTTGTCCCCGATGTACGCTCTGGAAGGGCCGTTCATATTGAAGTAGGAGTGGTTGGTGGGATTGAACAGGCTGTCTTTGTCCACGGCGCAGGAATAAGTTATCGTCAGCTGGTTTTTATCGTCGAAAGCGTATTTTACCTTGACGGTCATGTGGCCCGGATAGCCCTGGTCCATATGAGGGGAGTCCCAGGCGAGGGTAACGGAATTATCGGTCTCTTCGACGACAGAGGCGATCCTTTCGCTGAAGCTGCCGTCGCCGCCGTGAAGATGGTTCTCGCCGTTATTCTTTTCCACCGAATAGTTGACGCCGTCCAGCGTGAACCTGCCGCCTGCGATCCTGTTGGCGAACCGCCCCACGAAAGCTCCGTAGTAGGCGTCCCTGTTCTTGAGATAGGGGGAAAGACGCTCGAATCCGATGACCACGTCGACGAGATTGCCGTTTCTGTCAGGCACGCAAAGGGAACGGATGATGCCTCCGTAATCCAGCACGTCCACAAAGGCTCCGGATTTGTTCTTTATCCTGAAGCAGTTGACAGTCTTTCCGTCTTTCGTATAATCGAAAACTTTCTTGCTGAGCATATGATCACCCTCTGTGCACTACGGGATATTTCCTGCGGGATTATATCACAATTTTGCCCTTTAGGGCAATACCGTCCGGAGGGCCGGTAAAACCGCCGGTCAACGCCTGCGTCGACGCGCTTCCCGGACCGCTGCGGAATATGCTCCGGGCGGTTTGACACGGCAGGCGAAGGATGGTAGAATATGCGCCGTGAACGGAACCGTCAACGGGGCCCGAAGGGGCATTGACCGGACGCCGTAAACCGTTTAAAGCGGAAAAGAGGATTTTTTTATGAAAGCGATCTACAACGACGGCCACGTCGGAGAATTACAGGATGCGGCCGAGGAACTGCACGTTCTTCGCCACAGCGCCGCGCACATAATGGCTCAGGCCATAAAGCGCCTTTATCCCAACGCGGATTTCGCGTACGGCCCCGCCAATGAAAAGGGTTTCTATTATGACGTGGATTTCGGCGATACCAAGATATCCGACGACGATCTTCCCAGGATCGAAGAAGAGATGCGGCGCATCATCAAAGAGAACCTGCCCATCAAGCCCTTCGTGCTTCCCAGGAACGAAGCCATAGCGCTTATGGAACAGCGGGGAGAAAAGTATAAAGTTGAGCATATCGGAGACCTGCCCGAGGACGCGGTCATCAGCTTCTACCAGCAGGGCGAATATATCGATATGTGCGTGGGACCCCATCTCACTTACACCAAAGGCCTCAAGGCTTTCAAACTGCTTGGGCTCTCCGGCGCGTACTGGAAGAATGACAGCAACAACACCATGCTTACCCGCATAAAGGGCACCGCTTTCAAGACCAATGAAGAACTGGAAGCCTATATGGTGGAACTCAGGGAAGCGGAGCTTCGCGACCACCGCAGGATCGGCAGGGAAATGAGTCTGTTCATGACCGACGACCTGGTAGGAAAAGGCCTGCCCATGTTCCTTCCTAAAGGCTATACCGTATGGCAGGAACTGGAAAAATACATCAAGGAAAAAGAGCGGGCGCTGGGATACCAGCACGTCATGACGCCCTGCGTCGGTACCGTGGATCTCTACCGCACCAGCGGTCACTGGGACCATTACAAGAACAACATGTTCCCGGCAATGGAAGTTGAAGGGGAGAGCTTCGTGCTCCGTCCCATGAACTGCCCTCACCATATGATGATCTACGCCAACCGCGCCCATTCGTACCGCGACCTTCCCATAAGGATAGGCGAGATCGCCCACGACTTCAGATTCGAAGCCAGCGGAACGCTTAAGGGCATCGAGCGCGGCCGCCATTTCTGCCAGAACGACGCCCACCTGTTCGTGACGCCGGAGCAGATAAAGGACGAAGTGGGAAAAGTGGTAGACCTGATCTTCGACGTCTATAAAGATTTCGGCATCACCAACTACCGCTGCGTGCTTTCTTTAAGAGATCCCGAGGACAAGGTCAAATACCATCAGGACGACGAGATGTGGAACAAGGCCGAATCGGCGCTCCGCGAAGTACTGGTGGGACTGGGCATCGAATTTACGGAAGAGATCGGCGAAGCCGCGTTCTACGGGCCCAAGCTGGACGTCAACGTAAAGCCTGCCATCGGAGCTGAGATCACGCTTTCCACCTGCCAGCTGGACTTCTGTCTGCCTGCCAAATTCGACCTCAAATACACCGATAAAGACGGCGAGAAGAAGACGCCCGTCGTGCTCCACAGAGCCATCCTCGGATCCATCGACCGCTTCATGGCGTACATCATTGAGGAGACCAAGGGCAAGTTCCCGGTCTGGCTGGCTCCCGTGCAGGTCAAAGTATTGAGAGTTTCCGAGAGATTCTCCGATTACAGCGAGATGGTGTACGACAAGCTCGTCGCCGCCGGTGTCAGAGCGGAACTTGACGACCGCAACGAGAAGATCGGCTACATGATCAGAGAAGCTCAGGTAGTCGACAGAGTGCCTTATATGGTCATCATAGGCCAGAAGGAAGTTGACGACGGCAATATCTCCATCCGTCTCAGGGACAACACGGAGACCGTTACAATGGGTATCGACGAGTTCATCGAAAAGGTGACTGGGGAGATCAAAAACCGCAAATAAAAAACAGACAGATATCAGTCGTGAAGTTCGTCGATGAACTTCCTGACCGTTCTGGCAATAGCGTTTCTGAATTCTTTCAGAGAAAGAGACTGCACGTCATCGATAAGCATGATGTGCATTTCTTTTGCCCTTTCTTTGACGGGCTGGAAGGCGGTCTTGGATGATACCAGCATCGCCAGGGCGTATTTTCCGCCGAAATGCTCCGCCATGGTCTTGATCTCGTAAAGATATTCTTTCGTGGGCTCCGTGTTTTTGCAACTCACGAACACGGGAACGTATCCGTACATCATGGTGACGTCCAGCTCGTTGGTGGGATCGGAGCCCTGTTTCGATATCACGCCGTTGACGTCAAGCAAGACCTTGGTGTAGCATTCTCTGAACATGCCGGTGCCGGAAGCCGCCAGGGCGGTGTACATCTCCAGCGCGGTGCCCGAAGAGACGTACAGCTCCTCGGTCACGGCAGAATCCCTGAGTCGGTATTTAAGCGTGTTGTCGTCCATGGAGTAGTCGCTGACTATGCCGCGCTTTTTAAGCCTTGACATTATGCGTTCGGCGGTGACCTTTTCGCCGGACTTGGAGAATCTCCGGGAGATATAGCCTTCCTCGTCTTTCTCGATGCCGTTGACGTAGGAAATGGAGCAGAAGCGGTTCCAGTCCGCGGCCAGGTCTTTCAAGGCGTTCCAGACTCTCAATATCTCGTACCGTTTCCGGTCCATGATGCCGCTGAACTCTTCGGGCCAGGTGCCTATGACCAGGCCTCCGTAGAGGCGGATGATGTCGGAAAAAGAGAAGAGCACGCCGCCGTTGTTGACCTCGCCGGCTTCATTCTCTTTATTGTCCCCGGAACCTTTTTTGGAACTCATGGCCAGGGAGACGGAACCGGCGATCACGTCCGAAACGTGTGCGGAAAAAGCGTTGCCCTGATATCCGGACAAAAACATGCCGAGCGCCGCGATGAATATCTCGTCTCCGCCCGTAAGGTCAACGTCGAACACGGATTCCGGGAACTTTTCCGGCAGCCCCGACAGCGCCTTCACCGCCGCGTCAATGCTTTTCTCCTCCGCCTCTTCGAAAACCAATTCGATACCGGTCCTGCCGGAGATGACAGAGCTCATAACGCGCCTTTTCGCGGGATCCGGATCCGAATCTTTAAAGCATAAAAATACCAGCTTATCGTACCTGCCTATCTCGAGAGATACGATATTCTCCAGCGCGTCGTTGTCGTATAATTCAACCAGTATCCTGTTCATCCCGACCGGCTTATCCTGCTTTCCCGAAGGCCGCACCTCTCGTGCTCCGGCCCGTATATATTCAGTCTATATAGCCTTTTCGCCTAAACAGCTTTTCGCAAGCTTTGTATATTACGGCGATCACGTATGCCTGCAGCGAGCACACTATGATCTCTTCCGCCAGCCTGGGCAGCCAGTAGACCACGAAAGGCGCCTTTATGCCGTAAAGTTCGATCAATATCTTCGAGTTTATAGTGGTGACGACGATGCCCGAAATGAGGATCGAGAACAATATCTTTATGAAAACGTCATTGTCCTTCTTAAGCGCTTCGGGATCTTTCTTCTTTGCCCTCAGCCTGAGAAGTGTCTTCACGCCCATAAATATCAGTCCGGCGGCGCCTACGGCGGCAATGCCGATGCCTGCAAGATTCGCGTTGGTGGCAAAGCTTTTCTGGTACGTCTTGGCGCCTTTGGAGGATGTCAGCATTCCTACGAATTTCGTGGGCGCTCCCACTTCTCCGGCTTCGATCCTTGTCGTCATATTGTCTTTTTCCGGAATGTCTTCGGTGTGAGCGATGATGCCGTGGGTGATGCCGTCACGGTTCAGAGACACGGTGACGCTGAGGCCGAACACCAGGAAGAAGCACATGATGCCTAAAAAGATCCATCTGGCGGCTTTCGCCAGGCCCCTGCCGGACTTTTTGAAAAGCAGCCAAAGCAGGCCTTTCAGGAAGCCTCCCACGAAGCCCATCAGCGTGAACAGGAAATTGTAGTCCCCCGTGGGTTTCATAAAGAAGCCCAGCAGGTCCGTGAGCGCGGAAGTGATGCCTCCGTAAAGGGGTCCGAAGAGGATGGCGGGGAAGGCGGTGAATATGCCCGCGAACCCGAACCTGAGGCCGTTGGAGCCCATGAGAGGCAGTTCGATGGAAAAGTATTTGAGCGCCAGCGCGAAAGCGAGCATCATGGCGGTGATGCTCATTTTTTCGGTGCGTTTTCTTGCGTCCTGCTTAAGCTCGGCTTTGTTGGCGCCGGGACTTTTGAGCATCATCCTGTATTGCATGATGAGATTGATCAGGATGCAAAGCAACAGAGAATCGATAACGACGACTATAAGGACTACCATAATAAAAATCTCCCCGGAATTGATTCGTCAGGAGAGCGTCTGCGTTTTCGTATGGCAACGGTTTGCAGCGGATGAGATGTGCCGCGGAACCTTCCGGCTCCGTCCGGGGACTCTACTCCCATTCCCCGATGAAGACGACCGTCAGGCACACCTGCTCTGATAACGGGTCAATAATAACGCAAAAAGGGGCGGTTGTCAATGACGCGCCCCGTATTCTCAGTTCATATTTTTAATCTTTTCTAACGCTTTTGCAGACTGTTTTTAAGCTTTTCCCGCGCAGCCGAACAGTTCGAGCTTCTTTTTGACCTCGGCCTTGATGGCTTCCGTCTTCCGCTGCCTGAGCGAAAGGTAATCGAGCCCTTCCGCGATGCCCTCGCGCATTGCCGCCAGGCCTGCCAGGCAGAGGTCGGTGTGGATGTTGACCTTCGTGATGCCGGCTTCGATGGTATTGCGGAAATCCTGATTCGACAGTCCGGAACCGCCGTGCAGGACAAGGGGAGTGTCCAGCGCCGCCCGGATCTCTTTCAGGCGGCCGATATCCAGTTTGGGCTTTGCCTTGTACACGCCGTGGGCCGTTCCGATGGCGATTGCCAGCGCGTCAACGCCGGTCGCCTGCGCAAATTCTACGGCTTCTTCAGGCGTAGTATACATATCCCGGACCTCTCCGTCGCCCGTTGCCGCCAGCCCCACGTGGCCGATCTCGCCCTCTACGCTGGCGCCGAAGGCGTGGCAGATGCGAACGATCTCCGCGGTGTCTCTGAGATTGTCCGCTTCCGCGCCTGCAGAGCCGTCGTACATAATGCTTGTAAAGCCGAGTTTCAGCGCTTCTATGCAGCGCTCAAACGTCAATCCGTGGTCGAAATGCACCACTACCGGAACGCTTGCGCGCTTTGCCGCGGCGATCATGGAAGGTGCGATCAGTTTCAATTCTCCATATGGAAGCAATACCTGCGCGGTGCCTACGATCACCGGCGAACGCAATTCTTCCGCGGCGCCGATCACCGCTTCCAGCATATCCGAATCCGTAGCGTTGAACAGCCCTACTGCATAGCGGCCTTTCTGCGCTTTATCAAGGACGTCGATAAGATTGGTGAGCATATTATCAAATTCTTTCTGTCAATTAGATATCGGCTCTTTCGGGCGGTGGACAACATCCGGCTCCGCGGGCAAGGGCGCTTTCTTATACCACAATCGAAAGGATTTTTCAAATACGTCTCATACGCACGTGGAACCTGCGTCGATCTTACGGTAACGATACGAACGTGACCGTGCGTTTCGGTAATAAGTTGATCAAAAGATCGGGATCTCCCAATACAGTTCGCCTGTTTTATGATTCAGCGTTGCGGCAAAAGTTTCGTTTTGAGAGTCCGACTCCCGCATAAGGTAAGAAAGGTGAACGATCTCGTCATCGGAATTGACCCAGGCGGCCACCCAGCCGTCAAGATAATATAAAACGTTGTCCTTCCTGAGCGTTGAGCTGCCCAGCAAAGCTTCGATATCTTTCACGGCGAGTTGTCCACGTTGAAACGATCTCAGCTCATCCTGCACGCGGGCGAGCGCGGTATTACCTGCTTCGGACAGTGTCAATTCCGGGTCGATATCATCTCTGAATTGCCGAGTGTTATAGATCGTACGGAGCTGCTGTTCTCCGTCGGCCTGTTCTTCGATGGTGCAGCTGCGCCTGAGATCGGAAAATTCGAATATCACCGTACGCGTTTCGGTCTTATACACGTCTCTGTAATTTGCGGTAGTGAAATAATCCTGATTTTCCCGTTCCGAAAGATCTGAATCGAGCTGACGGTATCCGTCTTCGTCTCTTTCGCCCAGCAGTTCAATGAGCTGTTCCCGGCTGAGCAGTTTCAAATCCAATAGTTCGGAATCGTTTTCAAGCATGATATTTCGCCGCTCTGATACGGACAGGTCCTCCTGCTTAGACGAGTTGTTTTTATTGTTGTTTTTTACAGCCACGGCAAAAACGGTGATCGCGGATATGGCGAGTGCAAATGCAACCGCTGCGGTAACGATGATAATTACACGGTTTTTCATAAAAAGCACCTTCTTTCAACCATAAAAATTCTCATTACGTATGTAAAGCCTGTCTTTACTCGTTTTTATTATAATACGTTGTTTTTTTTTTTCAACTGCAGATCGAAAACACTGTGAGGATGATCTTGGGAAGAAACGGATCATACAGATCGACTTCGCATATCCGCATACCGGGCGTGCACGCCGCAAGTCCGTTTCGCTTGTAAAAACCGCTTCGGTATGTTAAAATCAAAAGAGTGGACTGTTTGTCAGAAACAGACGAAATAGGAAGGCGAAGATTCAGTGGGATCCGATAAAAAAAAGAAAGAAAATAAACTGCTGCGGTTTTTCGGATTCGGCGTACGCGACGACGGAGAAGAGGGAACATCCCCTCCGGAAGCCGCGAGCGTCAACGCTTATTCTGACCAGGATCCGGAAGACAGCCGCTTCGACAGCGACTGGAAGCCTTTCGTTGACTTTTCCGACGAGGAGGTTGTGTTTGATGACAATGACGAAACGGAATTCTTTGAGGAAGAGGGGCCGCTCCTTAGTGTCCCGGAAGATAAAGAAGCCGATAATAAAATCGATGAAGAAAAAGATACGCCGGAACAGTATGCTGAGCACGGCGAAGACGCTGATAGTCTCGGTGAGAGCCAGGCACTCCACGACGGTGGCGGCGAACAAGCTGAGGAAGGACCTGAAGAAACTCAAGGAGACGGACTTCTCGAATATAGTGGTGACTCCGGAGATGGTGGAACAGAGGAAAGCTTTGGCCGCGGAGGAAGCGGAAACGCTGAAGAAGAGCGCGGAAGCGCCGGAGACGGAAACTCCGAAGAAGAGTCCGGAAACGGAGAAGCCGGAGAAAGACCTGAAACGGAAGAGGCGGAGACCGTCGCTTTCGAAAGGGGAGAAGACGAAGTCGGCGAAAGGATAAGCGACCTGGAAAAACTCTTCGGAGAACTCGAAATAGACGACGGCGTCGCGGACGAGGCGGCGGAAGCCGAAAAAGCCGTTCCTGAAGACGAAGATGACGACGGAGAGGACAGCGCGGATTTCGGCGGAGAAGAGATCGACGTCAGCGGCGGAGAAAGCTTGTCCTGGAACAGGAAGAGCTTGAGGATCGCGGCGGAAAAGACCGGAGCCAGGATCGTTGTCGACGACGACGTGATGACGGCTGTCACGGCCGGGTATATTGACCGGAACAAATTTAACGAAGAAAAGCAGAAAATTGCCGCGGCCAACGAGGCCGGTGAAGATATATCGCTGCTCATAAAAGAAGCGGAGAAAAAAGCCTCTCCTGCGGCAGTCCCTGACGAATCCGCGGTCAGGATCTCCGACAACGCTTTTAGAAAGATACTTGACACGCTTGGCGACGAGGACGCGGAAGTCAACGCCCTGACGTCGGACGATACCGGCGATGGCAACGTACCCGCGGAGCGCGGCGCTGAAACGCCTGAAGGAGAGGCTTCTTCCGGCGGCAGCGGCCTGACCGACGGCGAAAACGCCGAGGAGCCCGAGAGGGACGAAGAACTTCTGGACTACGACGACGTATTCCAGGACGATCCCGGCGTCACCAGGAAAAAGACCAGAAAAAAGAAGATACTCGCAGTCGTAAAAGAGGCCGTCAAGAGCGTCCTCCTGTTCCTGGGCGTGTTTATCGTATTCATCTTCTGCTACCTGACTTTCACGGTATATTGCGTCCGCAACAATCACGTTATAGGATCGTCGATGGAACCCACGCTCCACAACGGAGACGAAGTCCGTTCCTCCCTGATGCCCTACGTTTTCGGCAAGCCCAAAGTAGGAGACATCGTTATCGTGGACACCGACCGCATAGGGAAGGGCTTCAGCTTCTTCGAAAGGATCGGAGACGTACTCAGAAGCAACGAGGGCCTATCCAAGATGTTCTTTAAAGGGCAGGAGGAAGACGTGCTGTGGATCAAGCGCGTGGTGGCCGTAGGCGGAGACGTAGTGGAGTTCAGAGACGGTCAATTCTACCGCAACGGAGAGCTCGTGACCGAAGATTATATCTACGACCAGACCGTGGTCACGTACCCCAACGGCGAGAAGATCGAAGTGCCTGAAGGCTACGTGTTCGTAATGGGTGACAACCGCAACGTGAGCCAGGACAGCAGGGAGATCGGCGTCGTACCGATCTACGCGCTTACCGGAAGAAAAATGTGATTTCTTAATAGATCCGTGTTTGAAAAAAGCGCCCGCGGGAGAAGCAACATAAAGAAGAAACAAACCCACTCTGACATATTTCGATTTTAGAAGCTCGGCGAAACCGAATTTAGCTTGCGCAGCAAATTTAGCTCGCCGTTCACGGCGAATATAGCTGCGGTGTACTTCCTTACGAAGTACACCGCAACGGCCAGGCGCTTTCTTTGTTTTAAACGTTTTTATCTATCCGGTTCATCCGACGAGCTTTTCCATTTCGTCCACAAGTTCTCCGAACAGTTTCAGCGCGCTGTTGACCGGATCCGGCGTGCTCATATCGACGCCCGCGATCTTCAGAAGCGAAATGGGATCCGCGCTGCCGCCGGAAGACAGGAACTTCTTGTAATCGCGCACGGCCGTTTCTCCCTCGGAAAGGATGCGGTTGGCGATCGCCACAGCCGCCGAGAAACCGGTAGCGTACTGGAACACGTAGTAGTTGTAGAAGAAGTGAGGAATCCTTGCCCATTCGAGACCGATGAGCTCGTCAGAAAGCATTGACGGACCGAAATACAGCTTGTTCAGCTCGTAATATTTGTCACAGAGCAGATCGGCGGTGAGAGTCTCGCCGGCTTCGCTCTTCTGGCCCATGAACAGTTCGAATTCCGCGAACATCGTCTGGCGGTACACGGTGCCTTTAAACTGGTCGAGGAAGTGGTTGATCAGGTACGCGCGCTCTTTTGGCTCGGCGGTCCTGGAGAGCAGGTATCTCATCAGCAGAACTTCGTTGACGGTGGAGGCAACTTCCGCTACGAAAATGACGTAATCGGCGGTGCATACGGGCTGGTTCTTTGTGCTCAGGTAGCTGTGCATGGCGTGGCCAAGCTCGTGCGCGAGCGTGAACTGGCTGTCCAGATTGTCCTTGTGATTCAGCAATACGTAGGGATGAGGCCTGGGAAGCCCGGAAGAATATGCGCCGGAGCGTTTGCCCTTGTTCTCGTATACGTCGATCCAGTGATCTTTAAAGGCGGTTTTCAGTACGGAGGTATAATCTTCGCCCAGGACCTTCAAAGCGTCTAAAACGGTCGATTTCGCGGCTTCAAAGGGTATCTCCGCGTCAACGTCCGCTACCACCGGCGTGTACACGTCGTACATATGCAGTTCGTCCACGTTCAGCAGACGTTTGCGCAGGTCAACGTACCTGTACATCTTGTCCAGATTGTCGTGCACCGCCCGGATCAGATTGGTGTACACCTCCACCGGCACCTCGGTACGGTCAAGCGCCGCTTCGAGGGTGTTGCCATATTTCCTGGCGCCGGCAAAGAACCTCAGCTGCTTGAACTGTCCGTCCAGCGTGGCGGCAATCGTATTCTTAAACTCGCCCAGACGGTTGTAGTACGTCTCGAAAGCGTTCTTGCGGAGCACCCGGTCGGAACTCTCCAGCAGCAGAGTCAGAAGTCCTCCTGTAAGCGTGTGCCGGACGCCCTCGCCGTCAACTGCGTCGGGATAGGTCATATCGGCGTTCCTGAGAATGCCCGCGATATTGTCCGGGCTGTCAGCCATCTCTCCGGCGGAAGCCAGCAGCTGTTCCTCGCCGGCAGACAGGCAGTGGGCTTTCCTGCGGCGGATCTTGTCGATGGGCCTCTTGTATTCCAGCAGTCCCGGCTCTTCTTTGTAGAAACGCTCCATTGTCTCGTCGTCGATGGCCAGGATCTCCGGTACGGAGAAAGCGGCGGCGCCTTGGAGCGCGACTATTACGCCCATAGCTTTTCCGCGCATATTTTGGTAAAAACCGTTGCCAGTGTCCTGGTCGCCGGAGAGGCTCGCGTATCCGTATACCGCTTCGGCTTTAAGGGAGATCTCGTCGTCTTTCCTGAAATATTCCAGCAGCTTTCCGGCGCTCGAACCCAGCTTGCCTCTGAACTCCGCTATCTCGGAAACGACGTTCTGAAGTTCCGTATATGCGGCCTCCCAGGCGGCGTCGTCGGGGAAGATCGGAGTCAGATCCCAGGTGTATTTCGGGTCAACGTCCTTGCGTTCGGGTATTGCTTTGGCTGTTTTACTCATATTTTGCCTCCGAAAGTGAAAATTTCTTTTTGGAATTCTATCATATTTCCGGCAAATTTGCTATAATGTGATCAATAATATTATTTGCCCGGGAGGTCGACGCGATGGATTCCAGACGCAGTTTTACCGATATCGAGTACAGTATGAGAAAACAGACCGGAAAAAGGGAAGAGCTCCTCTTGCGCCTTGACGCGATAATGCCCTGGGAGGAACTGACCGGTTTTATTAAACCGTACTATCCCTCGGGAAGGCGCGGCAGGCCCGTGAAGCCCCTCGACGTGATGCTTAAAATGTACCTGCTCCAGCGCTGGTTCGGCCTTTCTGCTGCAGGCATGGAGAGCCAGGCGTACGACAGTTACGCCTTCAGAAAGTTTATCGGCGTAAGTTTCCTGGAGGAACAGATCCCGGACGCCAACACTCTTTCCAGATTCAGAAGGCTTCTTAAAAAGAACGGGCTGGAAGAGAAGATAGACGGTACCGTGGACGCGGCCATCACCGAAGCCGGCATCAAACTTACTCCCGGCAGCGTGGTGGAACCCTTTATAAGGCCTCTGCGCAAGAAAAGCAAATAACAGACAATATAACAGGATAATTAGATCCGGCCTGTCGCAGACCCGCTTATCCGCCACTGACAGCGAAGGAGATGAACCCATATGCCTCCCGGACCTGACAATAAAGTCAACGACCAGTACAAGGTCCCGAAACCCAAAAATCTGAAGGACGTGCCCCGATTTCTCAAGGAGGTCGTCGGCTCCTTCTCCAAAAGAATGTTCTACATCCTGAAACTCGTCTGGGAAGTGAGCCCGGGCATACTGTTTCTGATGGCTTTTATGGCGGTCTTCAACGGCGTGATGCCGGTGATCGGATCCCTGATCGGGAAAGAGCTTCTCAACAGCCTGGCCAAATCCTATTCCGGCCAGATCACCGAATTCAAACTGATAATGACGCTGCTCATATTCCAGTTCGCCTATTCGCTGATCAACAGCGTGGTGAACCGGCTGGACGGCACCGTGATCCGCATCTCCGGAGAGCTGGTATCCAACCACATAAAGCAGAAGATAATGAACAAGGCCAAGGAAGTCGACCTGGCCAGTTTCGACAGCCCCGAGTTCTACGCCAAGATGGAGAACGCCAACAGAGAAGCGGGCAACAGGCCTATCCAGGTCCTTAACGCCACTTTCTCCATTGCCTCGGCGCTGATCAGCATCATATCGTTCATCATCGTTCTGGCGGCCATCGGAGCCATACCAGTGCTGCTGGTGATACTCGTTGCCATCCCGTCCACCATCATCAATTTCGTGTACCGGCGCAAGAACCACAATTACGTTTTCCGCCGCAGCAAGGACCGCCGCCAGATGAGCTATTATTCCGAGGTCATCGTCAATAAAGACATGGTCAAGGAAGTCCGCATGCTGGGGCTGGCGGACAATTTCATCGGCCGCTACAACGACGTTTTCCGCCGCTATTTCAAGGGCCTGAAAAAACTGATCGTGGAAGAGTGCCTCTGGAACATCGGCGCCACTTTATTGTCCACCGTGGTCAACTGCGTGCTGTTCGTATTCATTGCCAGAGGCGTTTTCGAGGGGCGCTACGAGATCGGTTACTACTCGCTGTATACGGGAGCGCTGAACTCCATTGCCGCCGGCATCGCCACGCTGATCACCACCACCGCCAACATTTATGAAGGGACGCTGTTCATCAACAACCTCATCGCGTTCATGGAAGAAAAAGCTTCCGTCACGCCTATCCTCGACGTTCCGCTTCAAGTGGAGCGGGGCATCGGCCACACCATCGAATTCAGAGACGTGTCCTTCCATTATCCGGGGATTGAGCGCAACGTTATCAATCACATAGATCTGACCATACACGCAGGGGAAACGGTGGTCATTGTAGGCCTCAACGGCGCCGGAAAGACCACGCTGATCAAGCTGCTCACCAGGCTTTACGACCCCACGGAAGGCACGATATACCTGGACGGCCACGACATCAGAGAATACGATCTGGAGAGTCTTTACGACCTGTTCGGTATCGTGTTCCAGGACTACGGAAAATACGCCGTGTCGGTACGGGACAATATCATGTTCGGCGAAGTGAATTCCGAGATATCCGAAGAGCGGGTGAGGGACGCGGCCAGGGCCAGCAACGCTTCCGACTTTATCGATGCGCTGCCGGACAACTACGACACGCCTCTTATGCGGACCTTCGAGGAGAACGGCATCGAGCTGTCCATCGGCCAGTGGCAGAAGCTGGCGATCGCCCGCGCATTCTATTCCAAATCCGACATACTGATACTGGACGAGCCCACGGCCTCGCTGGACCCCATGGCGGAGCAGGAGATATTCAACCAGTTCGACGAGCTCAGGAGCGACAAAACGTCGATATTCGTCTCTCACCGCCTGTCCAGCGCCACCACCGCCGATACCATACTGGTGCTTCAGGACGGCCACATCATCGAGTCGGGCAACCACTCTCAGCTTATGAATAAGAAAGGGGAGTATTACAAGCTCTTCTCGACCCAGGCTGCCAGGTATCTGACTCCGGTAGATCCGGATGATACGGTCCCGGAAGGCGGCAATGAAAACGCGGGAGGCAGCCGGCCAACCTTCCCGAATCCCAACGTGGCGCTTCCGCACAATTCCAGCCACACCTGAGACGCCTTTGACGTAAAAAAAAACTGCCGCTTCGCGATCGGTCCCGATGGGACGCCTTCATCGGCGAAGCGGCATTTTTTATAAGCACGCAAGAGGCGGCTTTATTTTAGAACGGTCATTATGCTTTGACTTTCCCGTCTGCGTCGAACAGGGGAAGCTTCTCCAGATAGATTATGTCGTCTCTGTCTGCGGCTTCGCCTTCCGCCAGCACGGCCATACGGGCAACGATATTGCCCCCGGCTTCATTGACCAGTTTTTCCACTGCCAGCAGGCTGGCTCCGGTGGAGATGACGTCGTCGATTATGATGACCCGCTTTCCTTTCATTTTTGCCGCGTCAACAGCGTCCATATACAGTTTCTGGGTCCCGGCGGTGGTGATGGAAGTCACGTCTACTTCGAACACGCCCTGCATGTACGCTTTCTTGTTCTTGCGCACCAGCAGGTAATCGTCAAGGCCTTTCTGCCTCGCCATCTCGTAGATCAGGGGAATTGCCTTGGCTTCCGGCGCTACCAGATAGTCGAACTCCGGCGCCTTCTTCAGCAGCGCGTCGGCGCAGGCCACGGTGAGCTCCACGTCGCCGAACATTACGAACGCGCCGATGGCAAGACTGTCGTTAAGTTTACAGATAGGAAGCTCTCTTTTAACTCCTGCTATCGTCATAGGATAAGTCATATGATCATCTCCGAAATAATATTTAACGAGGGGATTATATACCCGCAAACGTTCGAATTCAACACTTTAAAGGTCGGAAGCTTAAAAGGTTCCGGAACTTAAAAGGTTCAGACCTTTCTTATGAAGCGTTTTGCCACCGTATAGTACCCGCCGGCGGCCCTGTGCTCTTCCTTGATGGCCAGCTTGATGGGCCTGTCGTCCTCGAACACGCCCAGCAGCACGGAATATTCACCTTCGGGCAGATCCCTGAGGTCCAAATTGACGTCGAAATCTCCGCTCTGCTCGTACTCCAGATCGTTGACGAAACGGCCGGTGCGAAGTTCTCTCACTATATTGCCGTCGGCGCCCGCCACCGCGAACCTGATCTCGTGCTTGTAATACGCCTTTGACCAGCCCTTGTTGGTAAACCTGACTTTAACGTGATTGTGCGCGGAAGCGGTAAGCTCCGGGACAACGGCGCTGTCGGCGAAATACCAGTAGCCCAGCCTGTTGGCGCAATATTCCGCCAGCCACTTGTCCGAAGCCATAAAATCTTCCGGATAGCCGTGGAATCCCGCGAATGTGGCCCTGGAGTTCTTGAGGCATTCCACTATGGTGAGGCCGTTCCTGTAATAGTCGTCGAACTGGGGGTGGATGTACCAGTAATGGGCGAACTCGATGCAGGAAGGGGCGTTCTGAGACAGCTTTTTAAAGGCTTCCGTAGCCCTCATAGTATCGTAACCGTTGACAACAGAATAATAGTCGCAGCAGATGGAATCGTCCTGGAGCCCCAGGCCGCGCTCGTAGGCGTAATCCAGCATCTCCTGGCATTCCTCCGAACCCTTAATTATGCGGCCCACTATGTGGTCGTCGTTCAGGAGCAGGTATTTGTCCGGGAAATATTTGAGATGAAGGTCGATATGCTTTTTCACCACGTCGATCGGGTATATCTTGGCTTCGCCTTCCACCGTATGACCCTCTCCCCAGGTGCCGTATGTGCCGATGTCGACGATGTCTACTCTCGGATCGTTGTTGAACCGTTTTCCGAAGGCCTCCATAAACGCTTCCAGCCGCTCCAGATAATATGGGTCTCCGTAGTCCGGCTGAAGCCTGTCGTTCTCCACGTCATAGCATTTGGCGCCTTTCTCGAACACGTACCTGGGCGTGGCGGTCTCGGGAACGAAGCTGGTCTCGTAGGTGCATACCCTTAAAGAGAAAGCGTATCCGTGAGGGCCCCATTCGTCCATGATCCTGTCAAGGAAGCCGAAATCGTACACGCCTTCTTCCTTTTCCGCGTCGGACCAGTCGAATCTGAGATACAGGTGATTCATGCCCGGGAAGTCCTCCAGGTAATCGCCGGGCTTGACTTTGTTGCGGTAGAGAGGTCCCCGGAAGCCGTTGTCGATAAAATGCCAGAACCATCCTTTGTGAGGATTCTTAAGCACGGTCTTGTCGTCGGCGATGGGGCGAAGATCGATAAAGCCGTTGATCTTCCGTGGGTCGTCGAACCAGCCGCAGAGCGTTTGCGCTTCATAGGGGCCGGATCGCGGGGTCTCGTTGGGGAATCCGTAGTTCATAATCTGTCCTCCTGGATGTTTCCGATCTGCAGCGCGTTCCGGACGCGGCTGGATCTGTTCGTTTTGACTGCTGTAATTATATACTAATCTTGAACGGAATTGAACAAACTTTTTTCGTATTGACAAAAATATTTAATAAAATATAATGGCCGTAACGGCTTTTGAAAAATCGCCAGATGACCCGCCGGACGCGCGGACGGGCCTGTTACCGGAGTTTATTTGCAATGAGTAAGAAGACATCGAGAATAATTATTTTTGCTTCGGCGGTCATAGCGATAACGCTTTTTGCGCTGTTCTTAAAAGACATTCTCGTACCGTTTATAAAGCTTGAGATCGCCAACGACGTTGACGGAGCGAAGGAGCTGCTCAGGTCCAGAGGGATACTGGGTTTTCTCACCGTTGCCCTGGTTGAGGCGCTCCAGATGGTGGTCGTATTTATTCCCGCCGAATTTATCCAGATCTCCAGCGGCCTCAGCTATCCGTTCCCGTTAGCGCTCCTGCTCTGCGACCTGGGCGTGTGCCTGGGGGCAACGATCATTTTCATACTGGTCCGGACGTTCAAGATCCAGAACGACGCCTACGACAGGCGTAAAAAGACCATCGACAAGATCGCCGGGGCGAAACAGGCAAAAGGGGACAAGAATACGATTTTATTCATGCTCCTGCTGTTCATAATGCCCCTGATACCTTTCGGAGCCATTTGTTATTACGGTTCCGGAACCAAGATCAAATATCACAAATACATCCTGACCGTTG
Source organism: Clostridia bacterium (assembly GCA_016287565.1). Classification (GTDB taxonomy): domain Bacteria; phylum Bacillota; class Clostridia; order UBA1212; family UBA1255; genus UBA1255. Next base: position 19,106 of record JAEFAM010000009.1, read on the forward strand.
CCGGAGGCGTGATACCTTCCATCGTCACTTCCAACCTGATGGGTTCCGCCGCCAGGGCGTTTATACAGAATTCATTGCCGCTGTGGCTGCTGATACTGATAATCGTCCTTCTGGGCGCTCTGCTGCTGACGACGCTCCTGTTCTTCCTTAACAAATATTTCCTTAAAGAGAGCGACGGAACGCCCGATTCTCCCGTTTTTTCTATGCTTATGAAGCTGAGCGAGATATACTTAAGAGGCCGCCTGAAGTTAAAAGTGGGGAAGCCTTTCCCGGAAGACGTTACGGGCCCCTTCGTATTGCTGGCGAACCATCAATGCTTTTTCGATTTCTATCTGGTCTACAAACTCGGGCTCCCTCTGCGACCGGCGTACGTGGCCAACGAATATTACACGCGCAAGGGCAAGTTCGAGACAAAATGCTCTAAAAAGATGGGTTTCATACCTAAAAAACTGTTTACGTTCGACGCGTCAACTCCTATCCAGATATACAGGACGCTGCGCAAGGGATACCCGGTGGCGATCTTCCCGGAGGCCAGGATGAGCGTGGACGGGACGACCAATCCGTTGACGGAGGAGAGCGCGGCGTTTTTCAGAAAGATGGGATACCCCGTTGTCCTCGTCACCATAAAAGGCGCCTATTTCGCCAAACCCAAATGGAGGAAAAAAATATTCAGGTCCGAGGTCGTTGTCAGCGCCGAAAAGGTGATCAGGCAGGAGGATTTTGCCGCGTACACCGACGAGGAACTGAACGCTCTCATAAGGGAAACGCTATGGAACGACGCCTCGAATGACGGACTTAACACCTACCGTCAAAAAAACAAGGCCAGAGGCCTCGAAAACGTGCTTTACCGCTGCATACACTGTGGGAAGGTATATTCTACCATCGGAGAAGGAAACGCGCTTAAATGCCGAAATTGCGGCCTTCAGAACCATCTTAACTCCCGCTATCTTTTCGACGAGGAGATCGATGGCAGACCCGGCACGATCTCCGCATATTATTCGAAGATCCGCGATATGGAAGAGGCGGAACTGGATACGCTGCGGCTGGAAACTTTAGTGGACACTAAGATCTTCGATAAGAATATGAATCTCCGCCTGAAAGAAAAAGGGGAGTGCGAACTGACGAAGGAAGGGTTCTCGTACCGCTCCGGCAGCGTCAGCTTTACCGTTCCCGCGAAAGAGCTGGTGGCGCTTCCGTTCTCCTGCGGAGAAGAATTCGAGACGTACCACAACAACGAACTGTATTATTTCTATCCCGAGAAGGATCCGGTCCAGGCGGTGAGATGGGCTCTTATCGGGGATATATTGAGGGAGAGGCGTGTGCAAAGTGAAAAGCAGGACTGAAAAGGCCGGGAACGGGGCTTCCGGGAAAAAGGCTCTCATCAACATTTCCAAGAAGACTTTCATTCAGGTGACGGCGCTGCTGCTGGGCCTGATGGTGCTGTCGATAATACTCACGTACGTTATCCCAAAAGGTGAGTTCGGGACGCTGCCCGACGGGGAAGTGGATTATGCTTCTTACACCAGGAGCGAGGACAGGCCGGGAATCAATATTTTCAAGGGCATATTCGCGCCGGTGCTGGTATTCGCCTCAGGAGACGGATTGACGCTGATAATGCTGTCGCTGTTCCTGCTGATCATTTCCGCCTCTTTCCAGGTGATGAACGACGTGGGAGGCATACAGGCGCTTATAGGCTCTATTGAACGGCGGTTCAAGAAGAGGCAGAACCTGCTGATAGCGGTGCTGGCGCTGGTGTTTATGAGTTTCGGAGCTTTTCTGGGATTGTTCGAAGAGATGCTCCCCATGCTTCCTATCATTACTGCGCTCTGCATAATGCTGGGCCTGGACTCTTTCACCGGTTTCCTGATCTGCATCATTTCGTGCGGTTTCGGATTTGCCAGCGCCATTACGAATCCTTTTACGGTGATACTGGCTTCAGAAATCATAGGCGTGAATCCCATGCACAATATCTGGTACAGGCTGATAATTTTCATCGTGATGTACCTGCTGCTGCTCGGGTTCATATTCCTGTACGTAAGAAAGATCCGCAAGGATCCCGATAAGAGCCTGACTTACGCCCACGATCTGGAACTGAGGAACGTTATGGCGGCGGAAACCGAAGAATCCGGCGGTTCCGATACGGAAGCCAGGACCGGCAGGACCAGATGGATATATACGGTATTTCTTACAGTGAGTCTTTTACTGATAATCACGTTCTCTTCGGTTCCCGCCCTCAGGAGCTACACCGTGGTGGGGCTGATCGCATACTTCCTGATATTCGGAATAATAGCGGGGATCCTGGCGTCGGGCAACGCCAAAAAAGTGTTCAAGAGCTTCCTTAAGGGCCTCGTGGGAGCGCTGCCCACGCTGGTGTTTATCGGACTGGCAGCGTCGATCAAATACATTTTCGAGGAAGGCGGCATACTTCCCACCATCGCCAACCAGATCAATACGCTGACCGCCGGGGGCAATAAATTCGCCATCGCGCTCATAATCTACCTGATCGTGCTGGTGCTGGAATTCTTCATCTCATCCTCCACGGCCAAGGCGATACTGATCATGGGGCTGCTGGCGGTGGTCAACGTGGGTCTCTCCAAGGAAATGATGGTGCTTCTGTACACCTTCGGTGACGGCTACACCAACGTGATCTTCCCGACTTCTCCCGTGCTGCTGATATCACTCTCTATGATCGGAATGGATTATTTCAAGTGGATCAAAAAGAGCTTCCCGTTGATATTGGTGAACCTGGTATTGGTTATATTGTTCATAATCGCCGGAGTGGCGTTCGGGTATTGACGGCGCTCAGCTGATGATGAGTGCCCTGACGGGCAAATGATGCCGTTCGCTTTGCTCACTAATGAAGGTAAAAATAATATTCCACAATTAGTCCCGCAGGGACGACATCATCAGCGCAGCGACATCATTCCATCATTAGCCCCGAATGGGGCGGCCTCATTTCGAAGCGGAAGCCATTGCTTTTTGCTTCGATCATCCTCCGATCCCGCCTATGGAAACGACGTAAGACAGTATGAAATATCTGCCGTCTTTGTAATAATAGATCATCTCAAGAGAATAACTGGAATCTTCTTCCACAATGCTGCCTATTTCGCAGCTGCTGTATCCGTCTTCCAAAACGTTGATATTTTCCGGCTTGAATTCGGCTTTCAGGTTTTTAAAACGCTCCAGCTTTCTGTTAAAAGACTTGAACGATGCGTAACTTCTAAGCAACTCGAGCGCACCCTCCGTGCCGATGGGGTAGTCTCTGTCCTTGTAGCTTTGCTTGATTTCAGGATAGTTCTTAAGCATGTAATCGGCGCCTTTGTCCCAGTCGGTAAGCATTTTGGAATACTTCTCGTAATCGGGGTCGCCGCTCTTGATTTCGCCGTTCCGAATAGCGTTCCGGACTTCCGTCATAAATTCGTTGACGGCTTCTTCCGGTTCTATCACGTCGAAATCGTCGCGTATCGCCTCTTCAAGCTCCGGGTCTTTCTCTTTCAACTCTTCCGCGGTGCCGTATATCAGTTTGGCTTTTTCTCTTGCCTGCTCGTCAGTGAGATCTTCGTAACCGTCCAGTTCTTTTATAAAGGCGATGGCAAGGAACTCCAGCTGATCGTGCACGTCCTTTATCTTTGAATAGTCGAGATCGTTCCGCAGGAATTCCACGGTCTTATCAACGAGCACCTGCACGGATTCGGCGCCGGACGGGGAAGGGACCTCCACCACGTCAATGCCTGCAGGCAGGAAATTTCCGCTTTTGCCGCAGGATACGGATACTAAAAGGATGACGATCAAAATCGCGAAACATAAGAACCGTTTCATGTAATTACCTCCTGAAACGCGCTTTATCAATACAGTTTGGCTCCCGCGGGGATGTGGGGATCCAGCTGAAGCAGATGCAGCTTTTCTTCTTCTCCTTCTTTGTGGACCGCCGAGATCAGCATACCGCAGGACTCGATGCCCATCATAGGCCTGGGAGGAAGATTGACGATGGCGACGCACGTTTTGCCCACCAGCTCTTCCGGCTCGTAGAACGCGTGGATGCCGCTGAGTATGATCCGGTCGCTGCCGGTGCCGTCGTCCAGCGTGAACTTCAGGAGTTTTTTGGACTTCGGGACAGCTTCGCAGGCCTTGACCTTGACCGCTCTGAAATCGCTCTTGGAGAAGGTCTCGAAGTCCACGAGATCAGTGAAGAGAGGTTCTATGGCCACGTTGGAGAAATCCGGCTTCTCGGAGGAGATCGCAGGCGCCCCTTCTATAGCGGGTGCAGCGGCGGGAGCTTCCTCGGCATTGCCGGCGGCCTTATCCTCCGGCTTGTCCGCCTTCCTGGCGTCAAGAGGCTTCATGGTGGGGAAGAGCAGCACTTCGCGTATGGAAGTGGTGTTGGTCAACAGCATGCACAGACGGTCGACGCCCATTCCCATGCCTCCCGTAGGCGGCATGCCGTACTCCAGCGCATCGAGGAAATCGTTGTCAACGTCGCAGGCTTCGTCGTCTCCGGCCGCTTTTAAGGCCGCCTGATGTTCGAAACGCTGCCTCTGGTCGATGGGATCGTTCAGTTCGGAGAATGCGTTGGCAAATTCGCTGCCGTTTATGAACAGCTCGAAACGCTCGGTGTAGCGCGGATCTTTCGGATCTTTCTTGGCCAGCGGGGAGATGTCCACCGGATGATGCGTGACGAAAGTAGGCTGCACGAACTGCTTCTCGCAATATTCCTCAAAGAACAGATTCAGTATGTCGCCGATGCCGTGGCGGTTCTCGTAATGTATCTTGTGCGCGTCGCACAGCGCCCGGGCTTCTTCAAGAGAGCCGATCTTAGAGAAATCCACTCCGGCGTACTTTTTGACCGCGTCGGTCATGGTGATGCGGGCGAAGGGCGTATCCAGGTCTATGGTCAGGTCGCCGTAGGGCACCACGCCCGTTCCCAGAACTTCATGGGCGCAATAGCGTATCAGATTCTCGGTGATCTCCATCATGCCTTCGAAATCCGTATATGCCTGGTAGAGTTCCAGCAGCGTGAATTCCGGATTGTGGCGCGTGTCCATACCTTCGTTCCTGAACACACGGCCGATCTCGTACACTCTGTCCATCCCGCCGACGATAAGCCGCTTCAGGTAGAGCTCCAGCGCGATCCTCAGGTACATATCGATGTCGAGCGTGTTGTGGTGCGTGATGAAAGGCCTTGCCGCCGCGCCGCCGGCAATAGTATGCAGCACCGGAGTCTCCACTTCCAGGAATTCCCGTCCGTCAAGGAATCGACGTATGGCGGAAATGATCCTGGAACGCTTCACGAAAACGTCCTTGACCTCCGGATTCACGATAAGGTCAACGTATCTCATCCTTGCCCGAAGGTCTTCGTCCTTTAGACCGTGATGCTTTTCGGGAAGGGGACGGAGCGCCTTGGAGAGCAGCAGGATCTCGGTGCACTTGACGGAGATCTCGCCCTTCATAGTCCTGAAAACGGTGCCTTTGACCCCGATGATATCGCCTATGTCATAGGTCTTGAATTCGGCGTACTTTTCGTCTCCCAGCTCGTTCAGCCGGGCGTATATCTGGATCATGCCGACCTTGTCCTGTATCTGGGCGAAAGCGGCCTTGCCCATAACGCGCTTTAAAATGATCCTGCCGGCGATAGACACCGGTACCGGCTCTTTATCGGACAAGGGAAGCCCCGTCTCGTGGTCGTGTTCCGGCTCGCATATCTCGTCGAACCGGTCGACTATTTCTGCCGACGTGAACGTGATGTCGTATTTGGTTATCACGTAAGGGTCTTTTCCCGCTTCCTTAAGCGTGTTCAGCTTGGATCTCATCACTTTCATGAGGTCGCTGAGGCTTTCCGTGTTCTGCTCACGTCCGTTTTCCGGAGCGTTCTTGTTTTCATCCATGAGGATTTCCTCCTTAAATAAGGCGACAGCGGTGAACTGACCGCTGCCTCCGTTAAAACTCGTCTGTTTTGAAAGCAGTCGTCAGATATCAGTTTTCCGCGGTTTTTATGTCCTTGATCACGTATCTGGATTCGCCTGCGGGTGTCTTTACGGTTATCTTTTCGCCTTTGGAGCGGCCCAGTATGGCGGCGCCCACGGGGGACTCGTTGGAGATCTTGCCGTTCAAAGGATCGGCTTCGGAAGAACCGACAAGGTAGAATTCGTCTTCTTCGTCGAAGTCGCAGTCGTACAGTACGACGACGTGACCCATCTTTACGGTGCTGGTATCCGAATCTTCGTCGATCAGCACGTAGTTGGAAAGGATCGCTTCGATCCTGGCTTTTTCGGCCTCGTTCTCGCGCTGGGCTTCCTTGGCTTCGTCGTATTCGGAGTTCTCGGAAAGGTCTCCGAAACCTCTGGCTATTTCAAGGCGGTTTGCGATCTCGATGGTCTTTTCGCCCTTGAGATAATCTAAAAGTTCCTGATAATGCTGAAGTCCTGCTTTGGTAAGATGTGTGGGTTTCTCTTTTTTCTTTTCGCTCATTTGATCAGATCCTTCTTGCTCTTTTTACGGTTTATTTAACGGGTGTGACGTTTTTGTCCTTAAGAATGACGTCGTGTGCGCCGCCTTCTATGATACTGGTGGAAGATACTCTCGTGAGCCTGGCTTCCTTGTGGAGGGAGGGGATGTCCTTCACGCCAATGTTGCACATGGTGGAACGGATCTTGCCGAGGGTCATATCCAGGTTGTCCCTGAGAGATCCGGCGTAAGGTACGTAGGAGTCGACGCCTTCCTCGAAGGAGAGCTTGGCGTTTCCGCCCATATCGTAGCGCTGCCAGTTGCGGGCTCTGTTGGAGCCTTCGCCCCAGTACTCTTTGTAGTAGTTTCCGCCGATGTTGATCTTGTTGGAGGGGCTTTCGTCGAACCGGGCGAAATATCTGCCCATCATACAGAAGTCCGCGCCCATTGCCAGCGCCAGCGTCAGGTGGTAGTCGTGAACGATGCCGCCGTCGGAGCAGAGGGGAACGTAAATACCGGTGTCTTTAAGATACTGCTCTCTGGCTTTGTTGACCTCGATCACTGCTGTGGCCTGGCCGCGTCCGATGCCTTTCTGCTCTCTGGTGATGCAGATGGAACCGCCGCCTATGCCTATCTTCACGAAATCGGCGCCGCAGTCCGCCAGGTACTTGAAGGAGTCGCCGTCGACCACGTTTCCGGCGCCGACCTTGACCCTGCCGTTGTACTCGGTCTTGATCCATTCCAGCGTGTCTTTCTGCCACTCTGAATAGCCTTCGGAAGAGTCGATGCACAGCACGTCAACTCCGGCGTTCACCAGTTCGGGCACGCGCTCTTTATAGTCTCGCGAGTTGATGCCGGCGCCCACCATATAGCGCTTGCTCTCGTCAAGGAGCTCCAGGGGATTCTCTTTATGGGAATCGTAGTCCTTGCGGAACACGAAATTCTTAAGCTTCCGGTTCTTGTCTATGATCGGGAGGCAGTTGAGCTTGTTTTCCCAGATGATGTCGTTGGCCAGCTTAAGGGAGACGTTCTCGTCGCCGCACACCAGATTCTCGAAGGGAGTCATGAACTCTTTAACCTTCAGGCTGAGATCCATGCGGCTGACGCGGTAATCCCTGCTGGTGACGATGCCCATGAGCGTTCCGTGAGGCGTGCCGTCGTCTGTGATGGCGATGGTGGAGTGGCCTTTCTCGTTCTTCAGCCTGAGCACGTCTTCCAGAGTGTCGTCTGGCTTAAGATTCGAGTCGCTGATAACGAAGCCGGATTTGTACTTCTTTACTCTCGATACCATTTCCGCCTGGCTGTCGATGGGCTGCGAAACGAATATTAACGACAATCCTCCGCACTTGGCGAGAGCGATAGCCATCTTATCGTCCGATACTGCCTGCATAACGGCGGAAACGAGGGGGATGTTGATGGAAAGGGGAGAAGTTTCGCCTTCTTTGAATCTTACCAGGGGAGTCTTCAAAGAGACGTTGGCAGGTGTACAGTCTTTTTTCGTAAGTCCCGGTAAAAACAGATATTCGCTGAACGTGTAAGACGGTTCGTCATAAATAAAGGCCATAGTACCCTCCTTGCAAATATATATTTGCTTATAGATTATACTTGTTTTTATTGTCCGCGTCAATCTCGCTTTTTGTCCTGGCCGCGATCGTAATTTGCGCGTACGATCAGCGCTCCGGCAACGTACATCAGCGAGTTCAGCAAAAGGACGATATTGTCGATCACGAGCAGCACGCTGCCCCGGGCGAATATGCCGCTGACGCCTGTGGTGATCAGTGAGATCACGGTCATTCCCAGAAGTATCATGCCCATAACGAAGGCGATTTTTACCGTCTTCTTAAGAGGGTCTTTCCACAGGACGTATCCGACAATACCGATGGCGAAATGAAGCACTATCTGGAGTATCGAGACGGCCATACTGAAGCCGCCTGCGAAGCCTATGGAGCGGCCGGGCTCGTGAAGCTCCGGAAGGTTGTTGAGTAGCTCTATAAATGCCACTATAGACCAGATCACCAGCACTATGCCGGAGGCAAGCATCAGCCTTCTGCCAATCCGCCAGGCCCTGCCTTCCTTCAGGTTTTTGAATTCCTTTCTGGCGTAGTTTTCCGCCGCGAACATAATGAGTATGAAGGCGGGGATCGCCACGTACAGGAACACGCGCAGCAGTATGAAGTTATTGCTGTCCGCAGCGAAATCGTTCAGCACCTGTGAATTCCAGGGCCTGAACATCTCACGGATCAGCTGCGAATCGAATATGGTCTGTCCCGCTGCGGCGTCGAACCTGATCATATCGGCGCCCACGGTCCTGCCTCCTACGTAGGAACTGGGGACCAGAAGCCCCAGAAAGGCCGAGACGAACACTACCGCGCCAAGCGTGAAAACTCTGTATTTGTTGAATGGCAGGCAGGTGGCGAACAGTACCACGATGCCGGAGACGGTCATCATCACGGTCATCATCGTGGCAACGTTGCCGTCCTGGATGAACGGGGCGGCGCCCTGGGCTTTGGGAAGCACGTTGAACAGCACCGGCGTCAATATCGCCACCGCCGCCAGCACTCCCGCGGCAACCGATTTGGATACGATGTTTTTCATAAACGAACCCTTTATAGGATTCCGCCTGGGCTCCAGAGATATCAGGAAACCGCCGGTGCCGATCACCGCCGCTTCCAGCATGTAAACGTTCTCCACGTTGTACCACATCTGGCCCTTGGACAGCGGGATCAGGGCGAACGCCAGAATGATCACGGCAATGGATTTCATCAGGTAGAGCACAGCGGTCTTCTGGATGTTCCCGATCACCCGGCGGCCCTCTCCCACGACCTCTTTAAGGTGGGAGAAGTCGTTGTCCAGCAGTACCACGTCGGAGCAGGATTTGGCGGCTTCCGTGGCCTTGGCGAAGGTAATGGAGGAGTCGGACCTGCGAAGCGCGAGGATGTCGTTGACGCCGTCGCCGGTCATCGCCACTTTGTGCCCCTTTGCCTGGAGCGCCTTTACGAGCGCTTCTTTCTGCTCCGGGGAGACTCTGGCGAAGATCGTATACTCTTCTGCGAGTTCGGGGATCTTTTCGAGAGGCACGCCCGCAAGAGAAACGTATTTGTCCGCGTTGTCGATGCCGCACATCTGGGCGATCTTGCTTACGGTAAGAGGGTTGTCGCCGGAAATGACCTTGACTTCCACGTGGTTTTCCTTGAAGAATCTCAGCGTGTCGGGAGCGGTGTCACGGATGTGGTCTTCAATGGCGAAGAACGCAGCGGGCTCGCCGTCGACGGTGAGCGCCAGCACGCGCTTGCCCTCTTTAGCGCATTCGGTGGAATAATCCAGGCGGCTGTCGTCGGGAGAAAGCAGGTATTCCGGCGCCCCCATCAGTACCTTTCTTCCGTCCCTGTAAACGAAGCCGGAACATTTGGCCTGGCTGGAGAAGGGAATAGTCTCGCTGACCATTTCCGCAGCGTTCACTACCGTGCCGAACCGCTGGTATACGGCTTCCATCGTGGCGTTCCTGTCGCCGGCCAGGGCGGTCAGAACAGCGGCGTGCTGCCGGATCTCTTCAAGAGGCACGAAAGCTTTAACGTCCGTCACGGTCATGGTCCCGTCGGTGAGCGTGCCTGTCTTGTCGAGGCAGACGATATCTACTCTAGACAGGTTTTCGAGGGAATACAGTTCCTGTACCAGCGTCTTATTTTTAGAAAGCTGGGCAATGGATATCACCAGTGCCACCGAGGTGGTGAGCACCAGCCCGGAAGGGATTATTCCGATGCCGAAGGATCCGCCGGTCAACAATATCAGCGCCCAGGTGAACGGGTCTTTTAGATCCAGCGCCTGCTCGGTGCCCCATACGGCAGGATCACCGCCGGTGGCCTTGATCTTCATTGCCAGGGTGACGAATACCGTGACAAGCACGCCGACGAGTATGACGGAAAGCACTTTTATGATCCTGGTGACGGTGGTCATCAGCTCCGATTTATGGCGGGAACCGCCTTTGACCTTCTTGGACAATCCCGCAGCGTATGTGTCGTCTCCCACGAACACCGCCCGGCCTTTGCCGCTGCCTATGATGACGGAGGAGCCGGACAAAATCCTGTCTCCTGGCACTTTCTTGATATAATCCGATTCGCCGGTAAGCATTGATTCGTCAACCGAAACTTCGCCTTCCAGCAGGTCGATGTCAGCCGTGGCCTGGTCGCCGGCGGACAGGTAAACCACGTCGTCCAGCACGATCTCTTCCGCGTCCACCGTCCTCAGTTCTCCGTCTCTTACGACCTTGCTCTTCGTGGCCGTGACGATCCTGAGCTTCTTAATGACTTTGTAACTGTGTATCTCCTGGATGGAACCCATAGCCACGTTCATGACGGCGGGGATCAGGAAAACGAATTTGGAAAAGCCGAAATACTTGCCCGCCACGTCGGAACGGCCGGTCAGGCAGAAATAGATGATGAAGCCGATGAAGATGGCGGCGATGATGAACAGGATGGCGTTGAAGAAAGTAAATACGTTGCGCGCTATGATGCTTCCGGGGGTCTTCCAGTTGGGGTCGGTCACTTCGTTGACGTATCCGTTTTCTATCCGTTCCCGGACCTGCGATTCGCTGAGTCCCACGTCCGCAGGGGCGTTGACCCGCTCCAGGTTTATTTTTTCTGCTTTTTTATCCATATCGGACCTTCCTGTCTCAAATCATTTAAGGCAAGTGGATTTTAATATAAAACGGCCGGATTTTCAAGTTGTCCGGCCCGGGAAAAGTACGATTTCAAAACGTGCTCAGAAGTGCTCGAACCAGCCGTTGATCTGTTTCGGAAAGGCGTCCAGCACCTTGTAAGAAGTGTCCGTGACCGTGACGCCGGGAAGGTAAGCGGCGGTATCTGGATCATACGAGTCATACCCGAATATAAGCTTTGAGAGCGCCTGGGGGGACAATATGATGTCCGGACAGGCATTTTCTACGTCAACTCTTTTTACTTTACACCCTCCGTCTCCGTCAACTTCCACAGAGAACGTTCCTCCGATCCCGGGATCTCCGTCGTTCACTCTCAGCGTGAAGCGGCCGCTGCCGGGCCTGTATCTTGCCATCGACAGCGCTTTTTCCGTATCGAGTACTTTAGCCATTATATCCGGCCTCAGCACGTATTCCGTATGCATATAATTTTTCAAAAACGAATCCAGCTCCGGCAACGGTCCCGCGTCGCACACGGTCACTTTTTCCTGCTCGCCTTCGAACATGCGCAGGAAACCCAGAACCTTCGTCAAAGCATCGGGTGACAGGAAGCCGAGCTGCCGCAGGAACAGTCCGTCGGGATCGCAGCGGTTCACGCCGTCGAAATGCTTTAAATTGTCCAGCTTCACGTGACCTGTTATCTTATCTCCCTCCAGGAGCACGTACGTTCCCTTAAGGTCGATATTGTCCGCATATTGCCGGAAGAAAAGATTCCGGTTCTTTGAAAAAGCGTCGAAATATTCGATATATGCGGGGACGAGGTCCGTTGTCAGCGGCTTCATATCCCGGAAGTACGGCACGAAGCTGATGGCGCTTAGTGGGAATGATATTACGAGTGTATCGCTGACTCGCTCGTAGCCGAACTTTCTGTAGTACGAGAAGGAGAAAGGGTGCAGGATGGCTATGGAGACGCCGTTTTGCAGGGCGAATTTTTCGCCTTCGGCCATCATTTTTCTCACCAGCCCTATTCTTCTGAACTGCGGTTTCGTCTCGAGGCCGCACAAAGTCAGTACCTGAACGTACCGTCCTCCGAAACGCACGTGGCGCAGCAGGAACGTTCCTGACGACATTATTTCTCCGTCCCCGGAAACGGCTTTTATTTCGAGCGATCCGGCTTTTTCGTCATTTTTTTTTTCCATGCGGATATCCATTTGAACAGCTCCTTTTTTGATCTTCCGGAGGCACGGCCACCCTTGACCCGGCATGCCCGAAACGACCGGATCACTCGTCCGGATACGCTCCGAACTCTTCGGCGGTCCCGTTGAAAACGTTCATATCCACGTAACGTTCCTGTCCGGCGTACCCTTTAAGTACGTGCCTGTTGGAATATTGCCAGAAAGTCCAGTCTGCCGCCTCGGGAACGGGTGAGTATACGCTCCTGTACCACAGATCGCAATCGTCGAAACCGCCTTTCACGATGGTCTCGTAAGACGCCTGATCCACGTATATCACAGGCCTCATCCCGTATTCCGACGTCAACTCATCCACCAGGTCTCTAAGCTCTTTTTTGATCTGATCTGCGTCAATATCTTTTACCGACCTGAACGCGCCGTAATATTCCACGTCGATCACGGGAGGCAGCATTCCGTCAACTCTCTTCACGGCATTGCGGAAGTTTTCCGCCTGCTTAAGGCCGGAAGATTCGAAACTGAAAAAGTGGTACGCGCCGATCCTGAGCCCTGTACCCGAAGCATCGGCCCAGTTGGCCTCGAAATTCGGGTCAACGTACGCAGATCCCTCCGTGGCCTTTATGAAAGCGAAAGCGATGCCCTCTTCTGAAAGCGTCTGCCAGTCGACCTCGCCTTGATACCGTGAAACGTCGACGCCCCTTACGGGATACGTATTCCTGTCCGGACAATTAAAATGAAGGACGCCGAAATAGAACAGGGCCGCCAGTACTCCCGCAGCTGCAACTACAAGTATAATGGCGGATATAAAGATCGCTTTCGCCTTTTTATTGCCCTGCTTTTTGGGAGGCAGCAACAGCAGCATCGACGTTTTCTGTTTATATTCTTCGTAATCCTTGCGCCGCTCCGAGTTGTGCTTTTCCATCATAGGTATCGATACCGTCAGGAATACGGCGATGATGCCCAGAAAGCCAAGGCCCATGTACCATTTTTCGGGGCAGAGCGCCAGGAAATACAGGTACATGCCTGTCCAGAAAGACATCTCGCCAAGATAGTTGGGGTGGCGGGAATATTGCCACACCGATATGTCGCAGGTCCGGTTTTCACCTTTGTGTTCTCTTAAGAATCTGTGTATCGCCCTGTCGGATACGAATTCGAGGACCACCGCCCCTGCCATCACCGCGATGCCGATAACAGAAAGAGGCGCGAAAATGCTGCGGCGGATGGAGAAGAAGCCGCTGACCAGCCCCAGGTACACCACCACCGTCGGCATCAGCTGTAGCCCGAAAAAGCTGAGCAGCTGGAATAATACCGGAGGCAGTTTCTCCCTGTACATACGGTAGCGCCAGTCCTCGCATCCAAGCCCTTTCTAGGTGGCAAGCCAGTTGCCGGTGAGGCGAACCGACCAGATGAGCACGAGCAATAAAATGATCGCGGAGTTTACGTTCCAGAGCCTGTATTTGATCATTGCCGCGGTGACCATCACCGGGGGAGCCACGCTCCAGTAGGGATCGTATATGGAAACGTCGGAAAAGATCAGCGTGAATATATAAATGACCGCCGTTGCCGATAACGTGAACAGCGCTTCTGCGGCGAACAGGTCATCCACCAGAATGAAAGGGACGATCCCGATGCCGAATCCCAGAAGATATGCGGCCGCGTCGATAGACAGGCCTTTTCTGAACAGGTCCGGTCTGACGCTTTTTTCAACGTGATTTGTCTGTTTTCCGGTTTTCATAGATCTCTCCTTCGCTTTTTCCGCCGACGTTTTTCTCGCGGCTTTCAGAGTTTGCGCGCAGCCTGCCTGATCGCCTCGGCGACCTGTTCGGCGCAGCGGCGGTAACCCGTTTCGGTAAGATGCAAAAGGTCGGGGCATTTGTAGAAATATTTGTCCTTCAGGCAGAGAGAGTAGAGGTCGTTGACCTGCACGCCTTCGCTGTTCATAAATTTGACCGCCGCGTCGTTGTACCTGACGACCCACTCGTTTTTATAGTTGCTGACGGCGCCTTTTTCAGATGCGATCCCGGCTCCGAGTTCTTTGGGCAGTATGGGAACGGTGGTGGCAAATATGGGTATCGCACCGTTTTTGCGTATCTCAGCCAGAATGCGGCCGAGGAAATGTACGTATTCGTCAACGGGATGTATGGCGTCTGTCATGGGCCATTCTTCGTTCATATCCCAGTATCCGTTGTTCCAGTGGACAACGTCGAAATGCCCCTGATCCTTGAAAAACTGGTTGGCCTGCCAGAGCGTATAAGCGGCGAAGCGGCCGTTGTCGAAATCGTCGTAGACCACTTCGAATTCGCCCTCGAGCATCTCTTTTACGTATTCGTCGTATCCCATCCGGATGGAATCTCCCAGCAGCAGTACTCTTTTCATATTTCGTTCCTCCGTTTCGATCAGGACCCGTTTATTACCAGCCGTATGCCAGTACCCCCGCGGCTCCCGCAACACATATCAAAAGTATGGGAGACATCCGCTTTTTAGATATCGTTCTCCATACTAAATACACCGCCGTCAATGCGATCGTCAATATGACCGCCTTATAGTCCGGCGAAAATTCCGTAACGCCGCCGAAACAGCATCTTAGCACCATCCAGACGCCTGTGGCAAGTATCATTCCGGTGACGCAGGCGGTCAATACGCCGATCACCGTTTTGTATATGCCGCGGGAGGCAAGATTTTTCAAGAGAAGCGTCAACAATACCACTATCAGGAAAGCGGGAAGCGTCACCGCCAGCGTGGCAACGATCGCGCCTGGAACGCCTGCCTTGACGCTGCCAACGTACGTGGCCATATTGACCATAATTGGTCCCGGGGTGCTCTCGCTGACGGCGATCATATATGAAAGCTTTTCTTCTTCCAGCCATCCGAACTGAAGCACCACGTCCCTTATGAGAGGGATCGCCCCGTAGGCGCCTCCGAAAGAAAACAGCCCTATCTCGAGAAAACCGATCAACAGTTCCAGGAGGATCATTCGGAAGCCTCCTTTTCCGCTCTTCGCTTTATAAGATAAACCACAGTTCCGGTCAATGCCGCCAGAAGCATCAGCACGATCGTGGAAACGCTAAGAGCGAATATATTGATAAGCATCACCGCGGCGAAAGATACCGCCAGGACAACGGCGTGCAGAGGTTTCCTGTCCATTTTGGACATCAGCCGTATCGAGGCGTCAATGATCAGAATGCCTACGGCGATCTTGATCCCGCGAAACGCGCTGGCAACCCATTTGATCTCGAGGAACCGGTCGATGAAAAACGATATGATCAATATGATAACGAAAGAGGGGAGTATCACTCCCAGGGTTGCGGCTACGGCGCCGGGAAGTCCCTTCTTCTTTAGTCCCACGTACGTGGCGCAGTTGATGGCCACAGGCCCGGGAGTGGATTCGGCGATCACCGTTATATGCGCCATTTCTTCGTGGGTGATCCAGCCTTTTTTTCCGACGCAGATGTTCTCTATCAGCGGGAGCATGGCGTATCCGCCGCCGAAGGTGAAAAGGCCGATCTTCGCAAACGTAAGAAAAAGTTCCAAAAGCAGCTTCATATAATTGTCCCGGTCATTCAAGTTCTTTTACGTACAGCCGGTCGGTGCCGCCTCCGTAATTCGTAATATCTTTCAAGTACGTGTATCCGTATTTTTCATACAGGCCCGTATATTCGGAAGGAATGTAGGTCCTGGTAAAGCCGCACTTTTTAGCATATTCGTTGGCACGATCGATCAGCTTTTCACTGATCCTGCGGCCCCTGTATTCTTCCGTCACGAACACGGTGGAGATCCAGGGAAAAATATCCGGGAGAGGGTAGTAATCCGACCGCATTATCGTTGCCATACCCACGATCCTGCCGCCTGCCATCGCAGCGAAAGGCGTCTCCCAGCCAGTGAAGCCCCATTGCCCGATCAGGCGGGAAACGTGGTCCCTGACCTCGATCCAGGAACAGCAGTCAACGAAGCTTTTAAGCATATCTTTCAGCTCCGTGCCGTTGTCAACTTTCCTTATCTCGATCATTTCATCTTTTGCTTCGTTTCCGGTCAATCCACTCACCTCATCAGGTCCTCTGCATTCCGGCGTCAATTATAACCGATACGGCCCGATAATTCCACCTTTAAAAGGAGGCGTTGCGAAATAACGAATGATTTGCTATAATTTGAGCGAAAATTGAGTGCGTAGACAACCAGATCAAGCACTGAAAAGGGGAGGACAAATATGCTCTGGAAAATTCTTGTAGCGGTACTTATAGGCGCGCTTTCCGGCTGGATCGCGGGAAAACTTATGAAGAGCGAAGGCAGCCTTTTGCGCAATATCATTCTCGGCATCCTGGGCGGCGCTCTTGGCGGCTGGCTGGGCAGCTTTATCGGCATAGGAGGCGGATGGGTGATGAGCATCATTCTGTCTATCGCCGGCGCCTGCCTGATCATCTTCCTGTGGAGACTGATCTTTAAGAAGAAGTGATACTTCGAGTTTCATTCAGAACGTAAAATGGCCTCGCCGGACTGAAGGCGGGGCCTTTTTTTGTGACTTCAATAAAAGCCGCAGCGTGTCTGTTTTATTCCGCAGAAGTCCTCTCGGGCATCAGTTCGCTGACCAGGGCGGCGGCAATTATGAGCGCGGCTCCGATCCATCCCGCTATGCCCAAAGGCTCTTTTAAGAAGATGACGGAGCACAGTACCGAGACCACGGGTTCCAGATATCCCAGGATCGCCACCGTCTGCACCGGCAGCTTTGCCATTCCGTTGAAGTAGAAACAGTATGCCACGCCGGTCTGCAGCACGCCCAGCATAAGCACTATGAGGCCTGAACGCAGGTCAGGAAGGGGAAGCATGCCGCCGCTTTTGATAAGCATATAGGGAAGGACCGTGAGCGCCGACAGAGCCAGCTGCACCGTAGCTCTGTCCATCGCCGGGATGCCCTTCATCTTGCGGTTGCAGAAAACGATGAACGCGAAGCAGCAGGCTCCGGACAGCCCGAAAACGATCCCCAGGGGACTTCCTACCTTGCCTCCGATTATCCCAGAGACCAGTATGATGCCCACAAGCGCAGCGGCAATGCAGGGGATCTTGCGAGGGTCCAGTTTTTCTTTCAGCACAAGGGGAGTCAGCGCGATCACGATGACCGGCGCCATATAGTTGCAGAGGCTGGCAATGGCCACCGTGGTGTTGACGTACGCCGCGAACAGGAAGATCCAGTTGAACCCCAGCGCAACTCCCGAGAGCAGAAGCCAGAGCAGATTGTCCCTCATCGCCCGAAAGTCCGGTTTTTCCCGCCGCGCGAGCCTGAAAAGCAGCAGCACCAGTACGCCTATGAATCCTCTGTAAAACGCTACCGCCTCGCTGGGCAGGTCGACGAACCGCAAAAACATTCCAATGGTGCCGTAAAGCACCACGGCGATAATAAACAGGATCCGTTCCTTGACCAGTTTCATAACGCTCCCGTACCGAGGAGTTCGATATCTCCTGCGTAGGGTTTCATTCCGTCTATGCAGATCCGGGCAACTTCCGAGACGTCCATACCCAGCATATCGCAGCCTTTAATGATGAGATCTCTGTCGCACTTGGCCGCAAATTTTCTGTCCTTGAACTTTTTCATAAAACTTTTGACCTCGAGGTCGGAAATGCCGTTTGGCCGCATTCTGGCGCAGGCCTGTATGATGCCGGTGAGCTCGTCGACGGTGTACAGGCTCTTTTCCATATTCGTTTCCGGCTTTACGTCGGTGCAGTGGCCGTAGCCGTGGCTCATTATGGCTCTTACGTCCTGTTCGCAGACACCTTCTGTCAGCAGTTCCTTTTCGGTGTGTTTAAGATGTTCGTCAGGATATTTTTCGTAATCGTAATCGTGAAGATAACCTACTGCCATCCAATGCTCCCGGTCTTCTCCGAAATGATCCGCCATGGCTCCCATGGCGTACATAACGTTCTTCGCGTGGATGATGAGGTGGCTTTCGGTCACCCGGGAATCGTTCAATTCTTTTGCTCTTTCAATCGTTAGAGGACTATTTTCGCCATTCATTGTCAATTACCCCGCTAAAAATGAAATTCCGACGGTTATTGTATAAAATCGGCAGAGTGGATTTCAAGGGGGATATCGGCAAAAACGGTACTTATTTGAACAGATCTACCTTGAAAAACTGCAGTCAATGGTATATAATCGATTCGACGAACAGATAGAAGCCGGACCGTAATTATCGAAACCGAGCGAGGGAGGTTGACGACAGATGAAGAAGGACCGGACTAAAAGCATTGCACTGAAGACCGCCGCACTTGTCCTGACCGTGTTTATGATTGCCGGCCTTATGGGTTGCATAGGCAAAAAAGTTCAGACGGGAGACGTGGACCAGAACGCCACCGTAAACGATCTGAACATACGCGGCACCATTACTTTTACGGTCACCGACGACCTTTCGGAGGCGGACGAGATGGCGCCCAGAAATATCATAAGCGCCTTTACGAGCAAATATCCGGGCACCACCGTGCTGTTCCAGAAAGGCTCCAGATCTTCGTTTGCCACCCGCATCTCCTCAGGTGACATAGGCGACGTGTTCTGGGTGGATCCCATCGACTGCACCGAATACCAGAAGACCCACAACGCGCTGATGCCTCTCGACTCTTATCTGAAGCCGCTTAACATCGACCTGGGCGACGTTTTCACCGGCGCACTGGAATGCGGAAAAGTCGAAGGCAGGCTTTACATGGCTCCCAGAGCCATAGCCGAGCAGATACTTATATACAATGCCACGATACTGGAAAGCGCCGGAATAGATTTCGATAATTCATACGCCTATTCCTGGGAAGATTTCAAGGACGTGTGCAAAAGGGTCACCGTCATAGAGAACGGAAAAGTGATGCGCTCGGGCGCTTCCCTGAAGATCTGGTGGGAGCCCGTATGGCCAATGTTCTTCCAGGGCTTCGGAGGAGAGTGGATCAACAACATCGAGCACAAGGTCTCCATAGCCTCCAGCAATGAGGTAATGCAGGGGATCAACGAGATCGTCACAGGCGTTCAGGAAGGCTGGCTGTTCCCCGAAGACATTTCAGGCCAGATAAACGCCATCAGCTACGGCTTCGGAGACGGTACGGACAATATGGCCTACGTCTGTTTCAAGACCTTCAACGGCATGTCCTGGCTGTTCACTTACGGAAGGCAGTACGACAATCTCAAGATCGACTGGGATATGTGTCCTTTCCCGGCTTTCCCGAATCACAACGTTTCAACCGGCGCCACAGGATACGTAGTTTACAACAGGACCGCCAATCCCGATACCGCGGCGGCTTTCGCCCTGTTCTTCCTCACCACCGAAGGGCAGATGGCATACCAGGGACAGACCGGCGGCAACGTTCCGGTGCTCAAATCGCTGGCTGAAGAAGACTTCTGGAAGGGCGCCGGGACCGAGTGGACCGACAAGAATTACGCCGCCCTCGTTTCGTATCCCGACGAGACCAGGCCCTGCAACACGGTGCTTTTCGCTCCCGTTGAGATCGCTGACATCTTCTCCAACGAAAATATGACCAGCGCCTTCGTAAGGATCATCAACGGCGTCGCAGACGCTCAGACCGTGTTCAATCAGATGGAGAAAAAGGCCAACGAAAAGTGGCAGACTCTGTATAACTGATAATTGACGTTAATGACGCGGGGCGCTCCTGAAACAGTCTCGGGAGCGCCTGTTTTTTAGGTCCGCGGACAATTACAGGCAAAGGAGAAAGGCCGTCCTTCAATGGATAAATACGAATTCGGAAACTGGGAAGCTCATATCGTTCTGATTCAGCCGGTCGACGATTACGATCTGGCCGGGATCGAAAACGAATTCAGGACAATACGCGCAACCACCGGGGCGGATCTCCGCCTGGTTGCCGCCAAGGTACGCGACTGGAACGTTGACCTGTCTCCCTGGGAAGCTCCGGCGGTGTTCGGCAATGAAAAATTCGGCAGCGGCGCGCCAGATACTTTGGAAGAATTGCTGGAATTGACCGGAGCACAGGGGAAAACGTATTACCTGGGAGGGTATTCGCTTGCCGGACTTTTCGCGCTCTGGGCGTCATACCGGACATCCGCTTTTTCGGGGATCGCCGCTGCTTCTCCGTCTGTGTGGTTTCCGGGATTCATAAACTTTGCAAAAAGCTTGAGACCGCGCTGCAGCGCCGTATATCTCAGCCTGGGCGACAGGGAAGAAAAGACCAGAAACCCGGTGATGGCAACGGTAGGAGACCGGATCCGGGAACTGTATGACATATTAAAGGCCGCCGGAACGGACTGCGTACTGGAATGGAACCAGGGCAACCACTTTAAAGAGCCTGATATCAGGACGGCGAAGGCCTTTTCATGGCTCATAGGGCGGAAAGACTTAACGATTTAAAGACAGACGGATGACAGGAGCGAATATGAAAGAGTATGGTTTTTACGGCTGGGAAACAGCCGACGTAAGAGAAAGACACGGCCTTACGCCGCGGGATATGTACGATCTGCTTTCTGATATCTGGACCGCCGAGACCTGCGCTCCCAGGATGCGAAGCGGCTGGTCAGAGCAGAACAAAACTCTCGGTCAATGTTCCATTACCGCTTTCCTGGTGCAGGATCTGTTCGGAGGAGAAGTAAAGGGAGTTCCCCTCGGCGACGGCAATTATCATTGCTTCAACGTGGTCGGCGACTGCGTTTTCGACCTTACCAGCCAGCAGTTCGGAGACGTAAGGCTGGACTACTCAGACAGCTGCGAACAGACACGCGAGGCCCATTTCGCTAAAGAAGAAAAACGGCAGAGATACGAATTGCTTAAGGAGAGGCTGGCTGCTGCGCTTCCGGCGATAATAGAAACGGAAAGGCTGATACTTCGTCCTTTCGTTGCCGCCGATGCCGCGGACATTTTCGAGTATCTGAGATCGCCTCAAGTGAACTGCTTTAACAGTATGAAGCTCGGTTCCGTGGAAGAGGCCGTTGACGCTGCCAGGAAACGCATGGAGGAAAAAGAATATTATCTTGCCATCGCCCTCAGATCCTCCGGAAAAGTTATCGGAGAGTTGTTCGGTGAGCCGGAATCCAGCGACCCGGAGGACGAGATAAAAGACACGTTCAGTCCCTGCTGGATGCTGAATGCCGAATACCAGGGAAAAGGATACGCGTTCGAGGCTGCAGAGGCATATTTCGACTATCTGTTCAGTGATAAAGGCATACGACGCATTTACGCCTATACCGAAGATACAAACCTTCAAAGTCAGAAACTGTGTGAAAAACTGGGAATGCGCAGGGAAGGACTGTTTAAGGAATTCGTTTCATTCGTCAACGGGCCGGAGGGTACTCCGCGCTATGAAAACACGTATCAATATGCGATCCTGAAAAAGGAATGGGAATGCCGTGAAAGGCGCGGACGGACAACGACGGTAAACGATCAGGGAGGTAACGATATGCTTCAATATTGCGAGATATGCTGCCTTGCGTTCGAGGAAGAACGCTGCCCGAAATGCGGGAGAAAAAGCAAACGGACCGTGGAGCCGGACGACCTGTGTTTCCTCACCGAGAAAGAAATGATCTGGAGCGGCATGCTGGCGGACGTGCTCCGGCAGAAGGGGATACCGTTCGTCGAAAAAAACGTGCTGGGAGCGGGACTGGCGTTAAGAACGGGCCTGCTGCTCGAAAGAGTCCGCTTTTACGTACTGTACAAGATGCTTCCCGAGGCCGAGGAGATCGTGGAAGAACTGTTTTCTGCGTCGGAAGACTGACGGAGGCTCCTTATGTATTTTTCAAAGCACAACAAAGATGTCGTATATATCAATCACTACAGCGGACTTCTGGAAGTGGAAGGCAATGGGCCCCTGCTTCGTGAGGATTCGGAGGTGCGGCCCGAAAGCGAAAACTGGCAGGAGGATTATAATGTTCTCAGCGTCACAGAGGGGATAACCTCTTTGGAAGAAGGCTATCTGGAATCGTTTCCCAATATAGATTGCCTGATATTAAGCCGCTCAGTGATCTCGGTCCACGTTTCCGAAGAACTGGAGATGCGGTTCAGAAAGCGCAGGGTACTGATCCGCGGCGAGTACGAAACGTTTGCGGAAGAATTTGCCACGGAAAAGAAATTGAAGTTTCTCCATTGCGACATCCCGCTGGCTACGGACGTTGACGAGGTACATAAAGAGAGGGATATAATTACGCTGCGTTTCCACGTGAAAGGGGCTCCGGACATACATCACAACGTGTTTACGCCCGGAAGTTCAGCCGGGAGCTACGGCGGGGGAGAGTACGCGTCCGAGCTGCCACGAAACTTTTATGCGGGGCTTACGGTGGAAGGATTCGCAGACAGATTCCCGGAGCGGCTGCGGGAGCAGTTGACGGGCAACGCCATGCTCCGGCGTTTTCTGGAAGCTGCAAACCGACGCGTTTCGAAGAAATAGCGTGATTATCATGGGTGAAAAGGTATTCGTCAATATCGTCAGTTGCACAGACCGCTCGGAGTGGCGCACCTGGCTTTCAGCGCATTTCGAATCGGAAACAGAGGCCTGGTTCGTTTTCCCGTCTGCGGATTCCGGAGAGAAGGGAGTCACGTACAACGACGCCGTGGAAGAAGCGCTTTGCTTCGGCTGGATCGACGGCAGAGCCGGAACTCTGGACGAGACCCACCAGCTGCGACGCTTCACGCCTCGCAAAAAAGGCAGCGCGTATTCCAGGCCAAATATCGAAAGGCTTATCTGGCTTGACGGGCAGGGAATGATACACCCCAAGATCAGAGAGTCGGTAGCGGAACTGATCAAGGAACCGTACGTATACCCGGAAGACATAATTGACGCCGTCAGCCGGGACGCGGAGGTCAGGGCAAATTTCGAAGCGTTTGCAGAGCCGTACAAACGGATCCGGGTGGCTTATATTGACGCCGCGCGGAAAAGACCGGCGGAGTTCGAGAAGAGGCTTTCGAATTTTATAAAAAAGACGAAAGAAAACAAACTGATAACAGGCTACGGAGGCATAGAAAAGTATTACGGACGTTCGGGAAACAGAGCGACGATCATCGAGGATAGACCGGACTGAATGTGATACGATATCCGGATAGCAGCCGCCGGCCTCATTCAAGAGGCCGGCCTTTTATTGCCGCTTCCAGAGCATTCCTCACGGATTTCATACCTACCGTGGGCTCGAACCTGGCAGCCGGTCTGCTTTATTCTGCCTCGACCGCTTATTCCTCTAAAACGGAAGAAGCAAATCCTTTTGCCCTGTTAAGATCGTCAGCGGAGGGAAGCCCCTTGTTGATGAATATCCAGGACCCGCGGCAATGGAATTCTTTGCCACTGAGCGCTATCCCCAGCTGATCCGCCGCTCTTTTTACTGCTTTCCAGGTGGAAGCGCCGGACGCGGATGTGTTCATATTTACTATCTCGCCGATGTTGTCCCTGTTTCTGGCAAGGAAATTTTTGACTTCCGCGTCAACGTCTGCGGCGTACATCGCGTTGATCAGAAACAGTTTGTCCACGCTTTCGGCAAGGTCGACCGAAACGTCGACGGCTTCTGCGCCGATGGCTTCCGAAACGGCTTTCGCCAGTTTCAAGGTGTTGCCCTTCTTTGATCTGGTAAAGAATCTTATAGCTGTTTTCATGGTGAGATCCTTTCTGGTCTGTTCCGTTTGATCAGACCCGTCAATATCCGAGGAATTTTTCCAGCTTCTTGTCTGAAAGCAGATCTTCTTTATTCAGTCCGAACGAGTGGCTCGGAACGATCTCCAGGTAGCGGTCCAGGAACTCTTCATACGTACCTGCTTCGAAGCAACAGGGGGGGATGAAGAACTCTCTCGATCCGCCGGTCACCCGGTCTCCCGCCTGAACGTTTACCTTGTAGTCGCCTGTGCGCATTTTCGAGAATATATAATGTTCCAGATGCCATCCGTTCAGGTCTGCGCTGCCGGAGGGGAGCGATCCTATGGGGACCGCGTATTTAGCCACTACATGATTGGCTCTCAGCGCTTCGTTCTGATAATCGTGCTCCACGTTTTCTATAAACCTTTCCGCGGAGCTGCAATCCATAACCGTAATATCGTCTTCGTCATCCAGCCACCTTATGAATTCCCAGTCTCCTTCCACCTGCTTTATCCCGTAATGCCAGCCCCCGGAGACGGTCTTTTCGTCGAGCCAGCGGTAATCTTTTTTTACGTTGTCGAAGGCCTTCTTCAGATACACGTCAACGTCAAGGCCGAGCCTGAATTTTACTGCCGGATCGGAGTCCTTTACGGCTTCCGACGTATATTCGCACAGATAGTCAATAAATTCGTCGGCGGTATTGCCATCGGTCCATTCCTCGATCACTTTCGAGTCCATAAACGTGCCGTTGTCCTGCCCGAAAACGTATCGTCCGTGAAGCGGCGTTATAATGTACGGAGTCCGCTTTTTCATCTGTGTAACCGTTGCCCACGGATAATCCCTGCGAAGCTTTTCCAGCGCTTTTTCATAATAAACGTTGATATCCGTGCCGTATTTGAATTTTACAGGATCGGTCGAGGGTGATCTGTTAAGTTCTTCTTCGCGCTTTCTTTCTCTTTCCTCTTCTTCCTCCTGTTCGAACGTGTCGTCGGAACTTAAGGGCGTCCATGCCCATACTTCTTTCATGCTGTGGCTGGCGAGCGCAGGCGCGTATATAAAAGTTCCGCCTTTTTCACCGGACCACCGGTCCCATCTGCCGGACGCCAGGCATCCGTTATTTAAGATAAGAAGGCAGTACTGTTCGGACTTCGGAAAAGCATTGTCCTTAAATGACTTGAAATCTTTGAACCTTACGGTGTAAACGCCCTCGTCCCGGGGCCCGAGATTGATCAGATTTATATCCTCTTCCTCCAGGCAGTTCGTAAGATCGTACCGGTCAAGAGAGTGCCATTTCGCCACTTCGGAGACGTCAACGGTGTCTGCCGTTCCGCGTATAAATTTTCCGGCAACGGATCTCTTGTCGCGGTAGTTCTTTGGTGTCCATTCTCCTCCCGTATACCGGCCGTCCTTTAATTCAAGCAGGCAGAATTCACCGTATTCCGGCATATTGTTTGCTTCCACGTTATGAAATTCGTTAAAAGAAAGCCGAAGGTTTGAACAGTCGCATTTAAACATCGTATCTCACCCCTTGGAGCAGGAACGTTATTTGATCGTTTTCGTCAGAAATCCGGTTTTTCACTGTTATATATCACCGCTTTTGTGAGTATCGGATTTTCGTATATGTCGTACTCGCTGACTACGCATTTTATCTTTCCCCATTGGTCCGGCGTTCCGGCATAATAGATCTGTTCAAGGCCTGAACAGGCGAACGCGGTGTTGTCGATGCTCGTGACCGTTGACGGTATGAATACCTCTTTAAGCGTGATTACGGCGAAGAACGCGCCGTCTTCTATTATTTCGAGCCCTTCGGAGAAGGCGATCCTTTCTATGCCGGTATCGGTGAAAGCGCAGCTGCCTATATTGTACTTACGACCGTCCGTCCCCAGGAAATAGACTTCCTTGAGAGCGTTGCAGTCGTCGAAGGCGTCGCCTTCAAGATCCGTATTGCCGAGGAAAGTGATTTTTTTCAATGAGTTGCATTCAAAGAAAGCGTTCCATTCGATCTTCGTAAGCGTTGACGGGAACGTTACTTCCTCCAGAGCGGAACAGGTGTTGAACGCATAGTCTTTGATGATCTCCAGTCCTTCGCAGAGGGTCACCCTGGCCAGTTCGTGGCAGTCCTGAAAGGCGCAGCTTCCGATCTTTGTTACCGATCCGGGAATATAAACGCCGGTGATATGTTCATAAACGAATGCGTTGGACCCGATGGCGGTGACGGGCAATCCCTTGTAAACGGAGGGGATGACTATATCTTTATCCTCGCAGATCCCGATCCCGGCCACCATATACGAATCCGTCAATTTTACCATCTCTAAGCCTTCGCTGGTCGCAACGCCCTCTTGCGGGACGTTTTCGGTGGCCGGACCCGCCTGGTTGTTTGGATCTCCAGACGGCAGCGGCGCGCTTTGGTTATCGCAGGCGGATACCGAGATCAGCAGTATCGTTATCAGAAGGAAAACGGCGGATCGTTTAAAGCGTTTCATGTTCTTTCTCTCCTTGGCTGTATCATCAAAACGGTTCCTGTTTTCTGTAAAAATAATTCTAGCAGCGGACTTTCAAAACGTCGAGAGTGTGATTGGACGCTCCCACCAGATCCTGACGTTCGCAGGTCGCAAAATGATATTCCATCCATTTCGCGAAGGTTTCATCGTCCATTTCGTCAAAAAACTCTCTAAAATAATGCGCCGCGCCGTCTGTTGCCACCAGTTTGATCCTGTCAACAGGGAACCCGGAATCGATCAGCGCAATGTCTTCTGTCCGGACCAGCTCGAATATTTCTTTCGGTTCGCTCTTGCAATGCCAGTCGTCCGTCAACAGATCGGTTTTCAAAACGTCGTCGAGATGGTTCCCCAGAAATACGTACTGAATTACAGTGGGTTCGTTCATACAGTAGGCGACAAGTATATATCCTCCCGGCTTTGTAACGCGCACCGCTTCGGCCAGCGCCTGTTTTTTGTCCTCTAAAGTGTAAAGGTGGTACATCGGGCCTAACAGCATCGTCACGTCGAAAGATCTGTCCTTAAATACCGACAGATCCAGCGCATTGCCCTGTACGGCCGTGATCGGTTCGCTGCCGTCAAGTTTCGATCTTAAAACGTCCAGATTGTGCTGCACCAGTTCTACCGCCGTTACGGAATAACCCTCCTTTGCGAGCGCGACGCTGTACCTGCCGGTCCCCGCGCCTACTTCCAGAACGGTTGGAGAAGCAAACGCGGAAAGGCATTCGTGGATATATTTCATAGTGGTCAGATATTCGACCTGTCCATGCTGTGACAGGAGCCGATTCTCTTCGTCTCTGCTGTTGTAGTAATCTTCAAGTAAACTCATTTTTACCTCTCCGGATCGCGGTTCAAATTGGTAAATTTGCCTCTCGTTTTCAGCTCGTCAGCCGAGCACTCGTTCGCTGCGCTCAAGCTGCCCTGCAAGCTTTTCATAAAAAGATACGTAGAATGACAGGCGGGATCTCCAAAGCTCACCGGCTGTTTTCGTTCCCATTTGCATATCGATCAGTTCGCGCAGCCTGGCAAGGCGTTTCCGGCAATATTGCAGTTTTTCCTCAAAAGTCATACCGAGAAAACCGTCGCCGCAAAGTGTTTCATGGATCCTGTACACGTCGAAGCGGTCGATGTTGTCCGCGTCACCGACGGAAAGCGCGAAGGGAGTCCTTTCTCCGTCAAAATCCGCCTTGTCGTCAACGTGGATGGCGATCCCGTAGCAGATGTCGTTGACGCGGTCTTCCGCGAGCCCCAGCTCCGTCAGAAACGGCCGGGCAATAATTGCAGCTCGCCGTCCGTGCTCAACCCATCCGCTTTCTTCGAATTCTTCGCAGTAGGATATATCGTGCAGCAGGCAGGCAATGACCATCTCGGTCTCATTGAATCCTTCTTTCTGCGCGATCTCCCGGCCTATGTTCGCCACCCGGTAAGTGTGCTCTATCCTGTAGGCTTTGGCATCTGGATGCTCGTTCAGGTATATGGCTTCGTCGAATTTACACTTTAAAAACGCTTCTGCTTTATCTGTCAATTCCCGGTCAAGCATGATCATGTCCTCCGCAGATAATAAATCGTCTTTATGATTATATCATATTACAAGCCGGTTTAAAATCAGAAAAACCACTCCATCTGTCGATCCTCCTTTTTCTGAAAAAAACATTATATCACTAAAAGCGATAAATGTCCTGTCATTTACTGCTCAGATCTGTCCCGCGAATACCGGCTTGCCGGAATCATTTTTATTCCTGCAAACAGGAATTTGACGTTGTCTATTGAATCAGACTTGTCCGCTCGAATACGCTCTGACACCAGCAAAACATGAGCCGAAATGCCATATCGTAGTCATAATCATCCGGCAATTCTGATAACTCAAGGATGACGCGGTCCTCTTCGGATACCTGTTCCTTGAGTTCTCCTTTTCTTACCACAAAAGATCCGCTCTCCAAAAAATGCAGATTCTGGATCAGGAAAAATGCATTTTTGCATGTTCCGCGAAATGCCGCAATATTCCGTTCCCTGTTCGAATGAATATAGCGATGGCAGAGTTCGTGATACAGATTTCCCAGACTCAGCTTGACGTAGTTGATCTCGTCTTCCCGTGTTGCGGACGGAAGGAAGTCTTTCAATGCGCCGTACAAATTTTTTGTTGTATGGCGCAGCTGGCAAACCTCAAGAGGATTCCAACACATCATTTCTTCTCTGCCGCAAATGAACCCGCAGGACTTTTCATCATTTCCGATCCTCTTCAGGAGCTCCCGGTACACGTCCATATCCTCAACGGAAAAGTCTTCCAGGATGATCATCACGTCTATGTCGCTTTTTTCGGTCGCTTCCTCGCGCATATAGCTGCCTTGAAGTCCGATATACAACAATCGTTCAGCGAAGGCGTTTTTACACTCGCTAATCAGCTTTTTTATATACTCTTCAACATCAAACATTGTATTCCGTTTCTCCTCGTTAAACTCCCATTTCATGGGGCGTTTTTCTCTGCTTCTGTCCTGATCAGATGCCCTTCCTGTATAGCCGCAAACGTTGCCACAGCGCAGACGATAGTTCCGCTGTAATTCAGATTAATGAATGATAACGTCAGCGGAAGCGCAAACAGCAGTATGCCTGTCACTCTGTTCATTACAGTATGTAAAACAACGATCTCCTTTCGGAGAACATACCCGGATATTAGGTTGATCGCTTTGATTGCAGCAATCACGATGAGCCAGATGATAAGCCATGTCGGGATGTGCAGGATTGGGATCAGCTTTATCAGGCAACAGAGTATCAAAACAAAATCAGCGACTGTATCCAGTTTTGATCCAAATTCACTGATGGTTCCCGTCTTCCTCGCTACTGTACCATCTAATATGTCGCTGATTCCCGCAACGATGTACAGAGTATAAAACGCTGGTGAAAACCCAGGAAAGAACAGCAAAGCTATACTGCAAACAATTCTAATAGCGGTAATAATATTCGCCATCACACAGGAGTTCCTACTTCGATCAAATTCCCGTCCGGATCATAAAATCTGACAACTCGTTGCCCCCAGCTGTGTGTCATAAGTCGATTTACATACTCAGTTTTCGGATATAGCTTTTCCAGCTTCTCAACAAAAGCGTCTATATCAGCCTCTTCAAAATACAGTTCCGTACTGTTGCTTCTTGAAGTTATACTCTTTTGCAAAAACATCTCCCAGTATTTGGCTTCCTGTAGGTACAATCCTCCTGCCAGTTCCATGTTACCGTCGTTATCATGCAGAAGTTGAAGTCCAAACATGTCATGGTAAAATTTCAGAGCGTGGCCGCAGTCTTTAACCACAACAAGCGTTCCTTTATATTTCATGCTCTCCTCCACAAGCTCCGATTTGTTGATTTCTTTGTCATCAATACTACCGTTTCGACGTCGTTTTCGTTGAGCAACACATTGTCATCTGCTTCAGCGTCATAATCTACGAGGAATATAAATCCTATGCGATGCAGGATTATTATTCAAACCGTATCACTTGCTCATTAGCATCCACTGATGCATTTACACCAAACGGGATAATGCACCTCGGTGTCGCATGACCGATGTTCACATTACAGAGAACCGGAATTAAAGGATCATCTATGGCAGATATCAGCAATTCCTTATATTCTTCAGAATACGTTTCATCCATCGGTTTTCCTACCAGCAAGCCGGAAATGTTTTGAAACACTCCTCTTTCCTTCAGATATTCCAGCGTCTGACGGTACTTCTCAGGAGAAGGTTTTTCTTCACTTGACTCCAGCAAAAGTATATGCCCCTTCCAGGCATCCGCATTCGGAAAGATGTGGTATTTCTCACATAAGACAGGCATGTCTGCATAGCGTTCGCCATTAAAAATGTCAAATATCGAATCAATACATCCGCCCAGGATTTTCCCTTCAAATACCGCCGGTCCTTGAAGAAGCTCATACCCTGTGTTTTTGTGCTTTATTCTTGGTTGTCCAATCTGGGTTTCGTCAAATGCAGTTCTTTCTTCATACCAGACATCACTTGGATGGATTTCTTTTATCTTCCCTGTCTGGATCAATTCTTCAAAATACTTTTTGCTGTAGGGAAGCATATCCGAATCCAGTTCGCAAAGATCGGCCAAAAACGACTGTCCATAGAATGTCTTTATGCCAAGCTTGTGCAGCATCAGATGGTTGATCGTGGTATCCGAAAAGCCAAGGAATATCTTATCATTTACAGCCTTCTCAAGTTCATCATTTTCGAACAGATAAGGAAGCAAACGATAAGTATCATCTCCGCCGATCGCACACAGAATCATATCTACATCAGGATCGGCATATGCATCCAACAGATCCGACGCTCTATCTTCAGGATGCTTTTTAATATACTCTATTCCCTTAAGAGCATTCTTTGAAAACTTCACCTGTAGTCCCATGGATTCCAACCGCTTAACACCAATCTTCAGTTCATGCGCTGCAAACGTTTCACCGATGATCCCACTTGATAAGCTCACAATTTCTACAGTTTTAATCATATTGTCACCAACACTTCCCATCTGCCGTTACGCTTACCGTTCTCTCTG